>NZ_JBVISF010000010.1:0-271702 GCF_055575675.1 Streptomyces sp. NPDC034043
CTAGGCCCTGTCGTCAAAGTCCCGCCTGGCCCGCGGCCCCCGGCACCGCACCTCGCCGCGTTGTCGGGGCGCCCGAGTACGTCCAGTACTCGGGCGCCCCTCCGCCTTGCGATGCACGGCACCGGCCGCCGCGGGCCTGACCGGCGCTACTTTGGCGACAGGGCCTAGGCGGGCTGCTGTTCTCCCAGGGGCTCGCGCAGCAGCCAGTTGAGTACGCCGGGCAGCGCGCGCAGGGCCGCGAAGTGGGCGGCGGAGGGATCGATGGCGGTGGTGGCGCCGGGGATGCGGCGGGCCAGCCAGCGGGAGTGGCCCACGGGGGAGAAGACGTCGAGCTCCCCGTGCCAGAGCAGTACGGGGCAGCGGATGTCGGCGGGGTCGAAGCCCCAGGGGCTGCTGAAGGCGAGGATGTCGTCGATCCAGCCGTACGCCGAAGTGCGCACTCCTTCACGGTAGTTGCGCAGCAGCATCGACCGCAGACCGGCGTCCGAGACGATCATGCGGTCGCTGGCGGTCAGCTCCCGGCGCAGTTCGTCCAGGAGCCGGCCGGGGTCCCTGGCGATACCGGCGGCGCGCGGGATCAGCCGGGCCGCCAGCTCCTCGGGGTCGTCGGTGGCGGTGGTGTACTCGCGTACGTTCGAGGCGGCCATTCCGGCGAACCAGTCCAGGTCCTCCGCGTCCCTGGGGGCGATCGGGACCAGGGCGGCGGTCCGCGTGACCCGATCCGGCAGCAGGGCGGCGCAGGCCAGGGCGCCGGGGGCGCCGCCCGAGCGGCCGGCCACGGCGAAGGTGTCCAGCCCGAAGGCGTCGGCGATGGCGGCCACGTCCTCGGCCACGTCGGCGACGCTGCGGCCCGGGTGTCGTTCGGAGCCGCCGTAGCCGGGCCGGTCGTAGGCGATGAGCTGCATCCGCCGCTGGTAGAGCACCATGCCGCGGGGCGCCGGGCCGAGCCTGCTGCCGGGCATCCCGTGGAGCAGGAGGACGGGCTTGCCGTCCGGGTCGCCCCAGCGTTCCGCCATCAGGGCGCGGCCGTCCGCGGTGCGCACCACTTTGCGCACGCGCTCCCTCCCTCACGTCCGACGCGGGTGGTCAGGCCGATTGTGCTCCCCGGTGGGGGAGTGCGGTAGGGCGCACTCGGAGGGGAATTCCCGTGCGAGCCGTCGGGGAGGGCTCGCGGCGGCGCGGCGGCGTCAGCGGTGAGGGGGAGGCGGTCACGGCCGGGGGCGCTCGGCGGGCTCCGCCGCCCCGCCCGCGAAGCGGGGGACGGACGGGGCGTCGTCGGGGAGGCCGCTGCCCACCGCCGCTCCCGGGCGGCCGCGGCGCGTGACCGCGCAGGCCATGGTGATCACGGAGCCGGCCACCGCCCACGCGGCCAGCACCAGCATGGGGGCGGCCGCGCCGTTGCCCTTGAAGTACGCGATGGAGCGCGCGGCGTACGTACCGGCACCCGGCGGCAGGGCCGGGCCGATGTCCCGCCAGAACGGCGGCAGCAGCGGATACGGGTAGGCGCCGCCCGCGCTCGGGTTGCCGAGGACCACGACCACCAGGATGGCCAGGCCGATGCCGACCACGCCCGCCACCCCCTGGAAGGCCAGGGTGAGCGCGCCGACCGCGAGGACGACCAGGGTGCCCAGCCCCCACAGGGCCGGGACCGAGCCGGGCAGGGCGCCCAGCACCGGGCCCGCGATCACCGCGCCGAGCAGCCCGGCGGTGACCGAGTACAGGAGCAGCGCCCCGAGCCGGATGACCGCGCGGTGGAGGTTGGCGGGCCGGGCGCCGGCGCTGATCGCGAGGATCGCGGCGCACAGGTAGCCGCCCACGCACCAGCCGACGACGAGGTAGAAGGAGCTCAGGCCGCGGCTGTCGCCCCGGTCGGCGGGGGCCACGTCGACGACCCGGAGGGTACGGCCCCGGGCCTTCTCGGCCCGGCCGACGATCTCCTCCAAGGCCTGGGAGAGCGAGGCCCCGGAGCCGCTCGCGACCAGCAGCCGGTCGGTGGTGCCGGACGGGTCGACGACCAGCGCGCCGTCCACGTCCCGGTTGCGGATCTGGGCGAGCGCCGTCGCCTCGTCCTTGACGGCGCGGGGGTCGAGCGGTCCGCCGGGCAGGGCGTCGAGCCGCTTCGCGGTCTGTTCGGCGACCGGTCCGGCGGGGGCGGCCACCGCGATCGGGATCCGGCTGGGCCGCGGGTGGTGGAAGGCCCCGATGTACGAGGTGATGAAGGCCAGCTGGAGGGCCAGCACCCCCACGACCAGCAGGGCTGCCCGGACGCTCACGGCGTCCTTGATCTCGGCGAGGAAACCGGCGGACGGTTCTTCGGGGCTGCTCATGGCGGGCTGGGTCATGGCTCCCACGCTGGGCGCGCGCGGGGTCCCGCGCAGCAGGGGCGGCCCGAATGGATGATCGAACAACTGTTTCGCACGGATATTCGAATTGCTCTATGGTGGAGAAGGGGGAGGTCGAAGGTCGAGCGAAGCAGGAGGCCGCGGGTGCCCGGGTTCACGCATCTGCACACCGTTTCGGGGTTCTCCATGCGGTACGGAGCTTCGCACCCGGAGCAGTTGGCGGAACGCGCCGTCGAGCGCGGCATGGACGCCCTCGCCCTCACCGACCGCGACACCCTCGCGGGCGCGGTGCGGTTCGCGAAGGCGGCCGCCGGGGCGGGGATCCGCCCGCTGTTCGGGGTGGACCTGGCCGTGTCCCCCGCGGGGGCGCCCGGCGGGCCGCCGGACGGCGCCGCCGGGGAGGTCTCGTACCGCAGGCGTACGCCCGTCAGGGGCGGGGCCTTCGTGGACGAGTCCGCCCCGCGCGCGGTCTTCCTGGCCCGGGACGGGGCCGCCGGATGGGCGGAGCTGTGCCGGATGGTCACCGCCGCCCATGCCGCCGTCCCGGTCGGACGGGAGGAGGGGGCCGGGGCCGGGGGCGTCGGCCCGGGCCCCGGTTCCGGCGCGGACGCCGCCGTCTCCGGGGCGGGCGGGCTCGTCGGCCCGGACGCCGCCGCGGGTGCCTCCGGCCTGGCCCTGCCCGCCCCGGCCGGGCGGGCGCAGCCCCTGCTGCCCTGGGAGGCCCTGCGCGGCGACGGGGTGTTCGCACTGCTCGGGCCCGGCTCCGAGGTGGGCCGGGCGCTCGCCGCCGGACGCCCCGACCGGGCCGCGCGGCTGCTCGCGCCGTGGCGGGAGGTCTACGGCGACGCCCTGCGCCTGGAGGCCGTCCACCACGGCCGCACCGGCACCGGCCCCGGCTCGCTGCGCCTGGCCGCCCGTACCGTCGGCTTCGCCGCCGAGCAGGGCGTCACGGCCGTACTGACCAACGCCGTCCGGTACGCCGACCCGGGCCAGGGCCCCGTCGCGGACGTCCTCGACGCGGCCCGCCGGCTCGTCCCCATCGGCCCCCGCACCACCCTCGACGCCGGCGAGCGGTGGCTCAAGGATCCCGCCGCCATGGCCGTGACCGCCGAACGGATCGCCGAGGCGGCCGGGCTGCGCCCCGCCGACGCCCGCCGGCTGCTCGCCCGGACCCGGGAGACCGCCGAGTCCTGCTCCGTGGACCCCGAGGACGACCTCGGCATCGGCTCCGTGCACTTCCCCGAGGCCCGCCTCGTCGGCGCCGCCCACCGCACCGCCCAGCGGGTGCTCGCCTCCCGCGCCTCGGCCGGCATGGTGCTGCGCGGCTACGCCGGCCGGCGGGAGTACTGGGACCGGATGGAGGAGGAGCTCGACGTCATCGCCCACCACGGCTACGCCTCGTACTTCCTGACGGTCGCCCAGGTCGTGGACGACGTGCGCGACATGGGCATCCGGGTGGCCGCCCGCGGCTCCGGCGCGGGCTCCCTCGTCAACCACCTCCTCGGCATCGCGCACGCCGACCCCGTCGAGCACGGGCTGCTGATGGAGCGCTTCCTGTCCAAGCGCCGGCGGGTGCTGCCCGACATCGACATCGACGTGGAGTCCGCCCGCCGGCTGGAGGTCTACCGCCGGATCATCGGCCGCTTCGGCGCCGAGCGCGTCGCCACCGTCGCCATGCCCGAGACCTACCGGGTCCGCCACGCCATCCGCGACGTCGGCGCCGCCCTGTCCATGGACCCGGCCGCCGTCGACCGGCTCGCCAAGGCCTTCCCGCACATCCGGGCCCGCGACGCCCGGGCCGCCCTGGCCGAACTGCCCGAACTGCGCGAGGTGCGGGAGGAGGAGCACGGGCGGCTGTGGGACCTGGTCGAGGCGCTGGACGCGCTGCCGCGCGGGATCGCCATGCACCCGTGCGGGGTGCTGCTCTCCGACGCCTCGCTGCTCGCCCGTACCCCGGTGGTGCCCACCAGCGGCGAGGGCTTCCCCATGTCCCCGTTCGACAAGGACGACGTGGAAGACCTCGGGCTGCTCAAACTCGACGTGCTGGGCGTGCGCATGCAGTCCGCGATGGCGCACGCGGTCACGGAGCTGCGGCGGGCGACGGGCCTCGACCTCGACCTCGACGACCCCGCGCAGGTGCCCCCGGGCGACGGGCCGACGTACGAACTGATCCGCTCCGCCGAGACGCTGGGCTGCTTCCAGATCGAGTCCCCCGGACAGCGCGACCTGGTGGGCCGGCTCCAGCCGGCCGCCTTCCACGACCTGGTCGTCGACATCTCCCTCTTCCGGCCCGGCCCGGTCGCCGCCGACATGGTGCGGCCCTTCATCGAGGCCCGGCACGGGCGGGCCCCGGTCCGCTTCCCGCACCCGGACCTGGCCGACGCGCTGCGCGAGACGTACGGGGTGGTGGTCTTCCACGAGCAGGTCATCGAGATCGTGCACGTCATGACCGGCTGCGGGCGGGACGAGGCCGACCGGGTGCGGCGCGGACTCTCCGACCCGGACTCCCAGGGCCGGATCAAGGCCTGGTTCGCGGCGGCGGCCGCCGGGCGGGGCTACCCGCCCGAGGTGATCGCCCGGACCTGGGAGATCGTCGAGGCCTTCGGCAGTTACGGCTTCTGCAAGGCGCACGCCGTGGCCTTCGCCGTGCCCACCTACCAGTCGGCCTGGCTGAAGGCCCACCACCCGGCGGCCTTCTACGCCGGGCTGCTCACCCACGACCCCGGGATGTACCCGAAGCGGCTGCTGCTGGCGGACGCCCGGCGGCGGGGCGTGCCGGTGCTGCCGCTGGACGTGAACCGCTCGGCGGTCGCCCACCGCATCGAACTGGTGTCCGATGACCCGGGCCGGCCGGAGCGGGAACGGTGGGGGCTGCGGCTCGCCCTGGCCGACGTCCACGGCATCAGCGAGGCCGAGGCCCGCCGGATCGAGGCCGGACAGCCGTACGCCTCCCTGCGCGACTTCTGGGACCGCGCCCACCCCAGCCGCCCGGTCGCCGAACGGCTGGCGCAGGTCGGGGCGTTGGACGCGTTCGGCAGCAACCGCCGTGACCTGTTGCTGCACCTGACGGAACTGCACGGCGCCCAGCGTGCGGCGGGAGCCCGGGGCGGAATCCGCGGCGCGGCCCAACTGCCCCTCGGCGGCGGCCGGTCCACCGCCTCCGTCGGGCTGCCCGACCTGACCGACGCCGAGCGGCTCAGCGCCGAGCTGGGCGTCCTCGGCATGGACACCTCCCGCCACCTGATGGGCGACCACCACGCCTTCCTCGCCGAGCTGGGCGTGACCCCGGCCGCCCGGCTGAGGGACACCGGGCACGGGCGGACCGTACTGGTCGCGGGCGCCAAGGCGGCCACCCAGACGCCGCCGGTCCGCTCCGGCCGCCGCGTCATCTTCACCACCCTCGACGACGGCACCGGCCTGGTCGACCTGGCCTTCTTCGACGACAGCCAGGAGGCCTGCGCGCACACCGTCTTCCACTCCTTCCTGCTGCTCGTACGGGGAGTCGTGCAGCGGCGCGGCCCGCAGAGCCTGAGCGTGGTCGGCGCCGCCGCGTGGGACCTCGCCGAGCTGGTGGAACTGCGCGGCCGCAGCGGCCTGGAGGCGGTCACCGCCCGGCTCGCCGAACCCCTGGCCGCGGGGGGCGGCGCGGGCGCCGCGGGCACTGGGGGAACCACCCGCCGCATCCACCTCCCGACCGGCTACGAGATGAACCCCTGGGCCGACCTCCAGCCGCCCGGCGACCGCGCCGCGACGGGCCGCAAGCTGTGGCACTCCAGCCCGGGGAGCGCGGGATGACCGGCGCGGGCGCCACCGCCGGCGTCCTCCACGTCCGCTGCGCCCCCGCCCTGTCCGGGGAGGGCTACCGCGAGGTGCTGGAGCTGCTGCGCGAGTTCTCCCCGCTGGTCCAGGCCCTGCCGCCGCGGGCCGCGCTGGTCCAGGTCCGGGGCGCGCAGCGGTACTTCGGCGCCGACTCCGCCCGCATCGCCGAGGTGATCCGGCTGCGCGCGGTGGCCCGGCTGGGCACGGACGTCCGGATCGGGGTCGCCGCCACCTGGGCGGTGGCGGCCATGGCCTCCGCCCGCGTCCCGGGACCGGGCGGGATCCTGGCCGTGCCCGAGGAGGCGGTGGCCGGCTTCCTGGACCCCCTCCCGGTGGAGGCGCTGCACGGGCTCGGCCCCCGGCAGGCCGAGGCGCTGCGCCGGTACGGGCTGCACACCGTCGGGGCGCTCACCCACGTCCCGCCCGGGGTCGTCGAGCGCATCCTCGGCAAACGGGCCGGCCGGCTCGCCGCCGAGCGCGCCCGCGGCATCGACCCGCGCCCGGTCACCCCGCGCGACCTGCCCTCCTCGGCCGCCGTCCGGACCGGCTTCACCCGCCAGGAGCTGGACGGCCCGCACGCCCGGGCCGCGCTGCTCGGCCTCGTGGTCCGGCTCGGCGCCACCCTGCGCGGACGCCGCCAGGCGGCCCGGTCCCTTTCCCTGACCCTGCAGTTCGCGGGCGGCACCCGGTGGGAGAAGTCCCGGCGGCTGGCGGAGCCCTCCGCCCACGACGAGGACCTGCGCACCCTCGCCTACCGCCTGATGGACGCGGCCGGCCTGCAACGGGCCCGGCTGACCGGCATGGTGCTGCGCGCGGAGGACCTCACGGGCGCCGAGGGCGTGACCCGCCAGCTCACGCTGGACCCGGTCCGCGAGTCCCGCCTCACGGTGGAGGCCGCCATCGACCGCGCCAACGCCCGCTTCGGCCCGGGCACGGTCCGCCCCGCCTCGGTCGCGTCCCGCGCCCCGTCAGACGCCGTCCAGCATCAGCCGGGCCGTCTCCGCGCGCAGCGGGGTGGTCTGGGCCTGGATCAGGTGGAACTGGGCCTCGCGGGAGAGCCGGCCGGCGGTGTGCCCGTACTGGATCGCCCGGCCGCCCGCCACCGCCACACAGGTCGCCGCCGCCCGTACGGCCAGGTCCAGGACGGCGGCCCGGAGGGTGAGGCGGTCCCCGGTGCGCTCGCCGCGCGGGACCTCGTCGCGCAGGGCGTAGGCCTCGGCGCGCAGCCGGGCGGCGCGCTCGGCGAGGCGCAGGCCCAGCCCCTCGTACGAGGGTGACCGGAGGAGGAAGTCGGCGGTGGCGCGCAGGTGGCCGAAGACGGCCGGCTGCGCGTCGGCGTTCTCCAGGTCGTAGGCCCGGATCCAGTCGGCCCTCGGCAGCAGGCCGACCACCCGGTCGTCGGGTACGCGCACGTCGCGCAGCTCGACGGTGGCGGTGTGGGTGCCGTCCATCGCCCACAGCGGGGCTCCCGCGACGGCGCTCAGACCGCCGTCGGTGCGGTCGACCAGGGCGAGCACCGCCTCGCCGGACGGGCCGGCGGCGCCGGTGAACACGGTGTCGGCCAGGTCCCACCCCGTCACCCACGGCATCCGTCCGTCGAGCCGCCACCCGCCCGGGACCCGCCGGGCCGTCACGGGCGGGTCCGGATGGCGCAGGAAGGCGAAGCCCGCGGTGGCGCGCACCCTTCCGCGCGCGAGGTCCGGCAGCTGGCTCTCGCGCAGGGCGGCCCCCGCCGGACCGGCCGCCTGGTGCAGGGCCTTGGCCAGCGGGACGTGCTGGGTCCACACGAACCAGGTCGACGGGTCCACCGCCGCCAGCACCTCGTGCACCTCCCGGACCACCTGACGGGCGGTGGGCCCGGCCGCGGCATCCGGTTCGTATCCGACCAGCCCGTACGCGCCGGCGGAGGCGAGCGCGTCCAGATGCGTGCGCGGCACCCCGCTCACGGCGGTCCGCTCGGCCTCCGGGGCCAGGACGCGTACGGCGGCCTCCGTGACGGCGGCGACCAGGGGGTCGGCCGCCAGGCCGGGCGGGGTGGCCAGGGCGGTACCGGCGCCGGGGGTCTTCGGCATGGCCGCGATCACCTCAAGTCCGTTGTCAGGGGCGTCCATTGTTCCTGAGCGGTACTGGAGGAGGGCTCGACACACCAGTTTTTACCGACGCGTAACTTCCAAGTCCCGCTACTGGAACGTAATTTGGCCACAGCAGCCCCTTGTGATCCGGATCACGGGACGAATCCCCACGTCTTTCCCCTTGACCCGCCCCCCGCCACCGCTGGGCGGTCCCCCCATGGAGGTCACACGATGCTGCCCTGGAGACGCCTGCTCCGCCCGCTGGCCGTCCTCGCCCTCACCGCCGCCGCCCTGATCGCCCCCACCGGCGCGGCCCAGGCCGCTTCCGCCCCCAGCAGCGGCTGGAACAACTGGTCCTGCAAGCCGTCCGCGGCCCATCCCCGCCCCGTCGTCCTCGTCCACGGCACCTTCGGGAACTCCGTCGACAACTGGCTCGGCTTCGCCCCCTACCTGGTCCACCGCGGCTACTGCGTCTACTCCCTCGACTACGGCCAGCTGCCCGGCGTGCCCTTCTTCAACGGGCTCGGCCCCATCGAGAAGTCCGCCGGCCAGCTCGACGCCTTCGTCGACAAGGTCCTCGCCTCCACCGGCGCGGCCGAGGCCGACCTCGTCGGCCACTCCCAGGGCGGCATGATGCCCCGCTACTACCTCAAGTTCCTCGGCGGCGCCGCCAAGGTCAACGCCCTCGTCGGTCTCGCCCCGGACAACCACGGCACCACCCTGTCCGGGCTCACCCAGCTCCTGCCGTACTTCCCCGGGGCCGAGCACCTGATCAGCACCGCCACCCCCGGGCTCGCCGACCAGATCGCCGGCTCCGCCTTCCAGCAGAAGCTGAACGAGGGCGGCGACACCGTCCCCGGTGTGAAGTACACCGTCATCGCCACCCGGTACGACCAGGTGGTCACCCCGTACCGGAGCGCCTTCCTCGACGGGCCGGACGTACGCAACGTCGTACTCCAGGACCTGTGCGCACTGGACCTCTCGGAGCACGTGACCATCGGCCTCACCGACCGGATCGCCTGGCACGAGGTGCTCAACGCCCTCGACCCCGCCCACGCCGAACGGACCACCTGCGCCTCGGTCTTCGACTGAGTCCGAGGCGCCGGCGGTCCGCCCGGCACCCGCCGGCGGCCGTGCCGGCCCTCTCGCGGCTACCGCCGGGAGGCGCCCCCGGCCGCCCGGCGGCGGGCCAGACCGAACAGCACGGCCGCACCGACGGCCAGCACCCCGGCCCCGGCGATCGCGATCACCGGGGTCGCGGCGCTGCCACCGGTCTCGGCGAGGCCCCCGCCGGGGCCGCCGGCCGGTGCGGGCGCCGCGGCGGCCGGGGAGGCGGCGATCGGGGACGGGGCGCTCCGGCCGTTCGTCGTCGGGTCGTTGTCGCCGTGGCCGTGGTGCTCGATCGTGGACTTCCCCGCGCCGTCGGAGATCTGCCGGTCCGTCGGCGCCTTGGGCGGCTCGACCGGCTCGGCCGGCTTGGCGGCGGTGCCGGTGCCGGCTGAACCGCTGGGCCGGGTGCTGGGCTGGGCGGTGCCGGGCCGGGTGCCGGGGGCGGGGTCTTGCTTGCCGCCGCCGTCCTTGCCGAAGACCACGTCCGAGCAGGTGTAGAAGGCCTCCGGGCTGTCCGAACGCTGCCAGACGCTGTAGATCAGGTGGCGGCCGGTCTTCTTCGGGACCGTGCCGCTGAAGACGTAGTCGCCGTTCTGCATCCCGGGATCGGTGGCCTTCGCGAACGGCGCGGGCTCCAGGTCGGACCACTTCAGGGGCTTGGACGGGTCGTAGCCGTCCTTCGTCACGTACAGCTCGAAGGAGCCCCTGTGGGGGGCGGTCCCCTTGTAGCGGAAGGTGTGCGCGCCGGACGCCATCGGGGTGGCCGGCCAGTCCGCCCGCGCCAGGTCCAGCCCCTTGTACTTGGCGTTGCCCGCCGAGCACAGCTGCCCGTCCGGGATCAGCGACCTGCTCCGGCCGCCCGCGTCGGCGATGTTCACCCCGTTCCAGTCGTAGAACGCCTGCGGCCCGGCCGCCGCCACGGCCGCCCTGCACGCCGCCGACTTCGGGGCCTCCGGACCCTCCGCGTAGCACGCCGCCACCCGGCTGACCGGGTCCGTCATCGAACCGTGCGCCGCCGCGGGCACGGCGGCGTACGCGGCCACCGCGAGCGGGACCAGGCCGGCGGCGGCGGTACGGACGGCCGTACGGGCGGCGGTACGGGCGGCGGTGCGGGCGGTGCTGCGGGCAGGGCGTGCGGGCATGGGCGGATCTCCTTCGGGCGCGAGGCGGGGGAGCGCAGGAGGAACCGGAATCGGGCTTCTGTGCGCCGCCCCCCGGCGGCGCACAGCGGCCCTTCCTGTCCTGGCCCGGCCAAGCTAGCCCTCCCGACTACGGGTTCCGCCCGGTTCGGGCCGCTGGGAGGGATCCTTAGGATCCGCTTAAGGCAGGGGTAAGAAGCCCCTCAGGAAACGGCGGTCGAGGACCGCGCCGCGGTCAGGCGAGGAGCCCCGGCAGACCCTCCGGGGTCCGGGCCTGCTCCTCCAGGGCGTCCAGCGCCCGCACGGCCCGGGCCGCCGCCTCCGGGTCGCTCCTGGTGAGCCCGCTGTCCGCGAACTCGTCCTCGTCCAGGCGCAGCACCTCCGACCGGTCCGCCGGCACCCACAGGTCCAGGTCCAGGTCCTCGACCACGATCTCGCCCCCGCGGATCAGGGCCGGGCGCGTCACGTCGCAGTACCAGCCCTTGAGGACGCCCTGCCCGGTCCGCACCTCCTTGACGGCGTACCACCGCGTCCGCCAGAAGTGCTCCACGAACACGTCACCGGGCTCGAAGCGGACGAACCCGAAGTCCTTCACCCCCTCGGCCGCCCAGGGGGCGCGCACCGAGATCCGGTCCCCGTCGTCGGCCACCTGCTCCGCCGGATAGCTGATCTTGGTGCGGCCGGCCTTGGTGAGGGTCACGGTCCAGGACGTGGTCACTGAGGTGCTCCCAGCTTCTTCGCGTGGCGCGTCTCGGTCGCGCAGATCTCGTACCCGAACCAGGAGTTGACCGCGAGCATCGGGCCGTTCCCGGCGTCGTTGCCGGTGAAGGCCTCGGTGTACCCGGCCGCCCTGGCCCGGTGCAGCGAGTCGGTCTTGGCGAGCTTGGCCAGCCCGCGGCCGCGGAAGGCCCGCAGGGTGCCGGTCATCGCCGAGGAGTAGCGGGTCGCGCCGTCCGTCCGCGCGGCGGTGAAGGCCGCCACCGCTCCGTCGACGAGGACGACCGTCGTCAGCTCGTGGTCGAGGGTCGGCTGGCGCCAGACGCCGTCCAGCCAGTCCCCGTAGTCGTCCAGGTCCGCCGGTACGTCGCCCGGCTCGTCGGCGCTGGCCTCGACGTCGGCCTCGTACAGCGGGCGGGGGTCGGCGGCGAAGGCCGAACCGGGGCGCAGCTCCACCCCGGCGGGCAGCTCCCGGGGCAGCGGGGGAAGGGAGCCGGCCGCCAGGTCGAGGCGCAGGAAGTGCGCGGAGCGGCTGGGGCGGTAGCCGCGGCGCTCGGCGAAACCCCGGTGGGCGGGCTCGTCCAGCACCCAGGCGTACACGTCCGCCGCGCCCCGCGCCGCGAGGTGCTTCTCGGCCGTGCGCAGCAGCGCGGACCCGGCGCCGAGGCCCTGGTGCGCGGGGTCGACGTAGACGTTCGCGTACGACGGCCCTGGGCCCGGTCCGTCGTACGCGAGGCCGGTCTCGGCCGTGCCGACGGGACGGCCGTCCGGGGTCTCGGCGAGCAGCAGGCGGCAGTGCTTCCCCGGGAGGGCGGACGCCAGTTCATGGGCCACGCCGGCCGCAGTGGTGATCAGGTAGGGCAGGGCCGCGCGGCGGAGCCGTACGACGGCCTCGGCGTCCCGCACGTCGTCGGGGCGGATGTCACGGACGTGGATGGTCATGGGGCGGACGTTACGGGCGGAGCGCCCGCGACGCCCGCCAATTATCCGGCGGACGCCGGGCGTGGGGGACAATCGGCGATGTGACCTCGACCAACCTCAGGATCAGGATCGACGGCTCGGCCGGTTCGGCCGCCCCGTACGAACAGCTGCGCGCGCAGATCGCCGACCGGGCCCGGTCGGGGGAACTGCCGGCGGGCTACAAACTGCCGACGGTGCGGGGGCTGGCGGAGGAGCTGGGGCTGGCCGCGAACACCGTCGCGAAGGCCTACCGGGCGCTGGAGTCCGACGGGGTGATCGAGACGCGGGGCCGCAACGGGACGTTCGTCGCGGCGGCGGAGGGCTCCTCCCGGGAGGCGGCCGCCGCCGCGCAGGCCTTCGCGGACCGCGCCCACCGCCTGGGCCTCACGGAGGCCGAGGCCCTCGCCGCCGCCACCGAAGCCCTCCGCGCCCGCTACGGCGCTTCCTGACCCGCTCCGCCGCAGTACGCGGGATCAGAGGTAGAGGCCGGCCTCCGACGAAGGCTGCGCCGGCAGTACGGCGGCGGGGCCCGTTCCCCGCCGCAGGGCGAAGAGTTCGGCCAGGGTGGCGCCCTCGCGGGAGACGCCCTCGTCCGTACCGAGCCAGTCGACCGCCTCCCCGTGGGTCAGCCGGCCGACCTCGATGCGGGCCAGGCACCGCCCCGGGCGGACCACGGCCGGGTGCAGGCGTTCGAGGTCCTCGTTGGTCGTGACGCCGACCAGGACGTTGCGGCCCTGCCCCAGCAGACCGTCCGTCAGGTTCAGCAGCCGGGACAGCGCCTGCCCCGCCGTGTGCCGGGCCTCGCCGCGGATCAGCTCGTCGCAGTCCTCCAGCAGCAGCAGCCGCCACCGGCCCTTGGCCGTGCCCTCGTCCTCGCCGATGGCGATGTCCATGAGGTAGCCGACGTCGTTGAACAGCCGTTCCGGGTCCAGTACGCAGTCGACCTGGCACCAGTCCCGCCACGACCGCGCCAGCGTGCGCAGCGCCGAGGTCTTGCCGGTGCCCGGCGGGCCGTGGAGCAGGAGCAGCCGGCCCGCGATGTCGTCCGGGGTGACCTTCATCAGCCGGTCCATCGCCGTGGCCACCGGCGCCGTGTAGTTCGGCCGCACCTCCGCCCAGGTGCCCGCGGAGATCTGCCGGGTCGTGCGGTACGGGCCGCGGCGCGGGGAGACGTACCAGAAGCCCATCGTGACGTTCTCCGGCTGGGGTTCGGGCTCGTCCCGCGCCCCCTCCGTGGCCTCGCCGAGCACCTTCTGCGCGAGCTCGTCGCTGACCGCCGTCACGGTCACGTCGGCACCCCGGCTCCAGCGGGAGACCAGTACGGTCCAGCCCTCGCCCTCGGCGAGGGTGGCGCTGCGGTCGGTGTCGCGCGCCGCGCGGAGCACGGTGGCGCGCGGGGGCAGCAGGGTGGCTTCCGCCTTCACCCGCTCGATCGTCACGCTCTGCGCGTACGGCTGCTCGCCGGTCGCGAACCGGCCGAGGAACAGTGCGTCGACGACGTCCGACGGCGAGTCGCTGTCGTCGACATGGAGCCGGATCGGCAGCGCGTCATGCGGGTCTGCTGGCATGGCGCCCATGATCCGGCACGAACTGTCCCCGTGCACCCGTGTTTCGCCGGATCGGGTGCTCGGGTTCCCTTTTCAAACCCGTTCGCGCGTGAAGATTCCGGCCACGCGCCCACCCGAATCCCACTCCGAACATTCTTGGCATGGACACTTCCAGACAGCGCCGGCTCCTAGTACCACGGACTCAGGAGTAACCCCCCACAAGGAGCCGCACCCACATGAGCAAGAGAATGTCGCGTTTCGCTGCCCTGACCTCCTCCCTGTTACTCGCCGCGGGCGCCGCCCTGTTCGGCGCCGGCCAGGCGGCAGCCGCCGAGGCCGACTTCGGCTACGTCGCCCTCGGCGACTCGTACTCCTCCGGCGTCGGCGCCGGCAACTACGACAGCTCCAGCGGCAGCTGCAAACGCACCACCCGCGCCTACCCGGCCCTGTGGGCCGCCGCCCATTCCCCGCAGACCTTCTCCTTCACCGCGTGCTCAGGCGCCCGCACCGGTGACGTCCTCGCCAACCAGCTCGCCCCGCTCAACTCCGGCACCGACCTGGTCAGCATCACCGTCGGCGGCAACGACGCCGGGTTCTCCGACGTGATGACGACCTGTGTCCTGCAATCCGAGTCCACCTGCGTCAGCCGGGTCAACGAGGCCAAGCGGTACGTCGACACCACCCTCCCCGGCCAGCTCGACCAGGTCTACAACGCCATCAGCGGCCGCGCCCCCGCCGCCAGGGTCGTCGTCCTCGGCTACCCCCGCTTCTACAAGCTGAACGGCACCTGCGTCGCGGGTCTCACCGAGGGGGAACGCACCGCCATCAACGGCGCGGCGGACCACCTCAACGCCGCCATCGCCAAACGCGCCGCCGACCACGGCTACACCTTCGCCTCGGTCGTCGGAGCCTTCACCGGGCACGAGATCTGCTCCGGCAGTCCCTGGCTGCACAGCGTCAACTGGGCCAACATCGGCGAGTCGTACCACCCGACCGCCGCCGGGCAGTCCGGCGGCTACCTGCCCGTCTTCTCGGGCAACGTCTGAGGACCGACGCCCTGACGGCCGGTCCGCAGGGCGCGGCTCATAGGCCGTAGGCCGTGGGTCCGAGGGGCCGCGGCCTACGGGCCGGCGTCCGTACCCGGTGCGGGAGCCGGCGTCTGAGCAGGCGTCGGCGTGGGCGTCGGCGTCGGGCCGGGCGTCACGGCCGGCGAACCGGAAGGCCCCGGCGAGCCGGGGGAGGAGGCCCCGCCCGTCGGGGTCTCCTCCTCGCAGGTCAGGGCGTACTCCTGCCAGGCCGACACCGCCAGGGCCGGTGCCCGCACCTCCAGCCGGACCGCGTCGTGGACGCTCGCGCCGGCCGGGTCGCCCGGCTCGGTGTGGTTCAGCTGGCGGGTGCGCGCTCCGCCTTCCTCGTACGTGATGCCCTGCCAGCCGTCGGCCGGCGCCCCGCCCCCCTCGCGCCTGACCCAGCGGTACTCCACCACCGCCGGGGTCCGGGCCACCTCGATGGTCCCGGTGAAGGCGGGCGCGACCACCTCGGACGGCGGGCAGCTCCCGCTGTACGAGGGGCGCACGGTGTGGACGTACAGGGTGACGCCCTGCGCGGCAGTGGCGGACGGGGACGCGGAGGCCGACGCGGAGGCGGAGACCGAGGGGGACGCCGGGGGCGAGGCCGAGGGCGAGGGGGTGGCGCCGGAGCCCTTCCCGCTCCCGGTGTTCCGCAGCAGCAGCCACCCCAGCAGGACCAGCACCGCCAGCAGCACCACGATCCCGAGGGTCAGCACCACCCCGGCGCGCCCCTGCGCCCGTTCCGGCTCCCGTTCCCGCGGACCGCTCACCGGCACCGGCATCGGCAGCGGCATCGGCGGGGTCGGCCCGTACCCCGCGCCGTGGCCGGCCCGCGCGGTGGCCGTCGGCGCGCCCGGCCCCGACGCCGGGCCGCCGGAGTCCCGTACGGCCCCGCCCGCGCCGACGATCCGCAGCATCCGGGCGGCCTCCGCGGCGGGCAGCCGCGCGGCCGGGTCCTTGCGCAGCAGCCCCTCCAGTACCGGCTCCAGAGGCCCGGCCCGGCGCGCCGGGGGCAACTCCGAGTCCACCACCGCCCGCAGCGTGGACAGCGGGGTGTCCTTCCGGAAGGGCGACACCCCCTCCACGGCCGCGTAGAGCATCACCCCGAGCGACCACAGGTCCGACTCCGGGCCCGGCTCGTTCCCCAACGCCCGCTCCGGCGCCAGGAATTCGGGGGACCCGACCACTTCGCCGGTCATCGTGAGCGATGCGGAGCCCTCCAGCCGGGCGATGCCGAAGTCGGTCAGCACCACCCGTCCGTCATTGGCGACCAGGACGTTGGCGGGCTTCACGTCCCGGTGCAGCACCCCGGCGTCGTGGGCGGAACGCAGCGCGGCCAGCACCTGCTCGCCGATGTGCGCGGCCCGCTGCGGGCTCATCGGGCCCTCGCCCTCCAGCACCTCCGCCAGCGAGAGCCCGCGCACCAGCTCCATCACGATCCACGGGCGGCCCTCCTCGTTCGCGACGTCGTAGACCATGACCACCCCGCGGTGCGAGACGCGGGCGGCGGCCCAGGCCTCCCGCTCCAGCCGCCGGTACATGCGCTCGACCTCGGCCCCGTCCAGCCCGGCGGGAGCGCGCACCTCCTTGACGGCGACCTCGCGGCCCAGCACCTCGTCACGGGCCCGCCACACCACGCCCATGCCGCCGCGCCCCAGCACGCCGAGCAGACGGTACCGCCCGGCGATGACACGCCCGGCGTCCCCGCTTTCGTTCTCCACCACGCGAACCCCCCTGCGTCACCGGGTGATCACTCCAAGTTAGCGCAGGACCCGCCGGGCGGCGCCCCTCGTGACGGCACTGTCACCGTTCGCCGAGCACCGCCCCGCAAGTCGCCCCATTAGCACGGAGAGTGACCGGTGACTCCGCTGAGTAATCGTCAACTACCCGTAATTACAGGGGTAATTCACACCACCGGGATACCCGCGGGCCTTACGGGGGCGATAGGGTTACCCTGCCCGGGCCGGGTGCCCTCGTACGGGTGGGGAGAGACATGGAACAGATAGCAATGCGCAGCAGGCCGCCCCGCGTGCCTGCCATCACCTGCGGCAGCAGCGCGGTCAGCTCGCGCCTCGACCGCCACCTCGCCGTGCTGGGCGGACCCGCCGCCCCGCACCACGAGGTCGCCGAGGCGACCCTGCTGATGCGCGAGCTGACCTCGCGGGACCACACCCACGTCCAGCGGAGCAGGAGTGCGCGCGTCGCGCTCTTCGCACCGCTGCGCAGGCTGCGGCGCACGCTCTTCGGCAGCCGCCGCTCCTGACCGTCCGTGCGGCCGGCCCCCCGTCCGGCTGCACCCCGACCGGCTGCACCCCGGCCCCGTCCCCGCGTCCGGTGCTTTCCGGGAACCCCCGGCGCCACCCCGGCCTCAGGCGATCACACCGTCCCGGCGCAGTGCCGTGATCTGCGCGTCCGTCATCCCCAGGGCGCGCAGCAAGGCGTCGGTGTGTTCGCCGAGCGCGGGAACCGCCCCCATCCGCGGTTCCCCACCACCCGGCAGCCCGATCGGCGGCAGCAGTGCCCGCAGCGGGCCCGCCGGCGAACCCACCTCCCGCCAGCGGTCGCGTGCCGCGAGCTGCGGGTGCGCGGCGAGCCGCTCCACCGAGTTGAGCCGCGCGCAGGCGATCCCGGCCGCCTCCAGCCGTGCGACGGCCTCGTCCGCCCCGAGCGCGGCGAGTGCCCCGGCCACCACCGCGTCGGTCTTCTCCCGTCCCCGGGTGCGGGCCGCGTTCGTCGCGTACGCCGGGTCCTCGGCCAGGTCCGGCCGGTCCAGCACCTGAACGGCGAGGCGCCGCCACTCCCGGTCGTTCTGCACGGACAGCAAAACCCGGTCCCCGTCGGCCGTCGCGTAGGCGTCGTACGGCGCGATCACCGCGTGCGCGAGGCCCGTCCGTACGGGCTGCTCCCCGCCGTGCATCGTGTGGTGCAGCGGATGCCCCATCCACTCCGCCAGCGCGTCCAGCATCGACACCTCCACGGGTCCGCCGCGCCCGGTGGTCCCACGGCGCAGCAGGGCGGCGAGCACCCCCGAGAAGGCGTACATGGCGGCCGCGATGTCCGCCGCCGGGATCCCCGCCTTCACCGGCCGCTCCGGGGTGCCGGTCACCGAGACCAGCCCGGCCTCGCACTGCACCAGCATGTCGTAGGCGCGCTTGTGGGCGTACGGGCCCTGCGCGCCGTAGCCGGAGATGTCCACGGCGACCAGGCGCGGGTAGCGGGCGCACAGCGCGGCCGCGTCGATCCCCAGCCGGGCGGCGGCCCCGTGGGCGAGGTTCTGCACGAACACGTCCGCGCCGCCGAGCAGGGCGTGCAGCACCTCCAGCCCCCGCGGGTCCTTCAGGTCCAGCGTGAGGGACTCCTTGCCGCGGTTGGCCCATACGAAGTGGGAGGCCAGGCCCTGTGCGGCGGTGTCGTAGGCGCGGGCGAAGTCACCGCCGTCGGGCCGCTCGACCTTGATCACCCGGGCTCCGAGGTCGGCGAGCTGGCGGGTGGCGAAGGGGGCCGAGACGGCCTGTTCGACGGCGACGACGGTGAGACCCGCCAGGGGGAGGGGTTCGGTAGTCATGGGGTCTGCCTACCGGGTGGATGCCGGGTCTGTCACCGTGCCCCGACCGGGAGGGCGGCGCGATGCCCGGTTGCGTGCGCAATGCCCGGGGCGGCTGCCGCCGTGCCGCCCCCGAGACGCCCTCCCCGGGCCCCGGCCCCGCCGGCCGTCAGTCGCGGCCGCGCGCGAACCGGCGCGTGGCCGGCGGTACGAAGAGGACCAGCAGCAGCAGCGACCACAGCACCGCGACCGCCACCGGATGCGCGGCCGGCCAGGCGGCGTCCGGTGCGGCGGCCGCGCCGCCCGTGTTCCCGCACAGCTCCCGGACGGCGGTGGCGACGGCGCTGATCGGGTTCCACTCCGCGACCGCCCGCAGCCAGCCGGGCAGTCCGCCGGTCGGCAGGTAGGCGCTGGACAGCATCGGCAGGACGAAGGTGGCGCTGCCCAGCTGGCCCGCGGCCTCCTCGCTGCGGCTCGCCAGCCCGAGGTACGTGCCCACCCAGGCGGTGGCGAAGCGGAACAGCAGCAGCACCCCGAGCGCCCCCAGCGCGCCCGGCAACCCCGTCTCCACCCGCCAGCCCATCGCCAGCCCCACCAGCATCAGCGGCACCATCGACACCGCCGTGGTCAGCAGGTCGGCGGCGGTCTGCCCCAGCGGGACCGCGGTCCGGCTCATCGGCAGGGTCCGGAAACGGTCCATGACCCCCCGGTGGGCGTCCTGCGCGGCGGTGAACATGCCGGTCATCAGGCCGTTCGCGGCGGTCGCGGCGAGCATCCCGGGCACCAGGAACTCCCGGTAGTCCGCGCCGGGCAGGGCGAGTGCGCTGCCGAACACGTAGCCGAAGAACAGCAGCATCATGATCGGCATGGTCTGGGTCAGGATCAGCAGGGCCGGGGCGTGCCGGGCCTTCTGGAGCTGGCGGGTGAGGACGGCGCCGCCGTCGTGGAGCAGGGTGGTCATGCCGCGCGCTCCTTGTCGTCCGCGGGGGCGAGGGGTGTCCGGGTGAGGCGCAGGAACACCTCGTCGAGGGTGGGCGGGCGCAGGCTCGCGTCGGTCACCGGGATCCCGGCGGCGTCGAGCTCCCGGATGATCCGGGGGAGGGTGAGGCCGCCGTCCAGCACGGTCACCCCGACGGTGAGCCGCTCCCCGTCCAGGGCGGGCCGGCCGCCGGTGAGCTGGTCGAGGACCACGGCCGCGCCCGCGAGGGCGGGAGGCGCGGCGACGGTGACCTCGGCGTAGGCGCCGATCCGGGCCTTGAGGGCGGCCGGGGTGCCGGTGGCGACGGCGCGGCCCCGGTCCACGACGACGATGCCGTCGGCGAGCCGGTCGGCCTCCTCCAGGTACTGGGTGGTCAGCAGCACGGTGGTGCCGCCGTTGGCGAGGTCGCGTACCGCCGTCCAGATCTGTTCGCGGGCGGCCGGGTCCAGGCCGGTGGTGGGCTCGTCGAGGAACAGCACCCGGGGGTGGGTGACCAGTCCGGCGGCCAGGTCCAGGCGCCGCCTCATGCCGCCCGACCAGGTCGAGGCCACCCGGTCGGCGGCCTCGCCCAGGGAGAAGCGCTCCAGCAGCTCGTCGGCGCGCTCCCGCGCGGTCCGCCCCCGCAGTCCGGCGAGGCGGGCGAAGAGCCGGAGGTTCTCACGGCCGGTCAGGTCCCCGTCGACCGAGGCGTACTGGCCGGTGGCCCCGATGGCGCGGCGTACGGCGGCCGGGTCGGCGGCGACGTCGTGGCCCGCGACCAGGGCGCGGCCGGCGGTGGGCGCGGTGAGGGTGGTGAGGATCCGCACGGCGGTGGTCTTGCCCGCGCCGTTGGGGCCCAGCACTCCGCAGACGGTGCCCTCCGGCACGGCCAGGTCCAGGCCGCGCAGGGCGCGCACTTCGCCGTAGTGCTTCTCCAGGCCCTCACTCAGTACAGCGTACGTAGTTGTCATGCGGCGCACCCTACCGCACTACGTACGCCGTACGTAACTAAGATGGTGGCCGAGACGACGACGAGGTGATGTGACCGATGACAGCCGGCCGGAGCCCCGCTGAACCCGAAGTGATCTGGGCCCGCCCGCAACGGGCCGGCCGCGGACCCCGGCCCGCGCACAGCCGCGACTCGATCGCGGCCGAAGCCGTGCGGATCGCCGACGCGGAGGGGATCGAGGCCGTGTCCATGCGGCGGGTGGCGGCCGGGATCGGCGCCGGGACGATGTCCCTGTACAACTACGTCCCCCGCAAGGAGGACCTGTACGAGCTGATGGTCGACGCGGTCAGCGCGGAGTACGACCTCACCCCGCCGAGCGGAGACTGGCGGACCGACCTGCTCGCCCTGGCCCGTCAGACCCGGGGCGTGATGCGCCGCCATCCCTGGGTGCCCCGGCTGCTGAGCCCGGTCTACGGCTTCAGCCCCAACGCCCTGCGGTACCTGGAGCACAGCATGGCCTGCCTGGAGCCGCTGGAGGTGCCCGGGAGCGAGAAGCTGGAGCTGATCGCGGCCATCAACGGCTCGGTGGCCACCTTCGTGGCGGGGGAGCTGGCCATGGCCGAACGGGCCCGCTCGCTGCCCTGGAGCGAGGCCGCCGAGGCGGGCGTACGCGCGGCCTGGCTCGGCTCGCGGCTGGCGACGGGGGAGTACCCGCGGCTGGCGGCGGCCCTCACCGAGGGCACGCCGGTGACCGCCGCCGGGACGGACATGACGGAGGTGTTCGACCGCACGGTGTCGCGGCTCCTGACGGCATGGGGCACGCCCTGACGGCCCGGGCTTTCCGTTCCCTGCCCCGACCGGCTGAGGGCGGGCGGCGCCCGGCGGGCCGCCGCGCTCCCCGCCTCGCTGTCTTCCGGAGCGCGGCGGCCGCGAACGGGCGACCACCCGTAGATGTGACGGCTAACGGCCGGAGTGGTCGATGACGTTGCCGTTGGAGCAGTTGTCGGTGTGGTCGCCGGTCCAGTCGCCCAGCGCGGGCGCGACGGCCACTTCCTGGAGACAGACGGCGGCAGCGGTGAAGTTCCGGCTGTCGGCGGCGTGGACGCCGCCGCCGAAGTCGGAGTCGTTGTCGGCGTGAGCGGGCGCGGCCCCGGCGGACGCGGCCACTGCGAGGGCGGCGATGGTGATGATCTTCTTCATGCCGGGTGCAACAACACTGGCGCCATCAGGACACTCGTAGGGGTGCGGGAGAGTCGCCGTGCGGCGGGCGCCTGTCGTGCGGCGGGCTGCTCCGGGGGCACTCGCAGGTGGGCGCCGCGGTGCCGGCCGCCCACGACGCCCGTCATGTTTCCCCGGCCCCGGCTAGCGGACGCCCGTCCGGCCCCGGCCGAGCGGACGCCCCGCCCCGGCCGGGCGGACGCCCCGCCCCGGCCGGCACCGTGCCCGCCCGGTCACAGCAGCGCGAACTGCCCGCCCGGCCCCTCCTCCTGGTGGTCCAGCACCGAAGCCGGCCGCCGGGCCCAGCGCGGCGGCGGCAGGACCCCGGCGGCCTCCAGCTCCGCGGCCGGCAGTGGCGGCCCGGGCCTGAACGCTTCCCGCTCCGGCGCCAGATCCGCCAGCAGCGCCAGGGTCGTCACCTGGGCGAGCAGCTCGGAGGTCCAGGCCCGCGGCCACTCGGCCGGCCCCAGCCCCTCCAGCCCCCGCGCCTGCGGATCCCGGTGCGCGCAGCGGGCGGCGAACCACGCCTCGAGCACCCGGACGCCCTGGACCTCGTACTCCCAGGCCCCCGCCGGGACGGGGGAGACGACCCCGTCGCCCAGCGTCAGCGCCTCGGTCTCCGGGTCGTGGCCGAGCCCCGCCGGCCAGCCCGTGACCGCCGCCCGGACATAGGGCCGCCGCCCGCCGGGCAGCCGGGGCGGCTCCCCGCCGCGCGCCCCGCGCAGCTGGACGGACAGCAGCCGCCGGCCCAGCTCCAGGCCGGCCCGCCAGTGCTCCGGGTCGGCCGCGAGCGGGACCTCGTACCCCCGGGGGCCCGGCCGGCCCGCGGCCAGGATCCAGCACAGCACGTCCTCCGCCGTGACCCGGCCGCCGAGGCGCCCGCCCAGCAGGGGCAGCAGACCCGGCGCGAGGTTCGGCTCGGCCCCGCCCGGGCGCCGGTGCAGCGGGCGGATCCGGCCGAGCCGGCCCGCCGGGAGGTGCGCGGTGGCCAGCAGGCCGGGGGCCTCCAGCAGGAACACCTGGCGGGCGTCCCGGACCCGCCACAGCTCGGGGCGCGCGGAGTCGATGAGCCGCTGGTCGGGCAGCAGCCACTGCTCGTCGAAGGGCGCGCGGAGCACCCGTACCGGATCGGGGAAGGGGCCGGGCGCCTCGGCGAAGCGGGCGGTGGCCGAGCGCTGCCCGGGCAGGGCGGCCGCCCCGGCGGACGGCGTACGGGTCCGGCTCGGGCGGAAGAGGCGCTCCCGCTCCGCCCCTTCGGCGCCGGTCAGGGCCGTCCAGCGGGCGCGGAGCGTGCCGGGATCGGGTGCCGCCACCCAGTCCCGGCCCAGGCGCAGGCCCCCCACGGCCCAGGGCATCAGATCGTCCAGCAGCGGTACGTCAGCGCTCACCCGGCAGATGGTAGCGACGGGCAGCGGGGCCCGGGCCGTGTCCCGGCCGAAGCGTTACGCTCCTTGTGTACGCATCCGCCCACGTATGTGATATGCGGCTCGCACCTGGCGGCCCGGGCACGGCACGGGCCGTGGGCGCGGCGGCACGGAGGAGTCGGCCATGAGCATGTACGACGAGTACTCGACGCCCTCGCAGGCCGAGGGCGAGCGGCTCGACGAGGACATGGACGAGCGGGAGAAGACCCAGCGGCACCCGCAGACGACGCGCACCACGCCCTCCCAGGCGGAGGGCGAGCGCACCGCGGACGAGCAGGACGAGAAGTGACGGCCGTGCCGCGCCGCCGGCTCCGGGGGCGCCGGGCCCGGAATCCCGGGGCCGGCGGCGCCGGCACGCCGTCCGTCAGGGCGCCTCGACCGTCACCGTGAAGGAGAACCGGTCGCCCCGGTACCGGATCCGGGCCACGTCGACGACCCGCCCGTCCTCGTCGTAGCTCACGCCCGTGCAGTGCAGGATCGGGCTCAGCAGCGGGACCTCCAGCAGCTCGGCCGTCACCGGGTCGGCGAGCCGCGCCTCGACGGTGTCCGTGATCCGGCTGATGCGTACGCCGACCACGTCGCGCAGCACCTTGGTCATCGGCCAGCGCTCCAGGTCCGCCAGGTCCACGGCCCCGGCCAGCTCGGGGCGCACCGCGTTCTCCACCCAGTTCGTGGGCTCCCCGCTCTCGCCGTCACGCCGGAGCCTGCGGTACGTGACCACCTCCGGCGTGTCCGGGAAGTGCTCCAGCAGCTCCCCGGACACCGGCGTGCGCTCGTGGCCGAGCACCGTCGTCCGGCCCCCCGACTGCTGGGCCACGATCGCGTCCACCGAGCCGAGCAGCCGCACCGGGGCGCCGCGCGTCGCACCCGGCTCGATGAAGGTGCCGCGCCGCCGGTGCCGGCTGATGAGGCCCTCGCCCTCCAGCTCCTTGAGCGCCTGGCGCATGGTCAGCACGCTCACCCCGTAGTGCTCGGCGAGCCGCTCCTCGGTCGGCAGCCGCAGCGAGGCGTCCGGCGTGCGCCCCAGTATCGACGCGCGCAGGGACTGGGACACCTGGTACCAGAGCGGCAGCTTCCGGTTCAGCACCAGGGAGTCGGGGGCGAAGGCGGTCACGGGTGGTTCTCCGTAGGGGCTGGCTGTCCTCGGCCGCCGGGGCGGTGCGGAGGGCGGGGCAGGTGCATGTTAGGCACGGAAGTGCCGCTGGAGACCCTCCCATACGCCGTCGTATCCGCGCTGGAGGTGCTCCGCCCCCGCGGCCTGCGGGGTGGCGGTGATCGGCCAGCGGGTCTCGAACATGAAGGCCAGGCCGTCGTCGATCTTCTGCGGCTTCAGCTCGGCGGCGCTGGCCTTGTCGAACGTCTCCCGGTCCGGGCCGTGCGCGGACATCATGTTGTGCAGCGAGCCGCCGCCCGGCACGAACCCTTCGGCCTTGGCGTCGTAGGCGCCCTCGATCAGGCCCATGTACTCGCTCATCACGTTGCGGTGGAAGTACGGCGGGCGGAAGGTGTCCTCGCCGACCAGCCAGCGCGGGGCGAACACCACGAAGTCCACGCCCGCCAGGCCCGGCGTGTCGGAGGGCGAGGTCAGCACGGTGAAGATCGACGGGTCGGGGTGGTCGTAGCTGATGGACCCGATCACGTTGAAGCGGCGCAGGTCGTAGACGTACGGGACGTGCGTGCCGTGCCAGGCCACCACGTCGAGCGGGGAGTGGTCGTACGTCGCGGCCCAGAGGTTGCCGCAGAACTTGTTGACGACCTCGGTCGGGCGCTCGCTGTCCTCGTACGCGGCGACCGGGGCCCGGAAGTCCCGGGCGGCGGCCAGGCCGTTGGCGCCGATCGGCCCCAGGTCCGGGAGCTCGAAGGGCTGCCCGTAGTTCTCGCACACGTAGCCGCGGGCGTCGCCGTCCAGCAGCTCGACGCGGAAGCGGACGCCGCGCGGGATCAGTGCCACCTCGCCGGGACCGGCGCTCAGCAGGCCGAACTCGGTCCACAGCAGCAGGCCGCCGCGCTCGGGGACGATCAGCAGCTCGCCGTCCGAGTCGCTGAAGACCCGGTCGGTCATGGAGGCGTTGGCGGAGTACAGGTGCACGGCCATGCCGGTGCGCTGGGTGGCGTCGCCGTTGCCGCCCAGGGTCCACAGGCCGGCCACGAAGTCGGTGCCGGGGGCCGGGTCGGGCAGCGGGTTCCAGCGCAGCCGGTTGGGGTCCGGGACGGCGTCGGTGAAGGGCGCGGTGCGCACGGCGCCGTTGTCCACGCGGGTGAACGCCGGGTGCGCGGCGGAGGGGCGGATCCGGTAGAGCCACGAACGGCGGTTGCGGCGGCGCGGCTCGGTGAAGGCGCTGCCGCTCAGCTGCTCGGCGTAGAGGCCGAGGGCCGCGCGCTGGGGGGAGTTCCGGCCGAGCGGGAGTGCGCCGGGGACGGCCTCCGAGCTGTGCTCGTTGCCGAAGCCGGTGAGGTACTCCAGCGCCTCCGCCGTCTTCCTGGCCTGCTCACTCATGGGCTGCTCCCGCTCCGTCGAAGGAATCCTATGGCTGACAGTAGGATTCGCGGCGCCCCACGTCAACGCCGTGTTGCCGCCACCGGCCGGAATCCCCTCCGGGCCGGGGCGCGCGGGACCGGCGCCACGGGATCGTGCGCGGGGGGATCCCAAAAGATGAACATTGCTCTACTCTCTCGCGCATGTCGTGGACCCGCAGGTTCCCTGCCGTGCCGGCGGCGCTCCTCGCCGCCCTCCTCGCCCTCCTGTCACTCCTCGCCGCCGCGCCCGCCGCCCGCGCGCACGAGGAGCGCCCCGTCGCCTTCCCCGACGGCACCGGATCCGTCCCCGCGTACCGTGCCGCCGAGCCCGACCTGCTGGTCTGCAAGACCGGCCGGCCCGACTTCGAACGCCGCGTGGCCGGCTTCCCGCAGGAACTCCGGCAGCGCAACCTCGACCTCTACGAACGCTGCGAGAAGAGCGGCTACCGCCACCTCCAGGAGGCCGTCGACGCCGTCGACCGGCCGGGCATGAACATCGCGGTCCTGCCCGGCCTCTACGAGGAGGAGCCCTCACTGCCCGGGCCGACGGGGGAGTGCGCGCGGCTCAAGGCCCCCAACTCCGCCCTCGGCTACCAGATCCTGTCGTACGAGCAGCAGGAGAAGTGCCGGCACAACCAGAACCTCGTCGCCATCCTCGGCAAGACGAACCTCCAGATCGAGGGCACGGGCGCCACCCGCACGGACGTCGTCATCGACGCCAAGTATCAGAAGCTGAACGCCATCCGCGCCGACCGGTCCAACGGGATCTACTTCCGCAACTTCACCGCACAGCGCACCACCTTCAACGCCCTGTACGTACTCGCCGG
This sequence comes from Streptomyces sp. NPDC034043, assembly GCF_055575675.1. NCBI lineage: Bacteria > Bacillati > Actinomycetota > Actinomycetes > Kitasatosporales > Streptomycetaceae > Streptomyces > Streptomyces sp. NPDC034043. Next base: position 26,214 of record NZ_JBVISF010000010.1, read on the forward strand.
CGACGGCTTCGTCATCGACGACGTCCTGACCCGCTGGAACGACGAGTACGGCTTCCTGACCTTCGCCAGCGACCACGGCCTCTACAAGAACTGCGAGTCCTACGGCAACGGGGACTCGGGCATCTACCCCGGCAGCGCCTCCGACATCAACGAGGGCCGCGGCTACGACGTGCCCCGCTACTCCATCGAGATCACCGGCTGCCGCAGCCACCACAACATGGTCGGCTACTCCGGCACCGCCGGGGACTCGGTGTGGGTCCACGACAACGAGTTCGACCAGAACATGGGCGGCGCATCGATGGACAGCGCCTTCCCCGGACACCCCGGGCTCCCCCAGAACCACGCCCGCTTCGAACGCAACCTGATCCACGACAACAACGCCGACTACTACCACTACGTCGCCGACGGCACCTGCGCCAAACCGCCCGCCGAACGCGGCTACGAGCAGGGCGTGGTCTGCCCGCAGATCTCCATGCCGCCCGGCACCGGCATCATCACCGCCGGGGGCAACTGGAACCTCTACGAGGGCAACTGGGTGTACGGGCACCGGCGCGCGGGCTTCTTCCTCAGCGCCGTACCGGCCTTCATCCGCGGCGAGGAGCGGTGGTCCAAGCAGACCGACACCTCCCACCACAACCGGTACGCGGGCAACGTCCTCGGCAAGGACAGGTCCGGGGCATCCCGTCCCAACGGCACCGACGTGTGGTGGGACGGCCAGGGCCGGGGGAACTGCTGGCAGGACGGCCCGGACGGCTCCACGCCCGGCACGCTCCCGCAGTGCGGCAAGGAGCGCGGACAGGTCAGCGGATCCGCGGCCCGGCTGGTGGGCGAACCGGTGAAGCTCACCCAGCTGATGGTCTGCGCCGACTACAACGTCCAGGCCCGCAAGCTCCCGGCGGGCTGCGACTGGTACGGCGCCCGGGGCCTGGAACGGGTCGAGACCCAGATCGCCGTGGCGGTGGCGGCGGTGCTGCTGCTGGTCGGCGGCACCCTGTGGTGGCGCAGGCTGCGCGGCTCCCGGACGGGCACGGTGGCCTCGCTGCTGGGGCTGGCCGGCCTGGCCCTGGACGTGGCCGGCTCCACGATGCCCCTGGTGGACACCCCCGTCCCGGCGCTGGCCCTGCTCCTGCTCGGCCTGTGGTGGACCGGTGCCGGCCTGGCGCTGCGCCCCGAACGCCCCTGGCTGGCGCGCCTCACCCTGCTCCTGGGCGCCCTGACCCTGCTGGACGCCTTCGACAAGGCCGTGCTGATGATCCCGTGGATCCCGCTGAGCCCCGCCTGGGTACGGGCCCTGGTCGCGGTGGTGTGGGTGCTGTGGGCGGTCGTCGCGTCGGCCCGCCCGGGCCCGAGCGCACCGGCCCGTCCCGCCGGCCCCGGTGACGGCCCGGCAGGCGACCGTGCCCCGGTCCCGGCGGGCCCCGCACCGGCACTGAGCACCACCGCCGACCTCCCCGCCCCCGCCCCCCGCCCCGACGGCAGCACCGCATGACCACCCCGCTCCCGCCCAGGCCGGCCCGCCCCATGACCGGAGTGCCGCAGTGACCGTCCCCGCACAGACCCGCATCCGGTGCGACGCGTGCCCGACGCCCGCCCCCCGCACCCCCCCGCAGCGGCGCTCCGCCCGCACGGCGGCGCTGGCGGCCCTGCTCCTGCTGGTCGCGGGCGGTGCGGCGACGGGCTGCGGAGGCCGGGCCACCACCCACCACAAACCCGGCACCACCCACGAACAGGCCTCCGGCAGCGCCGGCACCCTGCTCGACACCCAGGACGGCGGCGGCCACCGCCTGCGCGAGGTCCCGGCCCAGGGCGCACCCGAGGTCAAGCTCACGGCCCGCCCCGACCCGGAGGACGGCTGGAACCTCCAACTGGCCGTCGCCCGCTTCCGCTTCACCCCCGACAGCGTCGGCGGCGCCGCGCTCACCGGCGCCGGCCACGCCCACCTGGAGCTCGACGGCCGCAAGCTGGCCCGGGTGTACGGCCCCTGGTTCCACCTGCCCGCGGCCCAGGTGCCCGAGGGCGCGCACACCCTGACCGTCCGCCTGTACGCCGACGACCACACCGTCTGGGCCGTGGCCGGCAAGCCGGTCGAGGCGGCGGTGACGCTGACCGCGGGCCCCCCGGGCGGGGGAACCCACAGCCACCCCGCATCCCCGCCGGCCGGCGCACCGGCGACCCGGCCGGCCCCGGCGGCCGACCGGACCGTCACCCTCGCCGTCCGGGACGGGAAGGTGGTACCCGCCACCGGCCGCACCGAGCTGAAACGAGGCGAGCGCCTCGCCCTGCGCGTCACCAGCGACCGCGCCGACACCCTGCACGTCCACGGCTACGACGAGGAACTCGCCCTGCCCGCCGGCCAGGAGGCCACCCTGGTCCTGACGGCCGACCGCACGGGCCTCTTCGAGGTCGAGACCCACGAGTCCCGGCTCGTCCTGACCCAGCTCCTCGTCCGATGAGTCCCCTGGCCGCCCTGGTCCCGCTCGGCGCGGCCACCGCCGGAGCCGGACCGGCACTCACCGCCGCCGCCCTCCCGGCCCGCGCCGCGGCAGCCCCCGGATGGCCCGCCGTGCAGCCGGTATGGCCCGCCGCGCCCCCCGGATGGCCCGCCGCGCAGCCGGGCCCCGGGCCGGCCCAGGGCGTGGTCCTTCACCCGGCCGACCCGTCGACCCTGCTCGCGCACGGGATCGGATCCCAGCACGATCTGCCGATCTCCCCCTTCTACGCCTTCGCCGGAGCCTTCGCGGCGCTCTTCGTCTCCTTCCTCGCACTCGGCCTCCTGTGGTCCGCCTCCCGCTTCCGCGGCGACCGCTCCGGCCTCGCCCTGCCCGCCGGGCTCCAGCGGGTGGCCGACGCGCCGGTCACCCGCACCGCCCTGCGCGGGCTCGGTCTCGCCGCGGCCCTCGCCGTGCTCCTCCACCTCCTCCTCGGTCCCGACGACCCCGGCCGCAACCCCGCTCCCGGCGCCGTCTACGTCCTGCTGTGGGTCGGGATCGTGCCCGCCTCCCTTCTCCTCGGCCCCGTCTGGCGCCTCCTCAACCCGCTGCGCACCCTGCACCTCCTGCTCTCCCGGGCCCGGCGCCGGCCGCCCGGGGCCGGCCGTCCCCTGCCGCCCCGGGTCGGCCAATGGCCGGCCGCCGCCGGACTGTTCGGCTTCACCTGGCTCGAACTCGTCGCTCCCGATCCCGCGTCCACCACCACCCTCCTGTGCGCCCTCACCGCCTACACCGCCACCCACCTGCTGCTCGCCGCCCGCTTCGGCGAGAGCTGGTTCGCCGAGGCCGACGCCTTCGAGGTCTACTCCGGCCTCCTGGCCCGGCTCTCACCCCTCGGCCGACGCAACGACGGCCGCCTGGTCCTGCGCAACCCCTTCCACGGACTCGACGCGACACCCGAGCGGCCCGGACTCGTCGCCACCGTCTGCGTCCTGCTCGGCTCCACCGCCTACGACGGCTACTCCGACAACCCCTCCTGGATCGACACCCTTCAGACCTCCCCTCTCGGCCGCACCCCCACGGCCACGCTCGGGCTGCTCGCCTCCATCGCCCTCGTCGCCACCCTGTACTGCCTGTGCGCCGCGGCCACCCGCCTCGTCAGCGGTCCTCACCCGCGACCGCTGACCGCCTTCGCGCACTCACTCGTGCCGATCGCCCTCGGCTATCTCACCGCCCATTACTTCTCCCTCCTCGTCACCGAAGGACCACGCACGGTAAGCATGGCACTCGGCACTGACAACGCCCCCGATCCCAGTCCCCCCTTGGGTCCGGGCGGCCTCGCCGCCCTCCAGGTGATCGCCGTCGTCGTTGGCCACGTACTCGGTGTGATCGCCGCCCACGACCGGTCCGTACGCCTCTTCCCGCCGGACAGGGCGGTGGCGGGACAACTGCCGCTGCTGGCGCTGATGATCACGTACACGATCGGCGGGCTGACCCTCCTGCTGAACTGAGGACCGCGCCCGCACCGCTGGACCCACGAGCCAGGAGCGGCATGATGGACCCCGTGCCTCCCGCCCACCCCCTGCGCAGGACCCCGGTCCAGCAGCGCAGCGCCGACCGCCTCGCCCGGATCCTCGACGCCTGCGCGGAACTCCTCGACGAGACCGGCTACGAGAACCTCAGCACCCGCGCCGTCGCCCTGCGCGCCGGCGTGCCCATCGGCTCGGTCTACCGCTTCTTCGGGAACAAGAGGGCCATGGCCGTCGCCCTCGCCCAGCGCAACCTCGAGCAGTACGCCGAGGGCATCGAGCGGCGGCTCGCCCTGCTCCCGGCCACTCATTGGCGGCCCGTCGTCGACGCCGTGCTGGACGAGTACCTCGCCATGAAGCGGAGCGTCCCCGGCTTCGCCCTCGTCGACTTCGGGGTGCCCGCCCCGCCCGCCGAAGGCCCCGCCTCCGACCCCAACGACCTGGTCGCCGCCCGTCTGACCGGGCTCCTGTGCGCCCACCTCGGGCTCGCCCCCGGCCCGGAACTGTCCCGGGCGGTCCTGGTGGCCGTCGAGGCGACGGACGCACTGGTCCAGCTGGCCTTCCGGGCCGATCCGGCCGGGGACGCCGGCATCGTCGCCGAGACCCGCGCCATGATGCACGCCTACCTGGCCCGGGTCCTGGACTGACCCCCCGCGTACGAGCTCCCCGAGGCGCAGGGCCGGCGGCGGCGGGCGTGAACGCGCGGCCCCGACCCCCTCCCCAGCGTGCCTACCGGTCGGTATGCTCGGTGCGCCGCCCGCCCCACCCCCGTCCGACGCGCGTACCGCCGCTCCACGCCTGCCGCGTCCGTGGCGCACGGCGGGCCACCGGTCCGCGCCCGCGCCGCAGCCTGCCGCCCCGAGGAGGGCCCATGCCCCGCACCGCCCCGCGCATCTGCCCCCTCTGCGAAGCCACCTGCGGCCTCACCCTCACCATCGAGGGCACCACCGTCACCGGAGCCCGCGGCGACCGCGACGACGTCTTCAGCCGCGGCTTCGTCTGCCCCAAGGGCGCCGCCTTCGGAGCCCTCGACGCCGACCCCGACCGGCTGCGCACCCCCCTCGTCCGCCGCGACGGGCAGCTGCGGGAGGCCACCTGGGAAGAGGCCTACGAGACCATCGCCGCCGCCGTCCCCGCCCTCGTCCGCGAGCACGGCGCCCAGGCCGTCGGCATCGTGCTCGGCAACCCCAACGTCCACACCATGGCCGGCGCCCTCTACCCGCCGCTCCTCGTCAACGCCGTCGGCACCCGCAACCTCTTCACCGCCAGCACCCTCGACCAGATGCCCAAGCACGTCTCCAGCGGGCTGCTGTTCGGCGACCCCTTCGCCATCCCCGTGCCCGACCTCGACCGCACCGACTTCCTCCTGCTGATCGGCGCCAACCCGGTCGAGTCCAACGGCTCCCTGTGCACCGCCCCCGACTTCCCCGGCAGGCTCAAGGCACTGCGGGCCCGCGGCGGCACGCTCGTCGTCGTCGACCCGCGCCGGACCCGCACCGCCCGGCTCGCCGACCGCCACCTCGCACCCCGCCCGGGCAGCGACGCGCTGCTCCTCGCCGCGCTCGCCCACACCCTGCTCACCGAGAAGCTCACCAATCCCGGAGCGCTGACGGAACACATCGAAGGGCTACGGGAACTCACCGACGCCCTCGGGAGTTTCACTCCTGAGGCGGTCGCCCCCGCCTGCGACCTGCCGGCCGACACGATCCGCGCCCTCGCCCGGGATCTGGCGGCCGCGCCGACCGCCGCCGTCTACGGGCGGATCGGCAGCTGCACCGTCGAGTACGGGACGCTCGCCAGCTGGCTGGTGGACGTACTGAACATCCTCACCGGCAACCTCGACCGCCCGGGCGGAGCCCTCTTCCCCCTCCCTGCGGCCGGTCCCCGGCCCCGTCCCGCCGGGCCCGGCAGGGGGTTCGCCCTCGGCCGCTGGCGCAGCCGGGTCAGCGGGCACCCCGAGGCCAAGAGCGAACTGCCCACCGCCGCCCTGGCCGAGGAGATCGACACCCCGGGGGAGGGGCGCATCCGCGCCCTGATCGCCATCGCGGCCAATCCGGTGCTGTCCGCCCCCGACGGCCGGCGGCTCGACGCCGCCCTCGCGGGGCTCGACTTCATGGTCAGCGTCGACCCGTACCTCAACGAGACCTCGCGCCACGCCGACGTCGTCCTGCCCCCGCCGCCGCCCTCGCAGAGCGCGCACCACGACTTCGCCTTCAACGGGTTCGCCGTCCGCAACCAGGTCCGCTACACCCGGCCCGCCGTCCCCCTCGAAGCGGACCGGCTCGACGAGTGCGAGATCCACGCCCGCCTCGTCCTGGCCGTCTCGGGCATGCACGGCTCCGCCCAGCCGTCCGCCGTCGACGACATGGCGATCCAGGGCGCCCTCGCCAAGGAGACCGCCGACCGACGCTCCCCCCTGTACGGCGAGGACCCGCAGCGCCTGGCCGTTCTCCTCACCGGCGAAACCGGCCCGGAGCGCCGACTCGACCTGATGCTCCGGCTGGGCCCGTACGGAGACCTGTTCGGCGCCGCCGTCCGCCCCGGTGGCAGCGGCGCCGACGACGGTGCGCGGCCCCGCGCGGGCACGCCCGAGGAGACGGCCGGGCTCACCCTGGAGCGGCTCCTGGCCCACCCGCACGGCATCGACCTGGGCCCGCTGCGCCCCCGGCTCCCGGGCCTGCTCCGGACCCGCAGCGGCAGGATCGAGCTGCTCCCGGAGCCGATCGCGGCCGAGCTCCCCAGGCTGCGCGGGGCGCTCGCCGCCCGCCCCGCCGCCCTGGTGCTCGTGGGCCGCCGCCACCTGCGGTCCAACAACAGCTGGCTGCACAACGTCCCGGCCCTGGTCGGAGGTTCCAACCGCTGCACCCTCCACGTCCATCCGCTGGACGCGGACCGGCTCGGCCTGTCCGACGGCGGCCGGGCCCGGATCACCGCGGACGGAGGCGGCCTGGAGGTGCCGGTGGAGGTCACCGACGCAGTCCGCCCGGGTGTGGTCAGCCTCCCGCACGGCTGGGGCCACGACCGGCCGGGCACCCGGCTCACGGTGGCCGGGGCCGACCCGGGGGTCAACGTGAACCAGCTGCTCGACGGCACCCGCCTCGACCCGCTGTCGGGCACCGCGGTGCTCAACGGCTTCCCGGTCACCCTGGCACCCCTGCCCTGAGCTGGGGTTTTGCTCGTATTGCTCACGCGCGGACGTCTTGTTGGCGCAAGGAGGCGGCACCTACCTTCCCTGCATGCTGACCTTCCTCGGCTTCGCCATGATCGCGACCTTCCTGGTCCTGATCATGCTGAAGAAAATGTCGCCCATCGCGGCGCTCGTCCTCATCCCCGCGCTCTTCTGCGTGTTCGCCGGAAAGGGCGCGCACCTGGGGGACTACGTCATCGACGGCGTCGGCAAGCTCGCCCCCACCGCCGCCATGCTGATGTTCGCCATCGTCTACTTCGGCGTGATGATCGACGTCGGCCTCTTCGACCCGATCGTCCGGGGCATCCTGCGCTTCTGCAAGGCCGACCCCGTGCGGGTGGTGGTCGGTACGGCCGTACTCGCCGCGATCGTCTCCCTCGACGGCGACGGATCGACCACCTTCATGATCACGGTTTCGGCCATGTACCCGCTCTACAAGCGGCTCGGCCTGAGCCTGGTCGTCATGACCGGCGTCGCCGCGACCGCCAACGGCGTGATGAACACCCTGCCCTGGGGCGGTCCCACCGCCCGCGCGGCCACCGCGCTCAAGCTCGACGCGGCGGACGTCTTCGTCCCGATGATCCCGGCGCTCGCCGTCGGCCTGCTGTTCGTCTTCGTCCTGTCCTACGTCCTCGGCGTCAGGGAGCGCCGCCGGATCGGCACCCTGGTGATGCCGGGCACGGAGACCGTGGAGGAGGACCTGGTGACGGCCGGTCCCGGCGCCGGGGAGCCCGCCGCGGGCATCCGTACCGCCGGCTCCGCCCCGGCCTCCGCCGCGAGCCCCCGTACCTCCGGCGCTGCGGGCTCCGAGTCCGGTCCGGTGGCCGCCGCCGCGGGCCCCGGAGCGGGCGCCGCCCTGCCCGACGGCGACGGCTTCCAGGGCCTGGACCCCGAGCGCCCGACCCTGCGCCCCCGCCTCTACTGGTTCAACGCGGGCCTCACCGTCGCCCTGCTCACCGCGATGATCATGGAGCTGCTGCCCATCCCGGTCCTCTTCCTGCTCGGCGCGGCCCTCGCCCTCACGGTGAACTTCCCCCACATGCCGGACCAGAAGGCCCGGATCGCCGCCCACGCGGACAACGTCCTCAACGTCGCCGGCATGGTCTTCGCCGCCGCCGTCTTCACCGGCGTCCTCACCGGAACCGGCATGGTCAAGCACATGGCCGACTGGCTCGTCGGCGCCATCCCCGAGGGCATGGGCCCGCACATGGCCCTGGTCACCGGTCTGCTGAGCCTGCCCCTCACCTACTTCATGTCGAACGACGGCTTCTACTTCGGCGTCCTGCCGGTGCTGGCCGAGGCGGGCGCCGCCCACGGGGTCTCCCCGCTCGAGATCGCCCGGGCCTCCCTGGTCGGCCAGGCCCTGCACATGTCCAGTCCGCTGGTTCCGGCGGTCTACGTCCTCGTCGGCATGGCCAGGGTCGAGTTCGGCGACCACACCCGGTTCACGGTGAAATGGGCTGCCCTCACCTCCCTCGTGGTCCTGGGCGCGGGGATGCTTTTCGGCATCATCTGACCTCCGGGCCCCCGGCCGACCGAAAACTACCGGCGCTAGTTTGTAGGGTGGGCTGGCGAAGTCGGTCCATGCGTTCGGACGTGCTCGGGAGGAATGCCATGAAGGCCCATGACGGGATGTACATCGGCGGGGAATGGCGGCCCGCCGCCGGAGCCGGCCGGATCGAGGTGGTCAACCCGGCCGACGAGCAGGTCATCGCCGCCGTCCCGGCCGGTACCGCCGAGGACGTGGACGCGGCCGTACGCGCGGCCCGCGCGGCGTTCCCCGGCTGGGCGGCCACGGCTCCGGCCGAGCGGGCCGCCCTGATAGGCGCCCTGCGCGACGTGCTGGTCGCCCGCAAGGACGAGTTCGCCGAGACCATCACCGCCGAGCTCGGCTCCCCGCTCGGCTTCGCGGAGGCCGTCCACGTCGGCGCGCCGATCGCGGTGGCCTCCTCGTACGCCGAACTGGCCGCCTCCCACGACTTCGAGGAGCGCGTCGGGAACTCCGCCGTGTTCCTCGAGCCGGTCGGCGTGGTCGGGGCCATCACGCCGTGGAACTATCCCCTGCACCAGGTCGTTGCCAAGGTGGCACCCGCTCTCGCCGCCGGCTGCACCATCGTCCTCAAGCCGGCCGAGGACACCCCGCTGACCGCACAGCTCTTCGCCGAAGCCGTGCACGAGGCGGGCATCCCGGCCGGAGTCTTCAACCTGGTCACCGGCACCGGCCCGGTCGCCGGCCAGGCGCTGGCCGAGCACGACGGAGTCGACCTCGTCTCCTTCACCGGCTCGACCGCCGTCGGCAGGAAGATCGGCGCCATCGCCGGCGCGGCCGTCAAGCGCGTCGCCCTCGAGCTGGGCGGCAAGTCGGCGAACGTCATCCTGCCCGGGGCCGATCTGGCCAAGGCGGTCAAGGCCGGCGTCGGGCACGTCATGAACAACTCCGGCCAGAGCTGCAACGCCCTCACCCGCATGCTCGTCCACCGGGACCAGTACGAGGAGGCCGTCGCCCTCGCGGCCGCCGCCGTCGCCTCCTACCCCCCGGGCGACCCCCGCGACCGGGGCACCCGCCTCGGGCCGGTCGTCAACGCCGCTCAGCGCGACCGCGTCCGCTCCTACATCGCCAAGGGCGTCGCGGAAGGCGCGCGTCTCGTCGCGGGCGGACTCGACGCGCCCCACGGGCGCGGGTACTTCGTCGCGCCGACCGTCTTCGCGGACGTCACCCCCGACATGGCCATCGCCCAGGAGGAGATCTTCGGCCCGGTGCTGGCGATCCTCCCCTACGAGGACCACGACGACGCCCTGCGCATCGCCAACGGGACGGTCTACGGCCTGGGCGGCGCGGTGTGGGCGGCGGACGAGGAGACGGCCGTGGCGTTCGCCCGCCGGATGGACACCGGCCAGGTGGACATCAACGGCGGCCGCTTCAACGTGCTCGCGCCCTTCGGCGGCTACAAGCAGTCGGGCATCGGCCGCGAGCTGGGCGCGCACGGCCTGGGGGAGTACCTCCAGACCAAGTCCCTCCAGTTCTGACACCCCCGGCCCCCAGGTCCCAGCAGCCCCACCACCCCCAGCAGCCTCACCACACGGAGACGACGACCATGGTCCGCGCCGCCATCCTGCCCGCTGTCGGAGCCCCGCTGGAGATACGGGAGATCGTGCTGCCCGATCCCGGACCCGGTCAGGTCCGGGTGCGGCTCGCCGCCGCCGGAGTCTGTCACTCCGACCTCTCCCTCACCGACGGCACCATGCGGGTGCCCGTTCCCGCCGTCCTCGGCCACGAGGGCGCGGGGACGGTCCTCGCCGTCGGCGACGGGGTCACCCACGTCTCCCCGGGCGACGGGGTGGTGCTCAACTGGGCTCCCTCCTGCGGGGAGTGCCACCACTGCCGGATCGGCGAGGTCTGGCTCTGCGCCAAGGCCCTGGCCGGGGTCGGCGCGGTGTACGCCCATGACGCCGAGGGCACCGAGCTGCACCCCGGGCTCAACGTCGCCGCCTTCGCCGAGGAGACCGTCGTCGCGGCGAACTGCGTGCTGCCCGCGCCCGCCGGGATCCCGCTCGCCGAGGCCGCCCTGCTCGGCTGTGCCGTCCTGACCGGCTACGGCGCCGTGCACCACAGCGCCCAGGTCCGCCCGGGCGAGTCGGTGGCGGTGTTCGGCGTCGGCGGGGTCGGCCTCGCGGCCCTCCAGGCCGCCCGGATCGCCCAGGCCGGGCCGATCGTGGCCGTCGACGTCTCCCCGGCGAAGGAGGAACTGGCCCGCGCGGCCGGGGCCACCGACTTCGTGCTCGCCTCGGACACCACCGCCAAGCAGATCCGCGCTCTCACCGGCGGGCAGGGCGCGGACGTCGCCGTCGAGTGCGTGGGCCGGGCCCGGACCATCCGCGCCGCCTGGGAGTCCACCCGCCGGGGCGGCCGCACCACCGTCGTCGGCATCGGCGGCAAGGACCAGCAGGTGAGTTTCCACGCGCTGGAGATCTTCCACTTCGCGCGCACCCTCAGCGGCTGCGTGTACGGCAACAGCGACCCGGCCCGCGACCTGCCGGTCATCGCCGAACACGTCCGCGCCGGCCGCCTCGACCTGGGCTCCATGGTCACCGACCGCATCACCCTCGACGGCATCCCGGCCGCCTTCGACGCGATGACCGAGGGCAAGGGCGGCCGCTCGCTGGTGGTGTTCTAGCCGCCCGCCCCGGGGGCCGCGCCGAGCGCCCGGCCCCCGGGCAGGCCCGCCCGGGGGGCGGCCACCCCCGGCCGCCGCCCCCTACACCCGCGGCGACCCCGCCCGCAGCCCCTCGTACTGGACGGTCAGGCCGTCCAGCAGGGCCGTCAGGCCCGTTTCGAAGGCACCCTCGTCCACCTCCCGCTGCCGTTCCGCCAGCAGGTGGGCCTGGCCCAGGTGCGGGTAGTCCGCCGGGTCGTACGCCGCCTCGTCGTCCACGAAACCCCGGGCGAAGGAGGCCATCGCCGAGCCCAGGATGAAGTACCGCATCAGCGCGCCGATGCGGGTCGCGTGGGCCGGAGGCCATCCCGCCGCCGTCATGGCGCCGAACACCGCGTCCGCCAGCCGCAGCCCCGCCGGGCGCCGGCCCGGCCCGCGCGCCAGCACCGGCACGATGTTCGGATGGTCCGCCAGGGCCTCCCGGTACGAATGCGCCCAGTCGTACAGCGCGCCCCGCCAGTCCTCGCCGCCGTCGAACATCGACAGGTCGACCTTCGCGCTCACCGCGTCCGCGACCGCGTCCAGGATCGCGTCCTTGGTGCGGAAGTGGTTGTAGAGCGAGGGTCCGCTCACCCCGAGGGCGGCGGCCAGCCGGCGCGTCGAGACCGCGTCCAGCCCCTCCGCGTCCACGAGCGCGCCCGCCGCCTCGACGATGCGGTCTCTGCTCAGGAGGGGGTTGCGCGGTCTGGCCATGCGCCACATAGTAGGCCCTGCCCCGACATAAACTACCGCTGCTAGTTTAAGAGCCGCGAGCGGCCGGCAGGCCCCGGAGGGACCCGTGAACCTGGAGCTCAGCGAGGAGCAGGAGGCCGTGCGCCGCCTCGCCCGCGCCTTCACCGACCGCGAGATCGTCCCGTACGCCGCCGAGTGGGACCGCGCGGAGAGCGTGGACCGCTCGATCGTGAGGAAACTCGGGGACCTCGGCTTCCTCGGCCTCACCGTCCCCGAGGAGTACGGCGGCTCCGGCGGTGACCACCTCTCCTACGTGCTGGTCACCGAGGAGCTCGGCCGCGGGGACTCCGCCGTGCGCGGCATTGTCTCCGTCTCCCTCGGCCTCGTCGCCAAGACCCTCGCCGCCTGGGGCACCGAGGAGCAGAAGCGGGCCTGGCTGCCGCGGCTGTGCTCCGGCGACGCGCTCGGCTGCTTCGGCCTGACCGAGCCCGGCACCGGCTCCGACGCGGCCGCCCTCACCACCCGCGCCGTGCGCGAGGGGGACGCGTACGTCATCACCGGCAGCAAGATGTTCATCACCAACGGCACCTGGGCCGACGTCGTCCTCCTCTTCGCCCGGACCGACGCCGGCACGCCCGGCCACCGGGGGATCTCCGCCTTCCTCGTCCCCGCCGACAGCCCCGGACTCACCCGCCGCGAGGTCCACGGCAAGCTCGGCCTGCGCGGCCAGGCCACCGCCGAACTCACCCTCGACGGTGTCCGCGTGCCCGCCTCCGCGATGCTCGGACCCGAGGGCAAGGGCTTCTCCGTGGCCATGTCGGCGCTGGCCAAGGGCCGGATGTCGGTGGCCGCCGGCTGCGTCGGCATCGCCCAGGCAGCGCTGGACGCGGCGGTCTCGTACGCGGGCCGGCGCGAGCAGTTCGGCAAGCCGATCGCCCGGCACCAGCTGGTCCAGGAGCTGATCGCCGACATCTCGGTCGACGTGGACGCGGCCCGGCTGCTGACCTGGCGGGTCGCCGACCTGATCGACCGCGGGCAGCCCTTCGCCACCGAGGCCTCCACCGCGAAGCTCTTCGCCTCCGAAGCCGCCGTGCGGGCCGCGGGGAACGCCCTCCAGGTGCACGGCGGCTACGGCTACGTCGACGAGTACCCGGCGGGGAAGCTGCTGCGCGACGCCCGTGTCATGACCCTCTACGAGGGCACCAGCCAGATCCAGAAGCTGCTCATCGGCCGCGCCCGCACCGGGGTTTCCGCCTTCTGAACCCCGGTCCTGGAGGGAAACCGCCGCGAGGGCGGGGGACGGTCTGAGTACCCGTCTGAGTACCCGTGCGGATGTGTCCCGGGTCACGGCGTCCGATCCTGGGCCCATGAACGAGACACCGGTCAAGCAGCAGCACACGGGGGCGTACTACGGCCAGGCCGTCGCCTCCTTCGGCATCGCCCTCGCAGCCGTGGCCATCGGGATCTACACCATGGACGTCGACGGCTGGGTCCGGGCCTTCCTCGGCATCGCCGTCCTCTACCTGACCACCTCGGCCTTCACCCTCGCCAAGGTCGTCCGCGACCGCCAGGAGGCGACGCAGATCGTCAGCCGGGTCGACCAGGCCCGGATGGAGAAGATCATGGCGGAGTACGACCCCTTCTCGCCGAAGTAGCCCGGAGCAGGCCCGCGACGCGGCCCCGGAGCGGCCCGCGTCGCGACCCGGGAGCGGTCACTGCCCTAAGCGCTTGCTCACCCTCCGGTAAGCTGGCGTCTTCCCAGTGGACGAAGAGGGTGGGCGAGCGATGGACAGCGCGGCGGAGACGACCGGCGGCTACCAGCCGTGGTCGGAGGTCACCCCCGACGCCGCGCGGCGGCTGCTCGTGGCCGCCGTCGAAGCCTTCGCGGAGCGCGGGTACCACGCGACGACCACCCGCGACATCGCCGGCCGCGCCGGCATGAGCCCCGCCGCCCTCTACATCCACTACAAGACCAAGGAAGAGCTGCTCCACCGGATCAGCCGGATAGGCCACGACAAGGCCCTGGAGATCCTGGAGACCGCCGCCTCCGGGCCGGGGGCGGCCGCCGACCGGCTGGACGCGGCCGTACGGTCCTTCGTGCGCTGGCACGCCGCGCACCACACCACCGCCCGCGTGGTCCAGTACGAGCTCGACGCGCTCGCCCCGGAGCACCGTTCCGAGATCGTCGCCCTGCGCCGGCTGAGCGACGCGGCCGTGCGCCGGATCCTGGCCGAGGGCGTGCGGGCGGGGGAGTTCGACGTCCCCGACGTCCCGGGCACCACGCTGGCCGTGCTGTCGCTGTGCATCGACGTGGCCCGCTGGTTCAGCACCGCCGGACCGCGCACGCCCGACGAGGTCGGAGCGCTGTACGCCGACCTCGTGCTCCGGATGGTGGGCGCGCGCCCGGCCCCCGGGACGGCTCAGAAGTAGTAGCGGGACACCGACTCCGCGACGCACACCGGCTTCTCGCCGCCCTCGCGCTCGACGGTCACGGTCGCCGCGACCTGTACGCCCTCGCCCGCCTCGGTGACCGCCGTGATGACGGCCGCGGCGCGCAGCCGCGAGCCGACCGGGACCGGGGCCGGGAAACGCACCTTGTCCGTGCCGTAGTTGATGCCCATCCGCATGCCCTCGACCCGCATGACCTGCGGCACCAGGCTCGGCAGCAGCGACAGCGTCAGGTAGCCGTGCGCGATGGTGGACCCGAAGGGGCCGGTGGCGGCGCGCTCCGGGTCCACGTGGATCCACTGGTGGTCCCCGGTCGCGTCCGCGAAGAGGTCGATCCGCTTCTGGTCCACCTCCAGCCATCCGCTCGGGCCGAGCGTCTCGCCGATGCTGGCGCGCAGCTCCTCGGCGGATGTGAAGATCCTCGGTTCGGCCATGCCCTGCCCCTGTCTTCCGCTGTCCACTGCCGGCTTCCGCAGTCCGCCGCCGGTTCCGGTGCCGATACCGATGCCGGTTCCTCCTTTCCGGCCCCGGTTCCGGCGCTCAGGCGAATAAGCGCTTGCTCAGCATGCTGGGGCCTGGTGCGTCTGTCAACGGACCTCCGGCTAGGCTCGGGCGTGTGCCGCAGATTCCCGAGAAAGTCCACGAACTGACCGTCGGCCAGCTGTCCGCGCGCAGCGGGGCGGCCGTCTCCGCCCTGCACTTCTACGAGACCAAGGGCCTGATCAGCAGCCGCCGCACCGCCGGCAACCAGCGCCGCTACAGCCGTGAGGCGCTGCGCCGGGTCGCCTTCGTACGCGCCGCCCAGCGCGTCGGCATACCGCTCGCCAGCATCCGCGAGGCCCTGGCCGAACTGCCGGAGGAGCGCACCCCCACACCGGCGGACTGGGCGCGCCTGTCCGAGAACTGGCGCACGGAACTGGACCAGCGGATCGAGCAACTCAGCCGTCTGCGCGACCACTTGTCCGACTGCATCGGCTGCGGCTGCCTCTCGCTGAAGAACTGCGCCCTGTCCAACCCGGACGACGTCTTCGGCGGGCGCCTCACCGGCTCCCGGCTGTCCCAGTAGCGGTCCGGTCCCGCAACTCCAGTGCGGCCGCCACCAGTTCGGCGTTCGAGCGCGCCGGCCGCCCGTCCGGCAGGTGCAGCACCTGCGCCACGCCGATCCGCGCGCCCGCACCGCACCGCGCGGCCAGCCGCAGCACCGGCCAGGCGGCGGCCTCCCGCCCGTACAGCACCACCGGCACCGGCGGCAGCCAGCGCAGGCCCGCCACCAGCGCCGGGTCGGCCTCCGCCAGCTCCACCACCAGCCGGACCCGCCCCGGCGCCGGAGCGGCCCACTCCAGGAACCGGGCCAGCGGCTCCGGCCCGGCCCCGCCCCCGAGCGGCACCACCGCGTCCACCGCCACCCCCCGCTCCAGCAGGGCGTGCGCCAGCTCCCGCGCACCGGGCTCCGCGAACGGCACCGCCGCCCGGTCCGGCAACACCGTCCAGGACCGCACCCGTTCCAGCCGCCCCGCCGCGTCCGGCTCGGCCGCGACACCCGCCGGAACCGTCAGAGGTACGCGGACCCCCGCGCCGCGCACTTCCTCCAGCAGGGGCCCGACCACGCGGGGCGAGAGGCTCTCCCGCCCGCAGGGGGTCCTCGGGTGCACCAGCACCTCGCCGGCCCCGGCGGCCACCGCCTCCAGCGCAGCCCGGGCCAGATCCGCCGGGGACAGCGGCACCGCCGCCCCGTCGGCCGCGTCCCGCGAGCCGTTCAACGCGGCCTGGAGCACTGCCGCACCGGCGCCGCGCGGCCCGCTCACGCCGCGCCCGCCGCCTGGTGCACCACCGCCGAGCCCGCCAGCGCCGGCCGGGGCACCACGATGCCGCAGCCCCCGCAGACCGGCCCGTCCCACGACCACGCCCCGGCCCACGACCCCGGCCCCGCCAGCCCGGCGGGCCAGAACAGCTCCTCCTCGCCGCAGACCGGGCACCCCGTCCCCGGCTCCGACTCCAGCGCCGAGACCAGCCGCCGCAGCACCTCGCCCAGCGTCCCCTCCGGGCGCACCCCCGGATCGGCGCACCGCACCACGGCGTCCCCGCTGCCGCCCCAGGCCCACTCCGGCCGCCGCACCCCGTCGTGCTTCTCGCGTCTGCGCCGCTCCGCGAACTGCCGCTCGTACTCCAGCCAGACCGCCCGCGCGTCCTCCAGCTCCTCCAGTGCCGCGACGAGCCGCAGGGGATCCGCGCCACGGTCCTCCGGGGCTATCCCGTGCCGGTCGCACAGGTGCCACCACGTCGCCCGGTGCCCGTAGGGCGCGAAGCGCTCCAGGCAGCGCCGCAGCGAGTGGCGCCGCAGGGCCCGGTCGTTGCGCGCGTCGCGCACCTGATAGGCCAGACTCCGAAAACCTGCCAACGTACCTTCACCTCCGCCGTGCCCTGCCCATACCCGTGACCGCGTCACTCCGTCGAACGAAGCGACCCCCCGCGACGTGCCCAACATGCCCGGCGGGCTGTGGGCGCATGCGGGGGCGGTCGAGGCGTACGGGTGGCACATGGCCGGAAATCAGCGCCCCATGCGTCCCGCGGCCACCACGATCCGGGCGAGTTCCGCATGGCAGATGTCGCTGTGCGCCCCCGACGGAGCGCCGCCCCGCCGGACCACGGAGCCCGCGTCCACACTGACGCAACCGGCCTCCGGCAGCCCGTCCCGCAGGGCGGCCTCCAGGCTCAGCCGCCGCGCGCCGGACACCGCCCGCACCCCGTCGTGCCCGACCGCGCCCCACCGCTCGTCGAGACCGAGCAGACCGGCCGAATCGCCCGCCATCCGGGAGGCCAGCGGATAGAACACCCGCAGCGCCGAGTCGTGGACGGAGTGGCAGGCCACCACCGGCCCGTCCACCCTGCGCTGGAGTCCGCCCAGTGCGCCGCCGCGCCCCCGGTCGTGGGGCAGGCGGTCGCTGAACGCGTAGTGGGAGAAGGCCCCCTGGAGCAGCGTCAGCGACTTCACGTGCCGGGCGCCGTCCGGTACGGCCCGCAAGGAGAAGGACACCACCCGGGCGCCGAAGCTGTGGCCGATCAGATGGACGCGCAGGGCCGGCCGGCGTCCCGCGAGGTCGGTGAGGACGGGGCCGAGCCCGTGCTCGCCGACCACCCCGGACCGCTTCTTCATCTCGTAGTACGTGGCCTGGCGCAGCAGCTCCTTGGCCCCGCGCCACAGGGAGCGCGGCCCGCCGCCGAGGGCGGCTCCGGGTACGGATTCCGCCTCGGCCAGGGCCTCGGTCAGCTTCCCGCACACCTCCAGGGTGTCCAGTACGAAAACGGCCGGAACCCCCGGCGCGACGGCCGGCACCCCCGCCGCGGCAGCCGGGCCCGCCGGCTCGGCGTGCACCAGCTGCCGTACCAGCGACCCGAATTCGGCGAACGCCGCCGGCGACTGCGGCCGCTCCGCGAGCAGCGCGGCAACCCGGTCCAGCTCCGCTTCCCGTCCCGGCCAGAACACCGCGAGGGCCGCGCGCGCGGCGGCGTCCAGCGCCGTACCGGACTCCGCCCCCGGCAGCGCGCCGTGCGGTTCGAAGTCCGGTATCGGCTCGTCAGGGAAGCGGATCGAGGGCCACACCACCCCCACGTACCCCAGCCGCACCCCTGTTCCCACCAGCCCCGGGAAGGGGGCGAAGAAGCGGTCGAAGAGCCTGGTCGAGGTGGACCGGTCGCTGTTCCAGCCGTGGGCGAAGACCAGCAGGTCAGTCGCCTCGATCCGGGCCACCGCCGCCCTGGCGGCCGGATCCACGTCGCCCTGGGCGTCGAAGGTCAGCTCCCGGTACGGGCCCACCCCGATCCCCGTTCCGGCCGCACCGCCGCTGTCCGCCATGGCCTCCCCCTTCACCCGCGCAGCCTCCGGTGCTCGCAGCATCCCGCCGCGGGGCCGCGTCGGCCAGACCCGTGACGTCACCGGTCCGTGCGGAAGCCCCCGCCCGCGTCACGGGTACAGCAGGTACCGCTCCCGCACGGCCGAGAACCGCGCCAGCCCCGCCTCCCAGGCGCCCGCGATCTCCTCCACCCCGGCGCCCGCGTCCACCATCGTCCGCACCCGGTCCGAGCCGGTCAGCCGGTCGATCCAGTGGTCCGCCCGCCAGCCGAACCCGCTCCACACCCGCCGCGCCGTCACCAGCAGCCCGATCCCCGCACGCACCGGGTCGAAGGCCTCCCGGTCGTGCACCACCAGCCGGACCCCGCCGCAGAGCCTTCCGGCGTGCTTCGAGAACGCGGGCGTGAACCAGGTCTCCCGGAACCACACCCCGGGCAGCCCCAGCCCGTTCGCGGCCTCCGCCCACCGCCGGTCCACGCCCTCCGCGCCGACCACCTCGAAGGGCGTGGTCGTACCCCGGCCCTCGGACAGGCTGGTGCCCTCGAAGAGGCAGGTCCCCGCGTACGCGAGCGCCGTGTCCGGGGTCGGCATGTTCGGGCTCGGCGGCACCCACGGCAGCCCCGTCGCCCCGAAGAACGACTCCCGGCGCCACCCCGACATCGGCACCGTCCGCAGCCGTACCCGTCCGGCTCCCGGGAACTCGCCGTTGAAGAGCAGGGCCAGCTCCGCCGCCGTCATCCCGTGCGCCAGCGCGATCGGCTCCCGGCCCACGAAGCTCGCGTACGCCCGCTCCAGCACCGGCCCGGCCGCCCGCCGCCCGCCCACCGGATTGGGCCGGTCCAGCACCACCACCGCCTTGCCCGCCAGCGCGGCCGCGCGCATGCAGTCGTACAGGGTCCAGATGTAGGTGTAGAAACGCGCCCCCACGTCCTGGATGTCGAAGACGACCGTGTCGATCCCCGCCGCCGTGAACACGTCCGCGAGCCCCTGCCCGCTCTTGCCGTACGTGTCGTACACCGGCAGCCCGGTGGCCGGGTCCCGGGTGGCCGCCTCGGACCCGCCCGCCTGCGCCGTCCCCCGGAAGCCGTGCTCCGGCCCGAACACCGCCACCAGGTCCACCCGCTCGTCGGCGTGCAGTACGTCGACGAGGTGGCGGGCGTCGGCGGTGATCCCGGTGGGGTTGGTGACCACCCCGATCCGCTGCCCGGCGAGTTCCGCGTACCCGCCGGCGGCGAGCCGCTCGAAACCGGTACGCACCCGCCCGGCCGCGGCCCCCGCCGCCGCGCCCGCGGGGACGACCGCACCCGCCGCCCCCATGGCTCCCGCCAGTCCCAGCACCCCGCGTCGCGACAGAGTCATCCCGCCACGCTAGGCCCCGCACCCCTTCCGCCGTCACATACCGACTGGTTAGTCTGCCCGGGATCCGGCCGGTCCGGCAGGCAGTGACGAAAGGTGACCCCCGTGAGCGCGTACCAGGACCAGCGAGTCGTCGTCACCGGCGCGGGCGGCGGCATCGGCGCGGCCCTCGCCCACCGCTTCGCCGCCGAAGGGGCCACCGTGGCCGTCAACGACCTCGACCCCGTCAAGGCCGCCGCCGTGGCGGACGCCATCGGCCCCCGGGCGGTCGCCGTCCCCGGCGACGCCTCCACGGTCGCCGAGCGGGCCCGCGAGGCCCTCGGCGGCACGGTGGACGTGTACTGCGCCAACGCCGGACTCGCCTCCGGCGGCGACGCCTTCGCCGACGAAGCCGTCTGGGAGGCGGCCTGGGACACCAACGTCATGGCGCACGTGCGCGCCGTCCGGACCCTGCTGCCCGACTGGCTGGAGCGGGGCGGCGGCCGCTTCGTG
This sequence comes from Streptomyces sp. NPDC034043, assembly GCF_055575675.1. NCBI lineage: Bacteria > Bacillati > Actinomycetota > Actinomycetes > Kitasatosporales > Streptomycetaceae > Streptomyces > Streptomyces sp. NPDC034043. The sequence goes on from NZ_JBVISF010000010.1 coordinate 46,391, forward strand.
TCCACGGTCTCCGCCGCCGGACTGCTGACCATGATCGGAGCGGCCCCGTACAGTGTCACCAAACACGGTGCCCTCGCCTTCGCGGAATGGCTCTCGCTGACCTACCGCCACCGGGGCGTCCAGGTCCACGCCATCTGCCCGCAGGGGGTGCGCACCGACATGCTGACCGCGTCCGGTTCGGCGGGGGAGCTCGTCCTGGCGCCGACCGCGATCGAGCCGGAAACGGTCGCCGAAGCACTGTTCGACGGCATGGAGAAGGGCCGGTTCTTGATCCTCCCGCACCCCGAGGTGGCGGACTTCTACGCCGCCCGCGCGACCGGCCCCGACCGGTGGCTGCACTCCATGAACCGCCTCCAGCAGAAGTGGGAGGGCTCGTGACGCCCCCCGCAACCGGGTCTCCGTACGCCGCCCGGCCCTGGCTGCGCCGGCTCAGTCCCGCCCAGCTGGCCCCCGTGGCACCGCCGCCGAGCGTCCTGCACGCGTTCCGCGCGGCCGCGGCCCGCGCCCCCGGGCGCACGGCACTCGCGTACTTCGACGGCCGGATCTCCTACGCCGAGGCCGACGCGCTGTCCGACTCCCTCGCCGGGTACCTGGCCGGGCGGGGGATCGGGCGGGGCGACCGGGTCGCGGTCATGCTGCAGAACACCCCGCACTTCGTGCTCGCGGTGCTGGCCGCCTGGAAGGCCGGGGCGGTGGTCGTCCCGCTCAACCCGATGTACAAGTCCGCGGAGGCCGGGCACGTCCTGCGCGACTCCGGTGCCGCGGCGCTGGTGTGCGAGGGCGGGACGTGGCGGGCGCACCTGCGCGCGGCGGTGCGGGGGAGCCGGGTGCGGGTCGTCCTGACCGCGCGGGACACGGACTTCCAGACCCGCGACGACCCCTGGGTCTTCCCGCCGTCCGACTCCGCCGCCGACGCTCCCGCCGCCGGCGCTCCCGCCGCCGACCCCGCCGGCCCCGCCGCTCCCGCCGATCTGCTCGCCGTCGCCCGGCAGAGCCGCCCCGCGCCGGCCGATCCGGGGCTCGGCGCCGCCGACGCCGCCCTCATCAGCTACACCTCCGGCACCTCCGGCACCCCCAAGGGCGCCGTCAACCCGCACGGCGCGGTCACCTACAACGCCACCCGGCAGGTCACCGGCCACCCCCTCGCCGAGGGCGCCGGGTACTTCGCCCTCGCCCCGCTCTTCCACATCACCGGCATGGTCTGCGAGCTCGCCGCCTGCTTCGTCAACGCCGGCACCCTCGTCCTCGCGCACCGCTTCCACCCCGGGGCCGTCCTCGACGCCTTCCTCGAACACCGGCCCGCCTACACCATCGGCCCGGCCACCGCCTTCACGGCCCTCGCCGCCCACCCCGACGCCACCCCGGACCACTTCGCCTCCTTCCAGGTGGTCTCCTCCGGCGGCGCCCCGCTCCCGCCCGCGCTCGTCGAGCGCCTCCGCGCCTCCTTCGGGTTCTACCTGCGCAACGGCTACGGCCTCACCGAGTGCACCGCCCCCTGCGCCTCGGTCCCCGCGCACCTCGAAGCGCCCGTCGACCCCGCCACCGGCACCCTCTCCGTCGGGGTCCCTGGCGCGCAGACCCTCGTACGGATCCTCGACGAGCAGGGCCGCGAGGTGCCCCTCGGCCGGACGGGCGAGATCGCCGTACGGGGACCGCAGGTCGTGCCCGGCTACTGGGGCCTGCCCGGGGCCACCGCCGAAACCTTCCCGGACGGCGAACTGCGCACCGGGGACGTCGGCTTCATGGACCCCGACGGCTGGCTCTACGTGGTCGACCGCAAGAAGGACGTGATCATCGCCTCCGGGTTCAAGGTCTGGCCGAGGGAGGTGGAGGACGTCCTGCACACCCACCCCGCCGTACGGGAGGCGGCCGTGGTCGGCGTCCCCGACGCCTACCGGGGGGAGAGCGTCAAGGCCTACGTGACCCTGCGCCCGGGGGCCTCGGCCGGGCCGGCGGAACTCGCCGCGTACTGCGCCGAGCGCCTGGCCGCGTACAAGTACCCGCGCGAGGTCGAGGTCCTGCCTGTTCTTCCCCAGACCACCAGTGGCAAGATCCTGCGACGAGAACTGCGCGAGCGCGGCTGAAAATCGTCGGACGGTCGTACAGCGCGGGACAGGTCAGGATCAGGAGAGGAAGGCGAGCACCATGGCCGCCAGGACCACCGAGGGCCCCGAGGACGGAAACCGGGAGACCCCGGTGCCGCAGCGGCTGCTGGCCGTCGCCACCAGGCTCTTCGCCGAACGCGGCTACGACCGCACCTCCGTGCAGGAGATCGTCGAGGCGGCCGGGGTGACCAAGGGGGCGCTGTACCACTACTTCGGTTCCAAGGACGACCTGCTGCACGAGGTGTACGCGCGCATGCTGCGCCTCCAGCAGCAGCGGCTCGACGCCGTGGCCGGATCCGACGCCCCCGTCGGCGAGCGGCTGCGGGCCGCCGCCGCCGATGTCGTGGTCACCACGATCGAGAACCTCGACGACGCGATGATCTTCTTCCGGTCGATGCACCAGCTCAGCCCGGAGAAGTACAAGCAGGTACGGGCGGAGCGCCGGCGCTACCACGAACGCTTCCGCGCGCTGGTCGAGGAGGGCCAGCGCACCGGGGTGTTCTCCACGGCCACGCCGGCCGACCTGGTGGTGGACTACTACTTCGGCTCCGTACACCACCTGTCCACCTGGTACCGCACGGACGGCCCGCTCACCCCGCACCAGGTCGCCGACCACCTCGCCGACCTCCTGCTGCGCTCCCTGCGCCCCTAAGCCGCACGGGCCGCATCGGCGGCTTCTGCCGCATCCGTGAGCGCCGGGTAGTCGGTGTAGCCCTCCGGCCCGTGTACGTGCATCAGGAACTCCGGGCGGAGCGGGTTCAGCGGAGCGCCCGTGCGCAGCCGTTCCACCAGGTCGGGGTTGGCCAGGAAGCCGCGCCCCAGGGCGACGAGGTCGGCGCCCCGCGCCAGCAGCCGCTCTCCCCGCCGCCCGCCGGCGTCGGCGGCGAGTTCCTCGCGGGAGGTCCGGGGGTTGGCGATCAGGACGCCGGGCCAGGCCCCGCGCAGTTCCGCGAAGCCGGGCCCGTCCGGGTCGGCGTACTCCACGTGCAGGTAGACGGGCTCCAGTTCCGCCAGCGCGGCCAGGAGCGCCGGGTAGAGCACCTCGGTGTCGCTCTCCTCGACGCCGTTGACCTCCACCCCGGGGGAGACGCGTACGCCGACCCGCCCGGGCCCGACGGCCTCGACGACGGCCCGGACCACCTCGACGGTGAACCGGATCCGCCCCTCGACCGGCCCGCCCCACGCGTCGGTGCGCAGGTTGGTGTTGGGCGCGAGGAACTGGTGGAGCAGGAGGCCGTTGGCGGCGTGCACCTCCACCCCGGCGAAACCCGCCTCCACTGCGTTGCGGGCGGCGCTCGCGAAGTCGGCGATGGTGGAGCGGATGTCCTCCTCCGTCATCGCACGCGGTGTGACGGGGTCCTGGAGCCCGGTGGGGGTGTGCAGCGGCTCCGGGAGCGGGACCTCGGACGGCGCGAGCGGGAGGTGGCCGCTGGTGTCGGGGTGGCCGATCCGCCCGCCGTGCTGGAGCTGGAGGAACATCCGCCCGCCGGCGGCGCGCACCGCGTCGGTGACCCGCCGCCACCCGGCGGCCTGCGCCGGGGTGTGGATCCCCGGGATGTGCGGATAGGTCTGTCCGACGGCGTTCGGCGTCGTGGCCTCGGCGATGATCAGGCCGGCCGAGGCGCGCTGTGCGTAGTAGGCGGCCATGAGGTCCCCGGGCACCCCGTCGGCGCCGGCGCGGTTGCGGGTCAGCGGGGCCATCACCAGGCGGTTGGGGAGTTCCAGGCCGCCGAGGCGGGTGGAGGTGAAGAGGCGGGAAGCGGCGGGGGTCTGTCGTGTCTGCGTCATGCCGGTACCGTAGAACCTGACACCAGTGTCAGGTTCAAGGCGGAAGGCCCGCCCGACTACCCCCGGGGACGACCATGCGGATCGGTGAACTGGCGAGGCGCACCGGAGTCGGTGAGCGCTCGCTGCGCTACTACGAACAGCAGGGCCTGCTGGTCTCCGACCGGACGCCCGGCGGCCACCGGGACTTCCCCGAGCGGGCCGTCGACCGCGTCATCCGCATCCAGGAGCTCTACGCGGCCGGACTGCACAGCTCCAAGATCGCGCAGATCCTGCCCTGCATGCGCGACGAGGACGGCGGCCCGTCGCTGCGCGCCACCCCCGCCCTGGTGGCCGAACTGGCCACCGAGCGGGACCGGATCGACCGGATGATCGGCGACCTCGTCCGCTCCCGCGAGGTGCTGGACGAGGTCATCGAGGCGGCCTCGGGCCGCTCCCCGGCGCCCTACGCCCGGTAGCGCCCGAGCTCGCGGTGGGCCAGCGAGCGCTGGTGCACCTCGTCCGGCCCGTCCGCCAGCCGCAGCGTCCGCGCGGCCGCCCACAGTTCGGCCAGCGGCAGGTCCTGGCTGACCCCGCCCGCACCGTGCAGCTGCACCGCCTGGTCCAGGATCCCCACGACCGCGCGCGGGGTGGCGATCTTGATGGCCTGGATCTCGGTGTGCGCCCCCCGGTTGCCGACCGTGTCCATCAGCCAGGCCGTCTTCAGCACCAGCAGCCGCAGCTGCTCGATGGTGACCCGGGCGTCCGCGATCCAGTTCTGTACGACTCCCTGCGCGGCCAGTTCCTTCCCGAAGGCGGTACGCCCCACCGCGCGCCGGCACATCAGCTCGACCGCCCGCTCCGCCATCCCGATCAGCCGCATGCAGTGGTGGATCCGGCCCGGGCCGAGCCGGGCCTGGGCGATGGCGAAGCCGGAGCCCTCCTCGCCGATCAGGTTCCCCGCCGGCACCCGGGCCCCGTCGAAGACCACCTCGGCGTGGCCGCCGTGGTCGTGGTCCGCGTACCCGTACACCGTCATCGCCCGGCGCACCTCCACGCCCGGGGTGTCGCGCGGGACCAGCACCATCGACTGCTGGCGGCGCGGGTCGGGGCCGCCCGGGTCCGTCTTGCCCATCACGATGAAGACCTTGCAGTCCGGGTTCATCGCCCCCGAGATGTACCACTTGCGCCCGGTGACCACGTACTCGTCGCCGTCCCGCTCGATGCGGGTCTCGATGTTCGTCGCGTCCGAGGAGGCCACCTCGGGCTCGGTCATCGCGAACGCGGAGCGGATCTCCCCGGCCAGCAGCGGCTCCAGCCACTGCTTCTTCTGCCCGGCGTCGCCGAACTGCGCGAGCAGTTCCATGTTCCCGGTGTCCGGGGCCGCGCAGTTGGTCGCCATCGGCGCCAGGTGCGGGCTGCGGCCGGTGATCTCGGCCAGCGGGGCGTACTGGAGGTTGGTCAGGCCGGCGCCGTGCTCCCCGTCCGCGCGGCCGTGCTCCTTCACGAAGAAGAGGTTCCACAGCCCCTGCCGGCGCGCCTCGGCCTTCAGTTCACCGAAGACGGCCGGGGTGTCCCAGGGCGAGGCCAGCCGCGCGCGCTGCTCGGCGGCGACCGGTTCCGCCGGGTAGACGTACTCCTCCATGAACGCGAGCAGCCGCTCGCGGAGTTCCTCGGTCCGGGTGTCGAATGCGAAGTCCATGCGGCTCGGCTCCTCAGCCTTCCTGAAGGGTGGTCAGTCCGTGTGCGATGAAGACCGGGACCAGCTCGCCGATCCGGTCGAAGCCCGTGCCGACCGTCTGCCCGAGCGTGTACCGGTAGTGGATGCCCTCGAGGATCACCGCGAGCTTGAACCAGGCGAAGGCCGTGTACCAGGCGATCGCCCCGGTGTCGCGCCCCGAGCGGGCGGCGTACCGCTCGACCAGCTCGGCGGGCGCCGGATGGCCGGGCGCCCCGCTCGTCGTGCTGACCGGGGACTCGGCCAGGCCCAGGTCGGAGCTGTACATCACCAGCAGGCCGAGGTCCGTCAGCGGGTCGCCCAGGGTGGACATCTCCCAGTCCAGCACTGCCCGGATCGTGTCGTCCGGACCGCCGATCAGGACGTTGTCCAGCCGGAAGTCCCCGTGCACCACGGTCGGGGCGGGGGAGCGGGGCAGCGCCCGCCCCAGGGCCCCGTGCAGTTCGTCGATCCCGGGCAGCTCCCTGCCCCTGGAGGCCGCGAGCTGCTTCCCCCAGCGGCGCAGCTGCCGGTCGAGGAACCCCTCGGGCCGGCCGAAGTCGCCCAGGCCCACCGCCCCCGGGTCCACCGCGTGCAGCTCGACCAGGGTGTCCACCAGCCCCAGGACCGCCCGCCGGGTGCGCTCGGGCCCGATCCCCGCGAGCTGCCCGGCGGTCCGGTACGGGACCCCGTCCACGTACTCCATGACGTAGAACGGCGCCCCCAGCACCTCCTCGTCCTCGCACAGCAGCAGCGGCCCCGGCACCGGTACGGCCGTCCCGTGCAGGGCGGAGATCACCCGGTGCTCGCGCCGCATGTCGTGTGCGGTGGCCAGGACGTGCCCCAGCGGAGGCCGCCGCACCACCCAGCGGGCCGCACCGTCGGTCACCTCGTACGTCAGGTTCGACCGGCCGCCCTCGATCAGCCGGCCGCTCAGCGGCCCCGCCGTGAGCCCGGGCAGCGCGGCCTCGAGGTGGCCGCGCAGCCGTCGCAGATCGAGGCCTCGGGGATCGGCTGGGGTCATGGGGCGCGCCTCCGTACGGGTCGACGACGGGGTTCTCGGTCCGAGGCCATCATGCCGACCAGTCGGTATGCCGTCCATAGGGTGGCCGGAAGAACTCCCTCCCGGCCCGGCGCCCTCAGGGTGCGGGCGAGGTCACGCGTGACACAGGATGGGCGTTCCGCCGTTCATCACCGTCATGTCCCGCAGCACCGCCATGATGTCCAGTGGCGCCCCCTCCGGCTCCCCGGCCAGCTCCGCGTACGCCCGGTGCAGGTTCGCCACCAGCCGCTCGCTCTCCCGCCAGGCCGCGAACTCGCCCAGGTCGGCCCCGCGCGCCACCTCCAGCGGGGTCAGCCCCTTCTCCCGTCCGTCCCGGGCCAGTTCGGCCACGTAGCGCAGGTAGCGCGCGGTCGCGTCGTACGCCGAGGCGTCGGTCAGCGGCCCGTGTCCGGGTACGACGGTCTCCGCGCCCAGCGTGCGCAGCAGCTCCAGCGCCCGCAGCGAGCCGGCGAGGGAGCCCATCGCGAGGAAGGGGGTGCCCCCGGCGAAGACCAGGTCCCCGGTGAACACCACCCGCTGCCGGGGCAGCCACACGACCGAGTCCCCGGTGGTGTGGGCCACGCCCGGATGGATGACCCGGACCTCGGTGTCCCCGACGTACAGGGTCAGCCGGTCGCTGTACGTGAGGTCGGGCGCGGTGATCCGTATCGCGCCGAAGTCGGTCGCGGGCCAGATCAGCTCCAGCTGGTGCCCGGCGGCGAGCTGCTCCGCGCGTGCGTTGTCGTGCCCGACGATCAGGGCGCCGGGGGTGAAGGCGGCGTTGCCGTAGGTGTGGTCGCCGTGGTGGTGGGTGTTGACGACCGTCCGGGGCCGCGGGACCCCGGCCGCCGCGACGGCCGCGCGTAGGGCCAGCGCCCGCCGCTCGGTGGCGGCGGTGTCGACGAGCAGGGTGCTCCCGCCGTCGCTGATCCAGCCGGCGTTGTTCAGGCACCAGCCCCCGTCGGGCTGGACGTAGGCGTACACCCCGGCCGCGGGCTGGACGACGTACGGCTCTTCGACGGTCATGGACGCTCTCCCCGGGTCGCTGTGACAGGCGGTCAGCATCCTGTCAGCCGGGATCCGCGCCGGGCGGAGCGGGGGCGGTCCGCGGCGCGGGCCGCCCTCCGCCGGTGCGTCAGTGGTCGTCGTAGTGGCCGTCGTGCGCGGCGTGCCGGTGCCCGTCGTGCAGGTAGTCCAGGTGGTCGCCGTGCGGGACCGCGTCGTGCCCGCAGGCCTCGCCGTGCTCGTGGGAGTGGCCCTCGTGCGGGGCGTGCCCGGAGGGCTCGCATTCGTCCCAGTGCCCGGAGTGCTGCCGGTGCAGGTGTCCGTCGTGCGCATAGTCGAGGTGGTCGCCGTGCTCGACCGCCGTGTGCCCGCAGCCGGGGCCGTGCTCGTGGACGTGCGTGGGGTGTTCGTGGTGCAGGGTCGTCATGGCGCAGAGGCTAGCCCGTCTCTTCCGGATCTTGCCTGACCCGCGCCGCCCGGTACCGCACCTCGCCGTGTTGTCGCGGCACCCGAGGACGTCCAGTAATCGGGAGCCGCTCCGCCTTGCGATGCACGGCACCGGACGACGCGGGCTTAACCGACAAGATCCGAAAGAGACGGCCTAGTCCTCTACGGCCCGGATCACCCGTTATGCCCCCGGGTGTCATCGTGGCGCGCCACTGTCCGGACCGTCGGACGACCGGACCGTCGGACGAGCGGCTCAGACGATGAGCGCCATCGCGAACACCGCCAGGCCCACGGAACACAGCACCGCCCCCAGCGCCACCCGGGGAGCGAGCCCCGGCGGCCGGGCCCCGGCCAGCTCCCGCACCCGCCGGTGCGCCACGGCCAGGAAGGCCACCCAGATCAGCGCGATCACCGCCGCCCCGGCCACCTCCGTCCGCGAACCGGTGCCGTGCAGGGCCTGCCGCACCGCCAGCACCGCCGTGACCGAGCAGGCCAGCGTCGTACGCCGCCACGCGAGCCGCGTCCGCTCCGGCTGGAGCCCCGCGTCGCGCGGGGCCGCACCGGGAACGCTCACCGCCCGTCCGTCCAGCCCAGCAGCACGACCAGGACCATCACCACGGCCACCAGCCCCACCCCCAGGCCCAGCACCACGGGGAACCGCGACACCGGCAGGTCCTCGCCCCGCCGCATGGCCCGCTCGCACCGCATCCAGTGGTTCACCGCCCGCAGCGCGCACGCCGCCCCCACCGCCAGCAGCGCGAAGGCCATCCCCACCCGCACGCCCCACCGCAGGTCCGGCAGGAACTGGTCCACCGCGAACCCGCCGCCCACCAGCGCCAGCGCGGTCCGGATCCAGGCGAGGAAGGTCCGCTCGTTGGCGAGGGAGAAGCGGTAGTCCGGGGTATCGCCCTCGTCCCGCAGCCGCTGCGGTGCGAACCAGAGCCGCACGTCCTTGACGAAGTCGATCACGTGGCCAATTTACGTCCCCGTCACGAACCCGGCGCGCCCTGGGTCCCGCCCTCCTCCCGGAACGCCCGCAGCCGCCGGTACGCCTCCAGCCCGTCCGGCACCCACGCCCACTCCCCGCCGACGATCCTGCGGTCCAGTTCCTCCCGCGGCAGCCAGGCGTACCAGTCCACCTCGGAGGCCTGCGGAGCCACCGGCAGGGTGCACCGCACCTCGTGCACGTACGACCACCACCCCCCGCCCGGCCCCTGGTACAGGAACTTGAACAGCGGCTCCGGACGCGGCAGCCCGCTCACCCCCAGCTCCTCCCGGGCCTCCCGCAGGGCCGCCTCCGCGTACTCCTCCCCGGCGCCCAGCACCCCGCCCACGAACATGTCGTAGTGCGAGGGGAAGACCAGCTTCGAGGCGGTCCGGCGGTGCACGAACACCTGCCCCCGCGCGTCCGTGGCCAGGACGAACACGCACCGGTGGAGCAGTCCCCGGCCGTACACCTCGCCCCGGGGTGCCTGCCCGACGACCCTGTCGTCCCGGTCCACCACGTCCAGTACCTCGTCAGCGGGATCCATGGATCCATCCAACCACCGCTGTTGACTGGTTACCGCTCCGTAGCAAAGGATCTGCCCCACCACCGAGCGACCGGAGGACCGGCAGGCATGACGTACGACGCTGACGTGATCGTGATCGGAGCGGGCCTCGCGGGTCTCGTGGCCACCGCCGAGCTCGTCGACGCGGGCCGCAGGGTGATCCTCCTCGACCAGGAGCCCGAGCAGTCGATCGGCGGGCAGGCGCACTGGTCCTTCGGCGGTCTGTTCTTCGTGGACTCCCCCGAGCAGCGCCGGATGCGCATCAAGGACAGCCGCGAGCTCGCCCTCCAGGACTGGCTCGGCACCGCCGGGTTCGACCGGGAGGAGGACGCCTGGCCGCGCCGCTGGGCCGAGGCGTACGTGGACTTCGCGGCTGGCGAGAAGCGTTCCTGGCTGCACTCCCGGGGGGTGCGCTTCTTCCCGGTGGTCGGCTGGGCCGAACGCGGCGGCTACGACGCCAACGGCCACGGCAACTCCGTGCCCCGCTTCCACATCACCTGGGGCACCGGCCCCGGCCTGCTGGAGCCCTTCGTGCGGCGGGTCCGCGCGGGGTCCGCCCGCGGGCTGGTCCGGTTCGCCTTCCGCCACCGGGTCACCGGGCTGTCGGCCACGGCCGGCGCCGTGGACACCGTCACCGGCGAGGTCCTGGCACCCTCGGACGCCGTACGGGGCACCGCCAGCGGCCGCGAGACCGCCGGCGCGTTCAGCCTGCGGGCCCAGGCGGTGATCGTGACCAGCGGCGGCATCGGCGGCAACCACGACCTCGTGCGCGCGCAGTGGCCCGAGCGCCTCGGCACCCCGCCCGCGCGGCTGCTCTCCGGTGTCCCCGCGCACGTGGACGGCCTGATGCTGGGTGTGGCAGAGGCCGCCGGGGCCAGCCACATCAACAAGGACCGGATGTGGCACTACACCGAGGGCATCGAGAACTGGGACCCCGTCTGGGCCCGGCACGGCATCCGCATCCTGCCCGGCCCCTCCTCCCTGTGGCTGGACGCCACGGGCAAGCGGCTGCCCGTACCGCTCTTCCCGGGCTTCGACACCCTCGGCACCCTCGACCACATCATGCGCACCGGCCACGACCACACCTGGTTCGTGCTCAACCAGCGCATCATCGGCAAGGAGTTCGGCCTCTCCGGCTCCGAGCAGAACCCCGATCTGACGGGGAAGTCCGTGCGCGACGTGATCAACCGGGCCCGCCAGGCGGTGCCCGGACCGGTCAAGGCCTTCATGGACCGCGGCGCGGACTTCATCGTGGAGCGGGACCTGTCGGTGATGGTCCGCCGGATGAACGAGCTCACCGAGGAGGACCTGCTCGACGAGGACACCGTCCGGCGCGAGATCACCGCCCGGGACCGGGAGATCGCCAACCCCTTCACCAAGGACCTCCAGGTGACGGCCATCCACGGGGCGCGCAGGTACCTCGGCGACCGGCTGATCCGCACCGCCGCCCCCCACCGCGTCCTGGACCCCGCGGCGGGCCCGCTGATCGCCGTCCGGCTCTCGATCCTCACCCGCAAGTCCCTCGGCGGCCTGGAGACCGACCTGTCCTCCCGCGTCCTGACCCCCTCCGGGGAGCCGCTGCCCGGCGTCTACGCGGCCGGCGAGGCCGCCGGCTTCGGCGGCGGGGGCGTCCACGGCTACCGCGCCCTGGAGGGCAGCTTCCTGGGCGGGTGCGTCTTCTCGGGCCGCGCCGCGGGCCGCGCGGCCGCCCGCGCCGTCGGCTGACCCGGGGCCGCGCGGACGCCGGGGCGGGGCGTCACAGGAGGCGGAAGCGTTCGGCCACGACCAGGGTGTCGTCGTCCACCGTGAAAGCCGGGTCGCCCATCTCCGCCCGCAGCGGCTCGCTGTGCCAGAACCCCTCGTGCGCGGAGCGCCATTCGGCCACCGAGGCGAAGCCCTCGCCCTCGTCCAGCGCGTGCCGCAGGCCGACCTCGGCCAGCCGCAGCACCCGTACGTCCGTCACCTCCAGGGCGGCCAGCGGCTGCTCCGCGGAGTCCACCAGCGCCATGCGTTCCCCCGGCCGGGGCAGCGGCTCGTCCGCGGTCTCGTACTGCCCCATCAGGCCCGTTGTCGTGGTCTTCGCGCCGCTCAGCACGGCGGCCACGAGCCGGTCGCGCTGTTCGCCGGGGAAGCCCAGCTGGAAGGGGGGAAGATCGCCGAAGTTCGTCATGCGCCCCACCCTACGGACGGACGTCGCAGGTCACACCCGGATTCCGAACCGTCCGCCGCGTCCCAACCCGCCCCTTTTGCGCACCAGTTGAAACGCGCCACCCAGTGGACCGGACCTTGACTCGGAGCTGTGCCTACCGGTTTGCTGTGCGTGATCATCCGGATTGACCACCGGCATGATCGAGCCGCCCCGTCGGCATCCCATGCGCACCACCCATACCCCGTGCGTGCACCCGTGTACGCAGTCCACCCGCGCCCGCGTCCTGGAGGGAAACCGCGGATGTCCCCGCCTCCGCCGCCCCTCGGCCGCGCCCGCAAGCGGGACGCCCAGCTCTTCGACCCGGCGCTGTGCGATTCCGAACTCGTGGGCGTCCGCAGTCAGTTCACCCAGGGCCGCTGGGCCAAGGCCCGTACCCTCCTCGTCGCCACCGGCGACGACTGGGACCGCCGCGGCCACCGCCTCGTCGTCCTCGCCCAGACCCCGGCCGCCACCGCCTGGGCCGGCGAGTGGCTGCTCGCCGAACCCGACAGCGCCGACGCCGCCACCCTCCTCGCCTGCGCCTCCGTGTTCACCGCCCTGCGCGGCAAGAGCAGCCCCGAGGCCGCCGACGAGGCCTGCCGCCGCGCCGCCGCACTGCTCCCCGCCGACCCCACCCCCTGGCTCGGCCTCCTCATGCTCGCCCGCGCCTTCGGCACCGAAGAGGAGTTCAGCCGCCACTTCGACCAGGTGCGGGCCCGCCACCGCGAGCACCACCACGCCCACCACCTCATGGTCGCCAAGCTCGCCGAACGCACCCCCGCCGCCGGCCTCGACCCGCTCCACGAGGTGTACGACTTCGCCGCCTGGGCCGCCGAGGAGTCCCCGGCCGACTCCCCGCTCGCCGTGCTGCCCGTGATCGCCCACGCCGAGCGCTTCCGCGTCCTCGCCGCCGCCCGGGGCGGCGCCGCCGGCGAGGCGGCCGCCGAGCACTGGACCGGCCGCCGGGCCCGCCAGGTACTGCGCTCCGCCTTCGACTGGTGGCTGGAGTGGGAACGCGAGGACCACCCCCGCAACCGGGTCGACCTCAACTTCCTCGCCCACGCCAAGCTCTGCGAGGGCCGCCCCGCGGAGGCGGCCGCCCTCTTCCACCGCATCGGCAGCCACGCCACCCGCGCCCCCTGGTCCTACCCGGACCGTGATCCGCAGAAGGCCTTCCTCGCCGCGCGCAGTGCCGCGCTCGGCACCGCCTGACCAGCCAGTCCACCCCCGAAAGGACCCTGCCATGCCGACGGGCAGATCCACCACGCTCCCAGCCGACTCCGCGGCCGAGATCCGCACGTACAAGGGCCAGGACCGCGCCCTGCGTGCCGACCGGCTCGGCACGGCCGGACTGCTGCTCTCCGTCCTCGCCGCCAGCGCGCCCCTGATGGTCGTCGCAGGTGTCATGCCCACGATCTTCGGGGTCATGGGCATCGTCGGCCAGCCGCTGCTCTTCGTCATCCTCGGCGTCGTCCTCGCCCTGTTCGGCGTCGGGTACGCCGAGATGAGCCGCCACGTCCACAACGCCGGCGCCTTCTACGCCTACATCGCCCGGGGCCTCGGGCCCACCGCCGGCGCCGCCGCCTCCCTCGTCGCCCTCGTCGCCTACAGCGCCATGCAGGTCGGCGTCTACGGCATCCTCGGCTTCGAGATGTCCGGCCTCTTCGCCACCTACCTCGACACCCGGGTCGCCTGGTGGATCCCGGCCCTGCTCGCGGTCGCCGCCACCGGCGCGCTCGGCTGGCTCAAGATCGACCTCAACGCCAGGGTGCTCGGCGTCCTGCTCCTCATCGAGTGCGCCCTCGTCGTCGTCTTCGACGTCGCCGCCCTCGGTGAGCCCGGCCCCGAGGGCCTCTCCCTGCAGGCCTTCGACCCGGCCGCCCTCGGCGGAGCGGGCCTCGGCACCGCGCTGTGCTTCTGCATCGCCGCCTTCGTCGGCTTCGAGCAGTCCCCGGTGTACGCCGAGGAGACCAGCAAGCCGCACATCGTGGTCTCCCGCGTGATGTTCCTCGCCATCGGCTTCGCCGCCGTCTTCTTCGCCCTCAGCGCCTGGGCCCTCACGGTGGCCGCCGGTCCCGCCGGGATCGTCAAGGCCTCCGCCGAGGCCGGGCCCGGCCTGCTCTTCGAGCTCACCAGCAGCCGCCTCGGCGGCGCCTTCACCGACGTCCTGCACGTGCTCTTCGTGACCGGCATGTTCGCGGCCATGCTCAGCTTCCACAACGTCGTCGCCCGCTACGCCTTCGCGATGGGACGCGAGGGCCTGCTGCCCGCCCGCTTCGGTCGCACCAACCCGGGCACGGGCGCTCCCGCCACCGGCTCCCTGCTGCAGACCGTCGTCGCCGCCGTGGTCGTCCTCCTCTTCGCCGTCACGGACTCCATGCCCGCCGGCGACCCGACCGCGCCCGTCCTGCACCTGTTCACCTGGATGGGCAGCGTCGGCGCCCTCGGCGTGACCGTCCTGATGGCGGCGGCCTCCTTCGCCGTCATCGCCTTCTTCGTCCGCCGGGGCACCGCCGGCGCCCAGGTCTGGCGGCTGGTCGCCGCGGGCCTGGCCGGCCTCGCCCTGGTCGGCATCGCGCTCTACACCGTCAAGGACTTCGCCCTCCTGGTCGGCGCCAAGCAGGGCTCCGCGCTCAGCTGGGCCCTGCCCGCGGTCATCGCCGTCGCCGCCCTGGGCGGACTGGTCCACGGGCTGCTGCTGAAGTCCCGCCGGCCCGAGGTCCACGCCCGGATCGGCCTGGGGAACGAGGCCTTCCGCCTCGACCAGGCCGCGGAGGCCGCCCCGGGCGCCTGAGGGCCCCCGCCTCGCATTCGTACCCCTGGGCAGCCCCCGGAGACGGTTTCCATGGTCCCCGGGGGCTCACGGGCGCAGGAGGCCGATTTTGGCGGGGGGCCGAAGCTCATGGTCTCCTGGGTCGGCAAATCACCGGAACCGCTGCACGGGGGATACCACCCAGCTCCCCCGCACACGGCCCGGCCTTCCTGTCCGACCCCACGAAGGCGACCTTCCGCATGAGCGATCGCACCTTGACCGAGCCCCCCGCCAAGGCGTCCCCACGCCCTGTCGACGCCGGTGACGAGGGCTACAGCAAGGACCTCAAGTCCCGCCACATCAACATGATCGCCATCGGCGGCGCGATAGGCACCGGCCTCTTCCTCGGCGCCGGAGGCCGCCTCGCCGGCGCGGGCCCCTCCCTGGCCATCGCGTACGCGGTGTGCGGTGTCTTCGCCTTCTTCGTGGTCCGGGCGCTCGGCGAGCTCGTCCTCTACCGCCCCTCCTCCGGCGCGTTCGTCTCGTACGCGCGCGAGTTCATGGGGGAGAAGGGCGCCTACACGGCCGGCTGGCTGTACTTCCTCAACTGGTCCACGACCACTGTGGCCGACATCACCGCCGCCGCGACCTACGCCCACTTCTGGTCGATGTTCACCGACGTCCCCCAGTGGGTGCTCGCCTTCATCGCCCTGGCCGTCGTCCTGACCGCGAACCTGATCTCGGTGAAGTACTTCGGCGAGATGGAGTTCTGGTTCTCCCTGGTCAAGGTCGCCGCCCTGGTGATCTTCCTGATCGTCGGCATCTACCTCGTCGCCACCAGCCACGACATCGGCGGTACCACCCCGGGTCTGGCGAACATCACCGACAACGGCGGCCTCTTCCCCTCGGGCGTCCTGCCGATGCTCCTGGTGGTCCAGGGCGTGGTCTTCGCGTACGCCTCCGTCGAGCTGTGCGGCGTCGCCGCCGGTGAGACCGAGAACCCCGAGAAGATCATGCCGAAGGCGATCAACTCGATCATGTGGCGCGTGGGCATCTTCTACGTCGGCTCCGTGGTCCTGCTGGCCCTGCTGCTCCCGTACACCGCCTACTCGGCCGACCAGAGCCCCTTCGTCACCGTCTTCGACAAGCTCGGCGTCCCCGGCGCCGCCGGCGTCATGAACCTGGTCGTCCTGACCGCCGCCCTGTCCAGCCTGAACTCCGGCCTCTACTCCACCGGCCGGATCCTGCGCTCGATGGCCATGTCCGGCTCCGCCCCCAAGTTCACCGGCGTCATGAACAAGGGCAAGGTCCCCTACGGCGGCGTGCTCTTCACCGCCGCCTTCGGCGTCGCCGGCGTGGGCCTGAACTACTGGATGCCCGGCGAGGCCTTCGAGATCGTCCTCAACCTCGCGTCCATCGGCATCCTCGGCACCTGGGCCATGGTCATGATCTGTTCCCTCTTCTTCTGGCACCGCTCGAAGAACGGCCTGGTCGAGCGCCCGTCCTACCGCCTCCCCTGGGCCCCCTACACCCAGATCGTGACCCTGGTCTTCCTGGTCGCGGTCCTGGTCCTGATGTGGAGCGACGGAGGCGTCGGCCGCACCACGGTCATGTTCCTCCCGGCCATCGCCGCCGCCCTCGTCGGCGGCTGGTTCCTGGTCCGCCGCCGCGTGGCGGAGCTCGCCGCCGCCAACGACTGACCCCCACGGCGTACGAGAGGCCCCCGGGCCGGGATCAGGGATCCCGGCCCGGGGGCCTCTTCCGTGCTGCCGGTTTCCGGCCATGCCGGGGGAACGAAGAAGGACCCCGCCGCAGCGGGGTCCTTCCGTGTGTGTCCGAGGGGGGACTTGAACCCCCACGCCCGATAAAGGGCACTAGCACCTCAAGCTAGCGCGTCTGCCATTCCGCCACCCGGACCGGGTGTGCGCCGTACGTTCCTCGCGGCCGTTGCGACGTGGAAAACATTACCAAACATTCCGGGGTGGCTCGTCCCCGCCCTCCCGCACCCTCCATCCCCCCGGCACGCCGGTTTCCGGCCATGCCGGGGGAACGAAGAAGGACCCCGCCGCAGCGGGGTCCTTCCGTGTGTGTCCGAGGGGGGACTTGAACCCCCACGCCCGATAAAGGGCACTAGCACCTCAAGCTAGCGCGTCTGCCATTCCGCCACCCGGACCGGGTGTGCGCCTCACGTCCCTCACGGGCCGTTGCGACGTGGAAAACACTACCAAACGGCTGGGGGTCCTCGATCACACCCCCGGTGGGCGGGGAACGCCCTTGGGCGGACGGGCCCGGGGCGGGAGGATGGGGGCGGCATCCGGTACTGATCAGTGGGAGGAACAGCGTGAGCGCATCGGGCGCGGGCAAGGCCGTCTCCGGACAGGACGAGGTCGTCGACCTCTGCCGGGACCTCATCCGGATCGACACGAGCAACTACGGGGACCACTCGGGCCCCGGTGAGCGCAAGGCGGCCGAGTGGGTCGCCGAGAAGCTGGCCGAGGTCGGGCTGGAGCCGCAGATCTTCGAGTCGCACAAGGGGCGGGCGTCGACCGTGGCCCGGATCGAGGGTGAGGACCCCTCGCGGCCGGCCCTGCTGATCCACGGGCACACCGACGTGGTCCCGGCCAACGCGGCCGACTGGACCTACGACCCGTTCTCGGGCGAGATCGCCGACGGCTGCGTGTGGGGCCGCGGGGCGGTCGACATGAAGGACATGGACGCGATGACGCTGGCCGTCGTACGCGACCGCATGCGCAGCGGGCGCAAGCCGCCCCGCGACATCGTGCTGGCCTTCCTGGCGGACGAGGAGGCGGGCGGCACGTACGGGGCCCGGCACCTCGTCGACAAGCACCCTGGCCTCTTCGAGGGCGTCACCGAGGCCATCGGCGAGGTCGGCGGCTTCTCCTTCACCGTGAACGAGAACCTGCGGCTGTACCTCGTGGAGACGGCCCAGAAGGGCATGCACTGGATGCGGCTCACGGTCGAGGGCACCGCGGGCCACGGCTCCATGACCAACAACGACAACGCGATCACGGAGCTGTGCGAGGCCGTCGGACGCCTCGGCCGCCACCAGTGGCCGGTGCGGGTCACGAAGACCGTCCGGCACTTCCTCGACGAACTCTCGGACGCGCTCGGAACCCCGCTCGATCCCGACGACATGGACGCGACGCTCGCCAAGCTCGGCGGGATCGCCAAGATGGTCGGCGCGACGCTGCGCAACTCCGCGGCCCCGACGATGCTCGGCGCCGGCTACAAGGTCAACGTCATCCCCGGGCAGGCCACGGCGCACGTGGACGGCCGCTTCCTGCCGGGCTACGAGGACGAGTTCTTCGCCGACCTCGACCGGATCCTCGGCCCGCGCGTGAAGCGCGAGGACGTCCACGGGGACAAGGCCCTGGAGACGGACTTCGACGGGCGGCTCGTGGACGCCATGCAGGGCGCCCTGAAGGCCGAGGACCCGATCGCGCGGGCGGTCCCGTACATGCTGTCCGGCGGGACGGACGCCAAGTCCTTCGACGACCTCGGCATCCGCTGCTTCGGCTTCGCTCCGCTCCAGCTGCCGCCGGAGCTGGACTTCGCCGGCATGTTCCACGGCGTGGACGAGCGGGTCCCGGTGGACGGGCTGAAGTTCGGCGTCCGGGTCCTGGACCGGTTCATCGACAACGCCTGACGGGCGGAGCCCCTGATAACGCCGGAGATTCGGGAAGGTGTGCGGATTCCACTGAGAAGAGTGAATGCGCTCATACGCTCGTAGCCCCGGTGATCCCTCCTCGTTACAGGTGGTGCGGTCCGCGGCTGGGACCGCACTTGCCTACTAGGAGGAACAATGCTCAAGAAGGTTGTCGCCGCTGCGGCTGCCACCGGTGGTCTGGTTCTCGCGGGTGCGGGCGTGGCTGCCGCCGACGCGGGTGCCCAGGGTGCGGCCATCGGCTCCCCCGGTGTCCTGTCCGGCAACGTCGTCCAGGTTCCGGTTCACATCCCGGTGAACGTCTGCGGCAACACCGTGAACATCATCGGCCTGCTGAACCCGGCCTTCGGCAACACCTGCGTCAACGCCTGACGCTTCTGAAGTTCTGGCCCCGGAGTGCATCCAGCGCTCCGGGGCCGCCGGGCTTTTCCGGCCCGGAAGCCCACTTGTACGGCGCGGCAGGCGGGGGAACCTTTATGGCCTGCGCGTCGAACGGAACGTACACACCAGGGGACGAGTACAGATGCGACGACCGGTTCAGGTCACGAGGAAGACGTTGATCACGATGGCGGCCGCGGGCGGTGTCCTCGCGTTCGCCGGTGGCCAGGCCCAGGCGGACTCGGGTGCGTCGGGGCACGCCTCGAACTCTCCGGGCCTGCTGTCCGGGAACAACGTGCAGGCGCCGGTGGACGCGCCGGTGAACGTGTGCGGCAACACGGTGACGGTGGTGGGGGGACTGAACCCGGCCTTCGGGAACCGCTGCGCCAACCAGTCGGGCAAGCCGCAGCACCCGGGCAACCCGGGCCAGCCGGGTAATCCCGGTCAGCCGGGGAACCCCGGCAATCCCGGGAACCCCGGCAACCCTGGGAACCCCGGGAACCCTGGGAACCCCGGCAATCCCGGGAACCCCGGCAACCCTGGGAACCCCGGGAACCCTGGGAACCCCGGCAATCCCGGGAACCCCGGACAGCCCGGCCACCCCGGTCAGCCGGGACACCCCGGCCACCCCGGACACCCGGGCGGTGGGCACGAGGAGCCGTGCGACGACGACGAGCCCGGCCGGCCGGGGAACCCCGGCACTCCGGGCGGTCACATCCCGGGCAACCCCGGCGGCCAGTCCCCGGGCAACTCCGGCACCCCGGGCGGGCACACCCCCGGCAACCCCGGCGCCGGCCCGGTCGCCCCGGGCAAGCCCGGCGCCCCGGCCACCCGACCCGGCCAGGGGACGGAACCCGTCCTCGCCGCCACGGGCGCGGGTGACGCCATGACGGCCGGCGTGCCGCTCGCGGGCGGCCTGCTGTTGGCCGGCGCCGTGCTCTACCGGCGCGCCCGCCAGGCCGCCTGACGGCCCCTCACGGCGCGGGCCCCGCTCCCGGGGCCCGCGTCACCAGGTCGCGCGGACCTGGCGGATGATCCGGCGGCGCAACCGCGCGCGGCGGCTGCCGTCCCGGTACAGGGTCAGGCGGTCCAGCTCCCAGTTTCCGTATTCCGCATGATCGGTCAGCAGTCGGGTGGCCTCCTTGCGGGGGGTCCCGCGAGGCACGTACACGTCGACGAATTCGTATTCCGGCATCGCATCTATTGTGCGGGCACCGGCCCGCTACGGATAGCGTCTGCACTATGTCTGATGCCGCTCTGCCCACTGTTGCCGAGGTACGCGCCGCCGCCGAGGCGGTCAAGGCCGCTCTCGACCGTCACCTCGCCGCGGTCGAGAGCAGGATCGGGGACGAGGACCCGGCCGTCTACGCCGCCTTCAACGAACTCGCCGCCGCGGCCGAGGAGTACGACGAACTCCTCTACGACCGCTACGACGAGGTCACCCCCTTCGAGATCCCCGCGCCCGAGACCGGTGTCCCGTACACCGGCCCCGCCGAGCCCGCCGCCTTCAGCGTGCTCATCCGCCGCGACTACGCCGTCGTCGAACCGGCCCGGCTGGTCGCCCAGGCCGAACGGGTCGCCGCCCATGACCGTGACGCCGAACTCCTCGACGACGGCGGTACCGCCGGAGCGCTGGGCGTCCTCTTCGGGGAGTACGAGCCCGACGAGATCGCCTCCCGCTACAAGGAGTTCGGTCTCGAGGAGGGCGACTCCACCCTCTGGATCGCCGCCCTGGAGGAGGTCGCGGAACCGGGGGACTGGCTCAACTCCCCCTTCGGATCGACCGATCCGCAGGACGTACTGCACCGCTTCGACGTGAGCTCGGTCTTCGACGAGGATCCCGACGACGCCGGCGAGGGCGACGAGGACGTCGCCGACGAGGAGAGCGCCGCCGCGTCCGGGCTCGCCCCGGCCTGAGTCACCGCCGTCCGTGCCCCGTCCGCCCTCCGGCCGGGCGGGGCTCGGACGGGCCCCCTACGGCTGCTCCTCCTGCGCGGCCGTGAGGGCCCGCAGCAGGCCCGTCAGCCGGGTCGTACGCGGCTTCGGCAGCCCCTGCGCCACCGCCCGCGGCAGCGCCTCCTCCACCCCGTGGACCACCGACAGGTGCCGCTCGGCACGCCCGAACGCCGTGTACACCCAGTCCCGGGTCAGGTCCTGCGCCGCGTCCCCGGGCAGTACGACGACCACCGCGGGCCAGCGCGTCCCGACCGCCTGGTGCGCCGTCACCGCCCAGCCGTGCCGGACCTGCGCCTCCACCCGCTCCTGCGGTACGACGACCCGCCCGCCCGGCGTCTCCAGGTGCAGCCCCTGCGCGTCGGCCGACACCACCCGGGCCGGCAGCGCCCGCCCCGGGGAGGGCACGTGGACCACCCGGTCGTCGGGGTCGAAGCCGGCGAACCGGCCGGGGCCGGGGTTCAGCCGCTCCTTGAGGGCCGCGTTCAGTGCCCGGGTCCCGGCGGGACCGCCGTGGCCCGGGGTGATGACCTGCACGGCCTCCGCCGGGATCCCGAAGGCCCGCGGCACCGACTCGGCGACCAGCTGGACGGTGCGGTGCACGGCCTCGCCGGCGTCCCGCACCGGGACGATGACGACCTCCTTGCCGGGGGCGTCGACCCGGTTCAGCTCCCCGATGCCGATCCCCGACACCAGCTCGCCGACCGGGCCCGGGTCCGGGGTGCGCGACACCACCTGAGGGAAGGCGCGGGCCGCCAGCACATCGGCGAACACCCGCCCGGGTCCGGCGGATCCGAGGACCCCCGGGTCCCCGGAGAGCACCAGCCGGGCCCCGTCCGGCACGGACTCCACCAGCGCGGCCGCCGTCTCCACGTCCAGCTGGGGCGCGTCCAGGACGATCAGCAGGTCCAGGTCGAAGCGGCCGTCGGCGTCCCGCCCCGGGCCCTCCGTCCCCGCGAGCAGCCCGGCCACCGTGACGGTTCCGGGCGCGGGGGCGTGCGCGGCCAGCACGGCCCGCAGGCCCAGCTGCCGGGCGGCCGCGAGCAGGGCCGCCGGCTCGGCGCGGGAGGCCTCCCCGCCGGTGTGGGTGACCAGACCGTGGCCCGCGACGGCCCTGACCAGCTCGGCGCCGGCGCCGGCCGCCGCCGGCCAGTCCGCGGGGCCGCCGAAGGTGCCCGCGAGACGGGCCAGGCCGTCGGCGAGCGCCTCCTCGGCCAGGGCGTACTCCTCCAGGCCCACGAGGATCCTTACGGGCTGCTCCTCGTCCTCACCGGCGGGCGGGCCCAGCGGCTCGTGGAACACCAGCACCGCGCCCTCGCCGATGGCTGCCTCCAGGGTGTCCGCGGGGGCCGGCACCCCGTACTGGGCCAGGGCCTTCTCCAGGACCGGGGCCTCCAGGGCGGTGTGCCCCTTGAGGGCGGCCTGGTCCAGCAGCCAGTTCAGGAGGGCGGCGCCGCGTCGTTCGTCGGCGGGGCCCGCCGCGGGCCCGAGCAGGGCCTGCGCGAAGCCGTCGGCCTGCGTCGGGCGGACCCCGGGGACGGCGAGGAGCCGCCAGGGGTCCTCGGCGAGCTGCTCGGCGGCGCCCTCGCCGAGGGCCTCGGCGGCCTGCCCGGCCAGGGTTTCGGGGGCGCCGCCGCGGGCGAGCACGGCCCGGACGGCGCCGATGTCCCCGGCGGTGGGGGAGGGCGCGGGCGCGGGGGCCGCCGGGCGGGGCCGCGGGGGAGCGGGGGCGGCCTTGCGGGGCGCGGCGGGGGCCTCGTCGAAGTAGACGGGGGCCGCCTGGGCGCCGCTCTCCACGGCCCGTACGGCGGCCAGCAGGTCGGCGGCCTTGCCGCTGAGCTTGCCGCCGGCGTCGACGGGGCCCTCGCGCTCGGCCTTGCGGCGGGCGATGCGCTCGCGTTCGACCTTCTGCGCGGCGAGCTCGGCCTGGGCCTCGGTGAGCTCCGGCGCGGCGGGCGCGGTTGCGTCGGCGTCCTGGCCCGCGGCGGGCTCCGTCGCGAGCTCCGAGGCGGTCCCGGCGGGGTCTTCCGCCGCCGCGTCGCCCCCGGCGTCCGCGGGCTCCGCCCCCGGCCCCCCACCCGGCGCGTCGGGCCCGTCCGCGCCCTCCGGCGCGTCCGGCCCCTCGGCGGCCTCCGCGCCCTCCGGCGTTTCGGCGTCCGCCCCGTCCGGTGCGTCCACGGTGTCGGGGGCCCCGTCCCGGGGGTGGGCGGGGGCGGCTTCGTACGGGTCCTCCGCGGCAGCGGGGGTGGCGGGGTCGGGGGCCGTACTCACAGCGTGCTCCAGTCCTGATCCGGGTAGCGGTGCACGGGCGCCGACACGTCGTCCAGCGCCCGGCGGATCTCCTCCGGAAGAGTAAGGGCCTCCACCGACAGTGCCGCCCCCAGCTGCGCCGACGTCCGCGCGCCCACGATGGGGGCGGTGACCCCCGGCCGGTCGCGGATCCAGGCCAGCGCCACCTGGAGCGGGGTGACCGCGAGGCCCTGCGCGGCCGTGACGACGGCGTCCACGATGCGGCCCGCCGCCTCGTCCAGGTACGGCTCCACGAGCGCGGCCAGCGACGGCGACGCGCCCCGGGAGTCGGCCGGGGTGCCGTCGCGGTACTTGCCCGTCAGCACCCCCCGGCCCAGCGGCGAGGAGGGGAGCAGGCCGACGTCCAGGTCCCGGGCCGCCGGCAGCACCTCGCGCTCGACGCCCCGCTGGAGCAGCGAGTACTCCATCTGGGTGGAGGCCAGCCGGGTCCGCGTCCCCGGCGCGGCGAGCTGCCACGTGGCGGCCTTCGCCAGCTGCCAGCCGCTGAAGTTGGACACCCCCGCGTACCGGGCCCGGCCGCTGGCCACGGCCAGGTCCAGCGCCTGGAGGGTCTCCTCGAGCGGGGTCCGCGGATCGAAGGCGTGCACCTGCCACAGGTCCACGTAATCGGTGCCCAGCCGTTCCAGGGAGTCGTCCAGGGCGCTCAGCAGGTGCCCGCGCGAGCCGTCGAACCGCCGGTCGGGGTCGGGGACGCTGCCCGACTTGGTCGCGATGACCAGGTCCCGGCGCGGTACGAGGGAGCCCACCAGCTGCCCGAGGAGGTACTCCGCCTCCCCGTCGCCGTACACGTCGGCCGTGTCGACGAGCGTGCCGCCCGCCTCCCAGAACGTCTTCAACTGCTCGGCGGCGGCTTCCTCGCCGGTGTCACGGCCCCAGGTCAGGGTGCCGAGGCCGATCCGGGAGACGCGCAGTCCGGTGCGGCCGAGATGCCTCTGCTCCATGAGCGCTGAGACTACTGGGGCGCTGACGCGGGGCCGTGGGGCGCGCTACAGTCCCCCGCAGACCCACGTTACTGATCGGTAAACCGGCACCTTCGTAAGGGGACGACACATGCGGCTCGGCATCAATCTCGGCTACTGGGGCGCGGGCATGGACGCCGACAACCTCGCCGTCGCGCAGGAGGCCGACCGCCTCGGCTACGACGTCTGCTGGGCCGCCGAGGCCTACGGCTCCGACGCGGCGACCGTACTGGCCTGGGTGGCCGCCCAGACGGAGCGGATCGACGTCGGCTCGGCCATCTTCCAGATCCCCGCCCGCCAGCCGGCGATGACGGCGATGACCGCCGCCACCCTGGACTCGCTCACCAAGGGCCGCTTCCGCCTCGGCCTCGGCGTGTCCGGCCCGCAGGTCTCCGAGGGCTGGTACGGCGTGAAGTTCGACAAGCCGCTCGCCCGGACCCGCGAGTACGTGGAGATCGTCCGCAAGGCCATGTCCCGCGAACGGCTGAGCCACGACGGCGAGCACTGGACCCTCCCGCTGCCCGACGGTCCCGGCAAGCCGCTCAAGCTGACCGTGCACCCCGAGCGCCCGCACATCCCGCTCTACATCGCCGCCATCGGGCCGAAGAACCTGGAGCAGACCGGCGAGATCGCCGACGGCGCCCTGCTGATCTTCCCGGCCGCCGAGCACCTGGAGGAGACGGCCCTGCGGCACGTCCGCGCGGGCCGCGAGAAGGCCGGTCTGACGATGGACGGCTTCGACGTCTGCCCGACCGTGCCGCTGGCCCTGGGCGAGGACGTCCACGCCCTCGCCGACGTGTTCCGCCCCTACACCGCCCTGTACGTCGGCGGCATGGGCAGCGCCAAGCAGAACTTCTACAACCAGCTCGCCCAGCGCATGGGCTACGAGAAGGAGGCCGCCGAGATCCAGGCCAAGTACCTGGGCGGCGACAAGGACGGGGCGGCCGCCGCGGTCCCGCACTCGCTGATCGACTCGACCACGCTGCTCGGCTCCGTGGAGCGGATCGCGGACGGGATGCGCGCCTACGCCGAGGCCGGGGTCACCACGCTCACGCTGGCCCCGGCCGGCTTCACCCTCGACGAGCGGATCGCCGCCCTGCGCGCCGGTACCGAGGCCCTGGAGATCGCCGGTCTCGCCTGACGCACGGGCTCCGGCGCCGCCGGACGGAGCCCGGCGGGCGTGGTGCGGACGGCGGGTGGAGAAGGTCAGCGGCCGTGGTGGGGGCTCGGGGGGTCTTCCCCGCCACGGCCGACACAGCGAACAACGCCCGGCCCGCCCCCGGGGTTACGCCCCGCCGGGGGTCCGTCGGTTTCGTTCATTCGGCCGACTGCGGCGCCCCCTCGGTTGCCCGCCCGATCGATCCGCATTTGACTCGTCGCATGCTCTCCGTCCGCAGCCTGTTCCAGGAGATCGTCGACCACGACGACTCCTTCCAGCTGTTCTGCTCCATCGCCGCCGGCGGGGAGTCCCAGGGCGGCTGGGAGAACGCCCGGATCGCCGCCCTCGCACCCGAGGGCATGCGCGACCTCGCCCCCAAGATCGCCCGGCACGGCGCCGACGAGGACAAGCACGGCCGGATCTTCCAGGCCCTGCTGCGCAAGCGTGGCCTGCCCGCCGTCCCCGTACCCCCCGAAACCGACTACACGATGCTGCTGGAGCGCCGCGGCATCGGCCTGGCCCACGACAAACTGCGCCGCGACGAAGCCCTGCGCGAGGAGGACATCGTCGTCTACCTCGCCCACAGCCGGGTCACCGAGCAGCGGGCCGCCGACCAGATGGCCATGCTGCTGCGCCACTTCGGCGACCACCCCGAGGTCGGCAAGGCCGTCCGCGTCATCAGCCACGACGAGGACAACCACCTCGCCTACTGCCACGAGGAACTGCTGCGCCTCGCCCGCGAAGGGCACGGCCGGACCATCCAGCGGGTCCTGCGCGAGAGCGCCCTCGCCGAGATCGCCGTCTACCGCGACGTGAGCCTGGCCGTCATGGAGCACATGGGCCGGCTGCTGCGCTGGCCCGCGCCCAAGGCCGCCGCGCTCGCCGCCGGAATCCGCGCGGTGTACGGGTACGAGCGCTTCTGCGGCTGGCACCGCATGGTCGGCCTCCGCCCCCCGGAGCGCACGAACCCGCTGGGCGGCGTACCGGGCACGGCCTCCCACGGCTTCGCCGGCGCCTAGCCGCCCGGGCCGTCTCAGAGCCAGCCGCGCCGTTTGAACATCCGGTGCAGGGCCAGGCACACGCCCACCATCAGCACCACCACCGCCGGATAGCCCCAGGACTGCCTGAGCTCCGGCATGTGCTCGAAGTTCATCCCGTAGACGCCCGCCACCATCGTCGGAACGGCCGCCATGGCCGCCCACGCCGAGATCTTGCGCATGTCGTCGTTCTGCCGGACGCCCATCTGCGCCAGGTGCGCGGCCAGCGCGTCCGACAGCAGCCGGTCGAGCCCCTCGATGTACTCGCTGGCCTTCGTCAGGTGGTCGGCGACGTCCCGGAAGAAGGGCTGGGCGTGACCGTGCACGAAGGGCACGTCCCCGAAGGCGAGCCGGTCCATCGGCTGGAGCAGCGGGCTCGTCGCCCGGCGGAACTCCAGCACCTGCCGCTTGAAGCCGTAGATCCGGGCGGCCGTGTTCTTGAAGGCCTTGGGGTTCGGGGCGAACACCTCCGCCTCCAGCTCCTCCAGGTCCGCCTGGAGTTCCGCCGCCACCTCGATGTAGTGGTCCACCACCGCGTCCGACACCGCGTACAGCACCGCCGTCGGACCGTGCCGCAGCACGTCCGGCTCCTGCTCCAGCCGGTGCCGCACGGCCGCCAGCGCGGCCCCCTCGCCGTGCCGGACCGTGACCACGAAGGCGTCGCCGATGAACACCATCAACTCGCCGGTGGTCACCGTGTCCGCGTCGTCGTCGTAGATCACCGGCTTGAGGACCACGAACAGCGAGTCGTCGTACACCTCCAGCTTCGGACGCTGGTGCGCCGAAAGCGCGTCCTCCACCGCCAGCGGGTGCAGGCCGAACTCCCGGCTCACCCGGTCGAACTCCTCCGGCGTCGGCTCGTGCACGCCGACCCACACGAAGGCGTCACCGTGCGCCCGGGCCTCCTCCAGTGCCTCGGAGAAGTCCCCGGCCGCCTCCGAGCGGCGGCCGTCCCGGTACAACGCGCAGTCGACAATCACGCCGGGCATTCTGCCCCCACCCGCGCCCGCCCGCACGCCGACGTCACCGCATACCCTGCATGCATGGCCACGCTGATCCTCGTACGACACGGGCGGTCCACCGCCAACACCGCTGGACTGCTCGCCGGATGGACCCCGGGAGTGGCCCTCGACGAACACGGCGCCGGGCAGGCCGCCGCACTGCCCGGCCGGCTGGACGGGATCCCGCTCGCGGCCGCCGTCTCCAGCCCGCTCCAGCGCTGCCAGGAGACCCTGGCCCCGCTGCTCGCCGCCCGCCCCGGGCTGCCCCTGCACACCGACGAGCGGATCGGCGAGTGCCACTACGGCGACTGGTCGGGCCGCAAGCTCTCCGAACTCGTCGACGAACCCCTCATGAAGATCGTCCAGCAGCACCCCTCGGCCGCCGCCTTCCCCGGCGGCGAGTCCATGCGCGCCATGCAGGCCCGCGCCGTGGACGCCGTACGCGAATGGAACACGCGGATCGAGGAGGAGCACGGCGCCGGCGCCGTCTTCCTCATGTGCTCCCACGGCGACATCATCAAGTCCCTCGTCGCCGACGCCCTCGGCATGCACCTCGACCTCTTCCAGCGGATCCACGTCGACCCCTGCTCGGTCACCGCCATCCGCTACACCGCCACCCGGCCCTTCCTGCTGCGCCTCGGCGACACCGGCGACCTCGCCGCGCTGGTCCCGCAGCCGGCCGCCTCCGACGGGTCCGGCGCCGAGGGCGGCGCAGACGCGGTCGTGGGCGGCGGCGCGGGCGCGGCCTGATCGAACGGCGCAGTAGGGTGGCAGGGCCAGCAACACGTGCGCAGCCCTGCCCCTGCCTCAGACTTGGAGACCGGTCGTGCCCCGTCAGGTGTTCCTTTACGACCCCCCGGACCGCTTCGTGGCCGGCACGGTCGGTCTGCCTGGACGCCGCACCTTCTTCCTCCAGGCCTCCGCGGGCGCCCGCGTCACCAGCGTCTCCCTGGAGAAGACCCAGGTCGCGGCGCTGGCCGAGCGCATGGACGAACTGCTCGACGAGGTCGTACGGCGGACCGGCGGCAACGCGCCCGTCCCGGCCGTCGCCTCGCCCGAGGCGTCCGACACCGCACCGCTGGACGTCCCCGTCGAGGAGGAGTTCCGCGTCGGCACCATGGCGCTCGCCTGGGACGGCGAGGAGCAGCGGATGATCGTCGAGGCCCAGGCGCTCGTCGAACTCGACGCCGACTCCGAGGAGGACCTCGCCGAGGCCGAGGAGCGCCTGCTCCAGGACGAGGAGAACGGCCCGCCGATGCTGCGGGTCCGGCTCTCCGGCGCCCAGGCCCGCGCCTTCGCCAAGCGGGCGCTCGACGTGGTCAACGCGGGCCGCCCGCCGTGCCCCCTGTGCAGCCTGCCCCTCGACCCCGAGGGCCACGTGTGCCCCCGCCAGAACGGGTACCGGCGCCAGGTGTGAGCGAGGTGATCCCGATAGAGGAGCTGCTGACCCGCGGCGAGCTCACCGTCCGCGGCCGCATCGCCGAGGCCTCCAACGCGGTCCTGCTGTGCACCGTCGCCCACGAGGGGCGCAGCGTGGAGTGCGTCTACAAGCCCGTCAAGGGCGAGCGGCCCCTGTGGGACTTCCCCGACGGGAACCTCGCCCGGCGCGAGCGCGCCGCCTACCTGGTCTCCGAGGCCACCGGGTGGGGGCTGGTGCCCACCACCGTGCTGCGCGACGGCCCGTACGGAGAGGGTATGGTCCAGCACTGGATCGACGCCGGAGAACCGCCGGAGCCCGGGCTGCTCGCGCTCGTCGAGGGGGAGGAGGCGGGGGAGGGCTGGAAGCCGGTCGCCTTCGCCGAGGTCGGGGAGGGCCGCACCGCCCTCCTGGTGCACGCCGACGACCCCCGGCTGCGCCGCCTCGCCGTCCTCGACGCGGTGATCAACAACGGTGACCGCAAGGGCGGCCACCTGCTGCCCGCGCCGGACGGACGGCTCTACGGGATCGACCACGGAGTGACCTTCCACACCGAGGACAAGCTGCGCACCCTGCTGTGGGGCTGGGCGGGGGAGCCGCTGACCCCGGAGGCCCGGTCGGTACTGTCCTCCCTGGAGACCCAGCTCGCCGACGGGGCGGGGCTCGCCACCCGGCTGGCCGAGCTGATCACCCCCGTCGAGCTGGCCGCCGTACGGGCCCGCGTGGCCCAGTTGCTGCGCGAGGGCAGGCATCCGCAGCCGTCCGGGCAGTGGCCGGCGATCCCCTGGCCACCCGTCTGAGCAGGTCCGGCGCCCGGTGAGACCGGACGCATAGAACCGGCCAGACCGCAAGAGTGCCGATCAAGCCAACAGTGCTGGTCCCATTCGTTCGCGGAACACTCGTCCGGTTAGGCTCGAACCATGCATGCCTGGCCCGCTTCTGAGGTCCCCGCCCTGCCCGGCAAGGGCCGCGACCTCCAGATCCACGACACCGCGACCCAGGGGACGATCACCCTCGCCCCCGGTCCCGTCGCCCGCCTCTACGTCTGCGGGATCACCCCGTACGACGCGACCCACATCGGTCACGCGGCGACCTACAACGCGTTCGACCTCGTGCAGCGCGTGTGGCTCGACAACAAGCGGCAGGTCCACTACGTCCAGAACGTCACGGACGTGGACGATCCGCTGCTGGAGCGGGCGCTGCGCGACGGGCACGACTGGACCGAGCTCGCCGAACGCGAGACGGCCCTCTTCCGCGAGGACATGACCGCCCTGCGCATGCTGCCGCCGCAGCACTACATCGGCGCCGTCGAGGCCATACCCGGCATCGTGCCGCTGGTCGAGCGGCTCCGTGACGCGGGCGCCGCGTACGAGCTCGAAGGCGACGTCTACTTCTCGGTGGAGTCCGACCCGCACTTCGGCGGGGTCTCCCACCTCGACGCCCAGGCGATGCGGGCGCTGTCCGCCGAGCGCGGCGGCGACCCGGACCGCCCGGGCAAGAAGAACCCCCTCGACCCGATGCTGTGGATGGCCGCACGGCCGGGCGAGCCGAGCTGGGACGGCGCCTCCCTGGGCCCCGGCCGGCCCGGCTGGCACATCGAGTGCGTGGCCATCGCCCTGGACCACCTGGGCATGGGCTTCGACATCCAGGGCGGCGGCTCCGACCTGGCGTTCCCGCACCACGAGATGGGCGCCTCGCACGCGCAGGCCCTGACGGGCGAGTTCCCGATGGCCAAGGCGTACGTCCACGCGGGCATGGTCGCCCTGAACGGCGAGAAGATGTCGAAGTCCAAGGGCAACCTGGTCTTCGTCTCGGCGCTGCGGCGCGCCGGGGTGGACCCGGCGGCCATCCGCCTGGCCCTCCTCGCGCACCACTACCGGGCCGACTGGGAGTGGACCGACGACGTCCTCACCGAGGCGCAGGCCCGCCTCGCGCGCTGGCGCGCGGCGGTCTCCCGCCCGGACGGCCTGCCGGCCGAGGAGCTGGTGGAGGAGGTCCGGGCGGCCCTGGCCGACGACCTGAACGCCCCGCTGGCGCTGGCGGCGGTGGACGCCTGGGTGGACGCGCAGAACGCCTCCGACGGCGACGACGAGTCGGCCCCCGGCCTGGTCTCCCGCACGGTGGACGCCCTGCTGGGCGTGGCGCTGTAGCACTGCCGCCGATGCCCCCGGACTCCGTCGGTTCCGGGGGCATCGCCGTGCCCCGGCCAGGGCGGACCCTTGCCTGCGGCGCCGGTCCCTGCCCGCCCTTCGCCCGTTCCCCGGGCCTCCGCCCGGACCCCGCGCCTCGAACGCCGGCGGGGCCGGATTTTCCGGCCCCGCCGGCGTTCGAGGCGAGAACGGGTGAAGGGCGGGCAGGGGACCGGTCCGCGCAGCGGCCCCCCGCCCCCGGGGCGCTATGCCGACGGGGGCTCGGGGGAGTCGCCCGGTTCCTCCGGCGGGGCCGGGGGCTCCTCCCCGGAGGGGTCCGGGCGGCGGCGCGGCGGCCGGGTCAGCCCGCTGGAGGTGTCCCGCAGGTACGAGCCGTCACCCTGCTGCTCCCCGGCGGCGGACGGGTCCCGCCGGCGCAGGTACCGCTCGAACTCCCGGGCGATCGCGTCCCCCGAGGCCTCCGGCAGGTCCGCGGTGTCCCGCGCCTCCTCCAGCGTCTGGACGTACTCCGCCACCTCGCTGTCCTCGGCGGCCAGTTGGTCCACGCCCAGCTGCCACGCCCGGGCGTCCTCCGGCAGTTCGCCCAGCGGGATCCGGATGTCGATCAGGTCCTCCAGCCGGTTCAGCAGCGCCAGCGTCGCCTTCGGGTTCGGCGGCTGGGACACGTAGTGCGGCACCGCGGCCCACAGCGAGACCGCCGGAACCCCGGCGTGCGTACAGGCCTCCTGGAGGACGCCCACGATCCCGGTCGGGCCCTCGTACTTCGTCTCCTCCAGGTCCATCGTCCGCGCGAGGTCCGCGTCCGAGGTGACCCCGCTCACCGGCACCGGCCGGGTGTGCGGGGTGTCGCCGAGCAGCGCGCCCAGGATGACGACCATCTCGACGCCCAGCTCGTGCGCGAAGCCGAGCAGCTCGTTGCAGAACGACCGCCACCGCATGGACGGTTCGATGCCCCGCACCAGCACCAGGTCGCGCGGCTTCGCGCCGCCGATCCGGACCACCGACAGCCGCGTCGTCGGCCAGGTGATCTTCCTGACCCCGTTGTCCAGCCACACCGTCGGCCGGTTGACCTGGAAGTCGTAGTAGTCCTCGGCGTCCAGCGCCGCGAAGACCTCGCCCTTCCACTCCCGGTCCAGGTGCGCCACCGCACCGGAGGCGGCGTCACCCGCGTCGTTCCAGCCCTCGAACGCGGCCACCATGACCGGGTCGATCAGCTCGGGCACGCCCTCAAGCTCGATCACCCAGGTCTCCTTCCGAAGTTCCTTGCCTACGTGGGCCAGCCTAAGCCTTTGTGGGACGTCGGCCACAGCCCACGACAGAGGGGCGGTTCCCCTCGGAACCGCCCCTCTTCCCCACCTGCGTACGAGCTATGCCTTGCGGTTCAGCATCTCCTCGACACGGGCCCGTACGGCCTCGTCGTCCAGGCCGCGGACCGTCACCGTCGTACGGCGGCGCAGCACGTCGTCGACCGTCTCGGCCCACTCGTTGTCACGGGCGTAGGCGACCTGCGCCCAGATCTCCGGACCGTCCGGGTGGATGCGCTCGGCCAGCGCCGGGTCCTCGTTCGCCAGGCGGGCGATGTCGAAGGCCAGGGAGCCGTAGTGGGAGGCCAGGTGGCGCGCGGTGAGCGGGTCCATGCGGGTGCCGGGCTCGCGGTCCACCAGCAGGCGGTGCGCGACCGCGTTGGGGTTGGCGACACCGGGCAGGGGGACGCGGCGCACGAGCGACTTCACCGGCTCCATGTCCTCGGTCAGCGGGCTGCCGGGGAGCTTGGCGAGCTTGTCCATGACCACGCGGCCGATGTGGCGGTACGTGGTCCACTTGCCGCCGGCCACCGACAGCATGCCGCCCGCGCCCTCGGAGACCACCGTCTCGCGCTTGGCCTTCTCGACGCCGCCGGGACCTCCGGGCAGCACGCGCAGACCGGCGAAGGCGTACGTCATCAGCGAGCGGTCGAGGTCGGCGTCCTTGATGGAGAACGCCGCCTCGTCCAGGATCTGCTGGATGTCCTTCTCGGTGGCGCGCACGTCCGCCGGGTCGCCCTCGTACACCTCGTCGGTGGTGCCGAGCAGCAGCTGGTCCTCCCACGGGAGGGCGAAGGTGATGCGGTACTTGTCGATCGGGGTGGCCATGGCGGCCTTCCACGGCGACTTGCGCTTCATGACGATGTGCGCGCCCTTGGAGAGGCGGATCGACGGCATCGCGTGCTTGTCTTCCATGCGCCGCAGGTGGTCCACCCACGGGCCGGTGGCGTTGAGCACGACGCGCGCGTCGACCCCGAACTCCGTACCGTCGAGGCGGTCCTTGAGCTCGGCGCCCGAGACCCGGCCGCGCGTCATGCGCAGGCCGGTGACCTCGGCGTGGTTGAGGACGACCGCGCCGGACTCGACGGCCGCGCGGACCGTCATCACGGCGACGCGGGAGTCGTTCATCTGGTGGTCGTAGTAGACCGCGACGGCCTTCAGGTTGTCCGTCTTGAGTCCGGGGTTGTCGGCGACGGCACGGGCCGGGGATATCACCTTGCCCATGCCGTCACCGAAGGCCGAGAGGGCGGAGTAGGCGAAGACGCCCGCGCCCAGCTTGGCCGCACCCACCGGACCGCCCTTGTAGACCGGCAGGTAGAACGTGAGCGGGTTGACCAGGTGCGGGGCCACGTCCTTGGCCAGCACCCGCCGCTCGTGGTGGTTCTCCGCCACCAGCTTGACCGCACCGGTCTGCAGGTAGCGCAGACCGCCGTGGACGAGCTTCGAGGAGGCCGAGGAGGTGGCGCCGGCGAAGTCGCCGGCGTCCACCATGGCAACCCGCAGACCCGACTGCGCGGCGTGCCAGGCCACCGAGGTGCCCAGGATTCCACCGCCGATGACCAGCAGGTCGTACGTGGCCTTCGAGAGCTGCTCGCGGGTCTCCGCGCGGCTCGCGTTGGCACCGGAAGTCGGGTGCGTACCCAGGGTGGGGACGCTCTGCAGGGTGCTCATATTTCTTTCAGCTCCTCGTCGATTGACTCAGCTGGTGCGTCAGCTGGCGTCTTCGTCGTCGATCCAGCCCATGGACCGCTCGACGGCCTTGAGCCAGTTCTTGTACTCGCGGTCCCGCTGGTCGGCGGGCATCCGCGGGGTCCACTCCGCCGCGCGGCGCCAGTTGGCGCGCAGGGCGTCGGTGTCGGGCCAGAAGCCGACGGCCAGGCCGGCGGCGTAGGCGGCGCCGAGGCAGGTGGTCTCGGCGACCATCGGGCGCACCACGGGGGCGTCCAGGAAGTCCGAGAGGGTCTGCATCAGCAGGTTGTTGGAGGTCATGCCGCCGTCGACCTTGAGGGCCGCCAGCTCGACGCCGGAGTCCTTGGTCATGGCGTCGGTGATCTCGCGGGTCTGCCAGGCGGTGGCCTCCAGGACGGCACGGGCGATGTGCGCCTTGGTGACGTACCGGGTGAGGCCGGCGATCACACCGCGGGCGTCGGAGCGCCAGTACGGGGCGAACAGGCCGGAGAAGGCCGGCACGAAGTAGGCGCCGCCGTTGTCCTCGACCGAGAGCGCGAGGGTCTCGATCTCGGCCGCGGTCTTGATCATGCCCATCTGGTCGCGCATCCACTGGACGAGCGAGCCGGTGACGGCGATCGAGCCCTCCAGGGCGTAGACCGGCTTCTGGTCGCCGATCTGGTAGCCGACCGTGGTCAGCAGGCCGCTGTAGGAGTTGATGATCTTGTCGCCGGTGTTCATCAGCATGAACGTTCCGGTGCCGTAGGTGGACTTCGCCTCGCCCTCGGCGAAACAGGTCTGGCCGAAGAGCGCGGCCTGCTGGTCACCGAGCGCGGAGGCGACCGGGACGCCGGCGAGGACGCCTTCCTTGACGTGGCCGTAGACCTCGGCGGAGGACTTGATCTCGGGGAGCACGTTGAGCGGGACGCCCATCGATTCCGCGATCTTCTCGTCCCAGGCCAGGGTGTGCAGGTTCATCAGCATGGTGCGCGAGGCGTTGGTGACGTCGGTGACGTGCGCACCGCCCTGGGCCCCGCCGGTGAGGTTCCAGATGACCCAGGAGTCCATGGTGCCGAAGAGGATGTCGCCGGCCTCGGCGCGCTCGCGCAGGCCCTCGACGTTGTCGAGCAGCCAGCGGACCTTCGGGCCCGCGAAGTAGCTCGCCAGCGGCAGGCCGGTCTCGCGGCGGAAGCGGTCCTGGCCGACGTTGCGGCCGAGCTCCTTGCACAGGGAGTCGGTGCGGGTGTCCTGCCAGACGAGCGCGTTGTGCACCGGCTCGCCGGTGTTCTTGTCCCACAGGACGGTGGTCTCGCGCTGGTTGGTGATGCCGACGGCCTTGACGTCGGCGGCGGTGATCTCCGCCTTGGCGATGGCGCCGGCGACGACCTCCTGGACGTTGGTCCAGATCTCGACGGCGTCGTGCTCCACCCAGCCCGGCTTGGGGAAGATCTGCTCGTGTTCCTTCTGGTCGACGGCGACGATCCGGCCGTCGCGGTCGAAGACGATGCAGCGGGAGGAGGTGGTGCCCTGGTCGATCGCGGCGATGAAGGGGCCGGTGCTGCTGGTCATGATGGCTGCTCCTGGCAGGTCTGTTGAGTAGGCGGAATCAGGAGGGCGATGCGGATCTTACGAGCGCGGCCGAAGCTGATCAGGCGAACGCGATGTTGTACAGACCGCCGGCGAGCGCGGCACCGACGAGCGGGCCGACGACCGGGATCCAGGAGTACCCCCAGTCCGAACCGCCCTTGTTGGGCAGCGGGAGCAGGGCGTGGACGATGCGGGGACCGAGGTCACGGACCGGGTTGATGGCGTATCCGGTCGGACCGCCCAGCGAGAGGCCGATGCCGACGACGACGAAGGAGGTGATCAGGACGCCGATGACGCCGAGGCCCTTGCCGCCGTCCTGGAGGCCCTGGGTCAGGATCGCCAGGATGAGGACGAAGGTGCCGATGATCTCCGTCGCGAGGTTCTGGGCGACGTTGCGGATCTCCGGGCCGGTCGAGAAGATGCCGAGCACCGGGCCGGCGACGTCGTGCGGGTGCGGGTCCTCGGGACCGAGCTTGGCGTCGCGGATGTGCTCCGGGTCCGCCAGGTGGGCCCGGAACTGGCCGTAGTAGGTGATCCACATCAGGACCGCGCCGAGCATGGCGCCGAGCAGCTGCCCCGCGAAGTAGACGGGGACGTCACCCCACTCGCCGGTCTTGACGGCGATGCCGACGGTGACCGCCGGGTTGAGGTGCGCGCCGGAGAGCGGCGCCGAGACGTAGGCGGCGATCAGGACCGCGAAGCCCCAGCCGAAGGTGATCGCGAGCCAGCCCGCGCCGCGGGCCTTGGAGCTCTTGAGCGTGAGGGCGGCGCAGACGCCACCGCCGAGCAGTGTGAGCAGGGCGGTACCGATGGTCTC
Organism: Streptomyces sp. NPDC034043; assembly: GCF_055575675.1. Classification (NCBI taxonomy): domain Bacteria; kingdom Bacillati; phylum Actinomycetota; class Actinomycetes; order Kitasatosporales; family Streptomycetaceae; genus Streptomyces; species Streptomyces sp. NPDC034043. The sequence goes on from NZ_JBVISF010000010.1 coordinate 82,386, forward strand.
GCCGATGAAGATGTCGGAGCTGGACACCCGCGACTCCTTTGTCTTACGTCCAGGGGTGGGTGGACACCGGGTCCCTCCGGTGGTCCGCACACTCGGTGAGTGCTTCACCGGTCCATGGCCTCGCCATACCCTAACGCGTATTGCCGGTAGGTGTTCGACAATGCCGACCGATGAACGGCAGTTTTCCGCCTGGGTGAAGAACGCGTCAAGGCCTGACCAGGTCAAGAACCGGATCGTTACCACTCGGTACGATCGCCCAAATCAGGCCAATGGATGATCGAAATACGACAAAGTCCACCCGGACGGCACGCGAAGCGGCCATCGGGTGGACCGAATGGATCAGGTCAAGCTCAGAACCGGCCCGCGCCGAGATCGCGGGAAACCGACCGCGCGCAGTCCCGAACGGACGCCACCAGAGCCGCGTGCGGCTCCCCGGACTCCCCGCAGACCCGCTCCACGGCGCCCGCCACGGCCACCGCCCCGACCGGCATCCTCCGCCGGTCGTGGATGGGCGCCGCCACCGAGGCGATCCCCTCCCAGGTCTCCTCCACGTCCGCCGCCCAGCCGCGCGCCCGGGTCAGGTCCAGGACCCCCTCGAAACCCGCCGCGTCGGTCACCGTGCGCGGAGTGAAGGCCTCGCGCTCCCCGTCCAGGGCCTCGGTGTGCGCCACCGGGTCGTACGCCGACAGGACCTTGCCCAGCGCCGTGGAGTGCAGCGGCTGCATCGCCCCCACTTCCAGCACTTGCCGGCTGTCGTCCGGCCGGAACACGTGGTGCATGATCAGCACCCCGCTCTGGTGGAGCACGCCCACGTACACGCTCTCGCCGCTCGCCCGCGCCAGGTCGTCCGTCCACACCAGCGCACGCGCCCGCAGCTCGTGCACGTCCAGATAGCTGTTGCCCAGCCGCAGCAGCTCCGCGCCCAGCTGGTAGCGCCCGGAGGCCGGATCCTGCTCCACGAAGCCCTCGGCCTGCAGCGTGCGCAGGATGCCGTGCGCCGTGCCCTTGGCCAGCCCCAGGGAGGACGCGACGTCCGAGAGACCCAGCCGGCGTTCCCCGCCGGCCAGGAGCCGCAGCATCGCAGCGGCTCGTTCGAGCGACTGGATGTTCCGTGCCATCGCGCAGCCTCCTGCTGACGTAGTTCGACAATGCTGAACACTATCGGTCGATGCCGACCTCGTGCATGCTTGGGTGGCTCCATGGTGCGGCGCGCCCGACGCACCCTCCCACGAGGCACCCACGCCGCGCGCACGAGGCTCCCGGCAGGCTCCCGCGCCGCCCCAGCGAAAGAATGCAGTCCGCCACGTGGGACGCCCTCACCGGGTCCGCCGCCGCGCGGTTACCCTGACCGCGTGCACCCTTGACACAGAGGGTGCAAAGCCGACAGCCGTCGCAGCCCAGGGAGCACAACCATGGCCTCGTTGCCGAACCTGCCCGCAGACACCCAGAACCGGGCCGATGCCCTCCGGGAGGCGCTCGCGACCCGCGTGGTCGTCGCCGACGGAGCGATGGGAACGATGCTCCAGGCGCAGGACCCCACGCTGGAGGACTTCCAGCAGCTGGAGGGCTGCAACGAGGTCCTGAACGTCACCCGCCCCGACATCGTCCGCTCGGTCCACGAGGCGTACTTCGCGGTGGGTGTGGATTGCGTCGAGACGAACACCTTCGGTGCGAACTACGCGGCCCTGGCCGAGTACGACATCCCCGAGCGCAACTTCGAGCTGTCGGAGGCCGGCGCCCGCATCGCCCGCGAGGTCGCGGACGAGTTCACCGCCTCCACCGGCCGGCAGCGCTGGGTCCTGGGCTCCATGGGCCCGGGCACCAAGCTGCCGACGCTGGGCCACATCACCTACGCGCAGATCCGAGACGCCTACCAGGTCAACGCGGAGGGTCTGATCTCCGGCGGCGCGGACGCGCTGCTCGTCGAGACCACCCAGGACCTCCTGCAGACCAAGTCCTCCATCATCGGCGCCCGCCGCGCCATGGAGGCCCTCGGCGTCACCGTCCCGCTCATCTGCTCCGTCACCGTCGAGACCACCGGCACGATGCTGCTGGGTTCGGAGATCGGTGCGGCGCTGACGGCGCTGGAGCCGCTGGGGATCGACATGATCGGGCTGAACTGTGCGACGGGTCCGGCGGAGATGAGCGAGCACCTGCGGTATCTGGCGCGCAACGCGCGGATTCCGCTGTCGTGCATGCCGAACGCGGGGCTGCCGGTCCTGACGAAGGGCGGTGCGCATTATCCGCTGTCGGCGGTGGAGCTGGCGGATGCGCAGGAGACGTTCGTGCGGGAGTACGGGCTGTCGCTGGTGGGCGGCTGCTGCGGCACCACACCGGAGCATCTGCGGCAGGTGGTGGAGCGGGTGCGGGGTACCGCGGTGACCGCCCGCAGTCCGCAGCCGGAGGCGGGTGCGGCGTCGCTGTACCAGACGGTTTCGTTCCGGCAGGACACCTCCTATATGGCGATCGGTGAGCGGACGAACGCGAACGGGTCGAAGAAGTTCCGTGAGGCCATGCTGGAGGGCCGTTGGGACGACTGTGTGGAGATGGCCCGGGACCAGATCCGTGAGGGCGCGCACATGCTGGATCTGTGTGTGGACTATGTGGGCCGTGATGGTGTGGCGGACATGGAGGAGCTGGCGGGCCGGTTCGCGACGGCTTCGACGCTGCCGATCGTTTTGGACTCGACCGAGGTCGCGGTGATCCAGGCGGGTCTGGAGAAGCTCGGCGGGCGTGCGGTGATCAACTCGGTGAACTACGAGGACGGTGACGGGCCCCAGTCGCGGTTCGCGAAGGTGACAGCGCTGGCGCGGGAGCACGGTGCCGCGCTGATCGCGCTGACGATCGACGAGGAGGGCCAGGCCCGCACCGTCGAGCACAAGGTCGCGATCGCCGAGCGTCTGATCGACGATCTCACCACCAACTGGGGGATCCGTGAGTCGGACATCCTGATCGACACGTTGACGTTCACGATCTGCACGGGTCAGGAGGAGTCCCGTAAGGACGGGATCGCGACGATCGAGTCGATCCGTGAGCTCAAGCGCCGCCACCCGGACGTGCAGACGACGCTGGGTCTGTCGAACATTTCCTTCGGTCTGAACCCGGCCGCGCGTGTGCTGCTGAACTCGGTGTTCCTGGACGAGTGCGTCAAGGCCGGCCTGGACTCGGCGATCGTCCACGCATCGAAGATCCTGCCGATCGCACGCTTCGACGAGGAGCAGGTGACCACGGCGCTGGACCTGATCTACGACCGGCGGACCGAGGGTTACGACCCGCTGCAGAAGCTGATGGCGCTCTTCGAGGGTGTGAACACCAAGTCGCTGAAGGCCGGCCGGGCTGAGGAGCTGTTGGCGCTGCCGTTGGACGAGCGCCTGCGGCGGCGGATCATCGACGGCGAGAAGAACGGTCTGGAAGCCGACCTGGACGAGGCGCTGCGGACGCGTCCGGCGCTGGACATCGTCAACGACACCCTGCTGGAGGGGATGAAGGTCGTCGGTGAACTGTTCGGCTCCGGTCAGATGCAGCTGCCGTTCGTGCTCCAGTCGGCGGAGGTGATGAAGACGGCGGTCGCCTATCTGGAGCCGCACATGGAGAAGACCGACGACGAGGGCAAGGGCACGATCGTGCTGGCCACCGTCCGCGGTGACGTCCACGACATCGGCAAGAACCTGGTCGACATCATCTTGACCAACAACGGCTACAACGTCGTCAACATCGGCATCAAGCAGCCCGTCTCCGCGATCCTGGAAGCGGCGCAGGAACACAAGGCCGACGTGATCGGCATGTCCGGTCTCCTCGTGAAATCGACCGTGATCATGAAGGAGAACCTGGAGGAACTCAACCAGCGCAAGCTGGCGGCCGACTACCCCGTCATCCTCGGCGGCGCCGCCCTCACCCGCGCCTACGTCGAACAAGACCTCCACGAAATCTACGAAGGCGAAGTCCGCTACGCCCGCGACGCCTTCGAAGGCCTGCGCCTGATGGACGCCCTCATCGCGGTCAAGCGCGGCGTTCCCGGCGCGACCCTGCCCGAGCTCAAGCAGCGCCGCGTCGCCAAGCGGGACACCCCCGCCCTCCAGGTGGAGGAGCCGGAGGAGACCGGCGGCCGCTCCGACGTGGCCGTCGACAACCCCGTCCCCACCCCGCCCTTCTGGGGGACCCGCGTCATCAAGGGCATCCCGCTCAAGGACTACGCCTCCTGGCTGGACGAGGGCGCCCTGTTCAAGGGCCAGTGGGGCCTCAAGCAGGCCCGCGCCGGCGGGGCCACCTACGAGGAACTGGTCGAGAGCGAGGGCCGCCCGCGCCTGCGCGGCCTGCTGGAGAAGCTGCACACCGAGAACCTGCTCGAGGCGGCCGTGGTCTACGGCTACTTCCCCTGCGTCTCCAAGGGCGAGGACCTGATCATCCTCGACGAGCAGGGCAACGAGCGGACCCGCTTCACCTTCCCGCGCCAGCGCCGCGGCCGCCGGCTGTGCCTCGCCGACTTCTTCCGCCCCGAGGAGTCCGGCGAGACCGACGTCATCGGCCTCCAGGTCGTCACCGTCGGGTCGAGGATCGGCGAGGCCACCGCCAAGCTCTTCGAGTCCGACTCCTACCGCGAGTACCTGGAGCTGCACGGCCTGTCCGTCCAGCTCGCCGAGGCCCTGGCCGAGTACTGGCACGCCCGCGTCCGCGCCGAGCTCGGCTTCGGCGGCGAGGACCCCGAGAAGGTCGAGGACATGTTCGACCTCAAGTACCGGGGGGCGCGCTTCTCCCTCGGCTACGGGGCCTGCCCCGACCTGGAGGACCGCGCGAAGATCGCCGACCTCCTCCAGCCGGAGCGGATCGGCGTCCACCTCTCGGAGGAGTTCCAGCTGCACCCCGAGCAGTCCACCGACGCCCTGGTGATTCACCACCCCGAAGCGAAGTATTTCAACGCACGCTGACACAGACCGGCGTACACTGGTCGGTCCCATACAGGCCGGTCACCTGTTCGCGGGGGAGAAGCTCCCGCGGGTCGAGGTGGCCGGCCTTGTCGTCCCCAGAGAGGTGTACGCATGACCAGCACCATTCCCGCACCCGTCACCCGCACGGCCGACGGGCATGCACTGCAGGCGGTGCTGCTGGACATGGACGGCACCCTCGTCGACACCGAGGGGTTCTGGTGGGAGGTCGAGGAACAGATCTTCCACGAGCTGGGCCACCGCCTGGAGGCGTCCTGGCGGGACGTGGTCGTCGGCGGCCCCATGAGCCGCAGCGCCTCCTTCCTCATCGAGAGGACGGGAGCCGACATCGGCCTCGCCGAGCTGAGCGTCCTGCTCAACGAGCGGTTCGAGGCCCGCATCGCCGACCGTGTCCCCCTGATGCCCGGCGCCGAACGCCTCCTGAGCGAGCTGGCCCGGCACAACGTCCCCACCGCCCTGGTGTCCGCCTCGCACCGCCGCGTCATCGACCAGGTCCTGCTCACCCTCGGCCGCGACCGCTTCACGCTGACGGTCGCCGGGGACGAGGTCCCCCGTACCAAGCCCCACCCGGACCCGTACCTGATCGCCGCCGGCAGCCTCGGCGCGCACCCCTCGCGCTGCGCCGTGATCGAGGACACCGCCACCGGGATCGCCGCGGCCGAAGCCGCCGGCTGCCGGGTGGTGGCCGTTCCCTCCGTCGGCGGCATCGAGCCCGCCCCCGGCCGCACCGTCGTGCGTTCGCTGGAGGACGTGAACCTGCCGTTCCTGCGCTCCCTCATCACTCCCATGAACTGAGCACGCACGCTCCGTGCCGAACGGAACGACGGTGGCGCCCAGGTCCGACGAGAGGATCTTCCGCCCCTAACCCCGGAGGCCGAAATTCCACCCCCATCCGACAAGGATCTGCCGGGTGAGCTTGGTCACCCGGGACGCCCCTGCCGAGCCCCGCCACCGGCTCCAGGGGCTTCCTTTGTGTCCGGATTGATCATCTCCTGCCCGCATCTGCGAGGACTCCGGCATAAGCGGTAAGTCCGCACCCATCACCGTGCGATTACACCCCAACTCCTGCCAGTTCCAGCCATCCCGCCCCAGCCCACTAATGTCAACGCGGGCACTCCGCACGCACCCTTGCCGTACCGGACGCACACCCCTGCGCCGCTACCGCGTGGACCGATCGTCAAACACCGGCCCGATCGTTCCGCCCTGAACGGGCGACCGCCGCGAAGTGCCCTCTACGCCGCTTTGAGCAAGTGCCGGGTGAGGGAGTACTTCCAGCATGAACCGCAAGACCATGGTGCTGACGGCCGCGATCGGCCTGCTCACCCCCGCGCTGTCCGCATGCGGCAGCGCGAGCGGCGGAGGAGCAGCGTCCGGAGCGATCGTCGTCGGTACCACCGACCGGTTCGAGGCAGCCGACTACGCCCCCGCCCCCATCGACCCCGCCTACGCCTACGACGCCGGCGCCTGGAACATCCTGCGCCAGACCGTCCAGACGCTGGTGCGCACCCCCCGCGGCGGCGGCCAGCCCGTCCCCGAAGCCGCCTCCGACTGCCGCTTCACCGACACCGGCAACGAGAGCTACCGCTGCACCCTGCGGCCCGGCCTGAAGTTCGCCAGCGGCGACCCGCTCACCGCCAAGGACGTCAAGTTCTCCATCGACCGCGTCCTCGCGATCAAGGACGAGAACGGCCCCTCCTCCCTGCTCTCCACCCTCGACACCGTCGAGGCCAAGGGCACCGACACCGTCGTCTTCCACCTGAAGACCGCCGACGCGACCTTCCCGTACAAGCTCGCCACGCCCGCCGCCGGCATCATCAGCGAGAAGAACTACGAGGCCAAGAAGCTCCGCCCCGGCTTCGCCGTCGACGGCTCCGGCCCCTACACGATGAAGGCCGAGGTGAAGGACAACCGCCTCGTCCGCGCCGTCTTCACCAAGAACCCCCACTACAAGGGCGACATCAAGCTCCACAACGACAAGGTCGAACTGCGCACCTTCGCCGACTCCGCCACCATGGGCAAGGCACTCACCGACGGAAAGATCCACGTGGTCTCCCGCACCCTGTCGCCCACCCAGATCACCGAGTTCGCGAAGACGCCCCCCAAGGGCGTCAAGCTCACCCCGATGCCCGGCCTCGAGATCCGCTACATCGGCTTCAACACCGACGCCCCGACCGTCAACAACAAGGCCGTGCGCCAGGCCCTCGCCGCCGCCGTCGACCGCAACAACCTGATCGCCAAGGTCTACGGGAAGTCCGCGCAGCCCCTGTACTCGCTCGTCCCCACCGCCGTGCCCGGCCACGTCAACTCGTTCTTCAACAAGTACGGCGAGGCCAACACCGCCAAGGCCGCCGAGCTCCTCAAGACCGCCGGGGTCAAGACCCCCGTCAAACTGACCCTGAACTACACCACGGACCACTACGGCGACGGCACCGCCGCCGAGTTCGAGGCCCTCAAGACCCAGCTGAACTCCACCCAGCTCTTCGACATCACCGTCCAGGGCAACGAGTGGGGCACCTTCCGCCCAGCCCAGAAGAAGGGCGACTACGCCGCCTACGGGCTCGGCTGGTTCCCCGACTACCCGGACCCCGACAACTTCCTCGCCCCGTTCCTGGAGCAGGACAACTTCCTGGGCACGCCGTACGCCAACACCGCGGTGCGCACCAGGCTCATCCCCGAATCCCGCCGCGCGGCCGACCGCAACGTCGCCGTGCCCGCGATCACGGAGATGCAGGACATCGTCGCCGACGACGTACCCGTCCTGCCCCTGTGGCAGGGCAAGCAGTACGTCGCCGCACGCGACGGGATCACCGGAGTGGAATGGTCGGTCAACGCCATCTCCGACCTCCAGCTGTGGGAACTCGGCCGGGGTGTCAGCGGCTGAGACCGGCACAACCGGCGGCGCACGTCGCAGGCCGGCGCAACGACCAGACAAGACTGTGAAGGACATTCGCGTGAAGACACGTAACCAGTGGTTGGCAGCCCCGCTCGGCGCGGCCACTGCCGCAGCGCTGCTCAGCGGTTGCGGTTCGCAGGACGGCTCCGCCGCCGGCAACGGCAAGGGCGTGGTCATGGGCATATCCGACAAGGTGAAGTCCACCGACCCCGCGTCGGGCTACGACCCGGGCTCCTGGCTGCTCTTCAACAACGTCTTCCAGTCCCTGCTGACGTTCCCCAAGGGCGGCACCACCCCCGAGCCCGACGCCGCCCAGGCCTGCAACTTCGAGGGCGGTGACAGCAAGGTGTACAAGTGCACCCTGCGCGGCGGCCTGAAGTTCAGCAACGGCAACAGCCTGACCTCCAAGGACGTCAAGTTCTCCTTCGAGCGCACGCTGAAGATCAACGACGTCAACGGCCCCGCCGTCATGCTCTCGTCGATCTCGAGCATCGACACCCCCGACGAGAAGACCGTCGTCTTCAAGCTGAAGTCGTCCGACGCGACCTTCCCCAGCAAGATCGCATCGGGTGCGGGCGCCATCGTCGACCACCGCGAATACCCGGCCGACAAGCTCCGCGGCGACAACAAGGCGATCGGCTCCGGCGTCTACAAGCTGGACGCCTTCAGCGACAAGAGCGCCAACTTCTCCGTCAACGACTCGTACAGCGGCAAGGCCAAGGCCAAGAACACCGGCGTCACCCTGAAGTTCTTCAACGGCGACCAGGCCGGTCTCAAGACCGTCCTCGACAGCGGCGACGTCGACTTCGCCTTCCGCGGCCTCGCCGCCAAGGACATCGCCGGCCTCGCCGCCACCAAGACCGGCGACAACAAGGTCGACGTCGTCCAGGGCACCGGCGCCGAAGTCCAGCACCTGGTCTTCAACGTCAGCGACCCCGTCGTCGGCAAGCTCCCCGTCCGCAAGGCGATCGCCTACCTCATCGACCGCGAAGCGCTCGTCAAGGACGTGTACGCGGGCACCGCCGCCCCGCTCTACTCGATCGTCCCGGCCGGCATCGCCGGACACACCACCCCCTACTTCGACCGCTACGGCGGCTCCCCGCAGGTGGAGAAGGCCAAGGCCGTCCTCAAGGCCGCCAACATCACCGGCAAGATCAAGCTGACCCTGTGGTCCACCCCGGCCCGCTACGGCCCCTCCACCGACCACCAGTTCCAGGTCATCGCCAAGCAGCTCAACGAGAGCGGCCTCTTCGACGCCGACGTCAAGTCCGTCGAGTTCGAGCAGTACGAGAAGGACATCCAGGCCGGCAAGTACGGCATCTACGTCAAGGGCTGGGTCCCCGACTACCCGGACGCCGACAACTTCACCCAGCCGTTCTTCGGCCCGGACAACGTCCTGCACAACAACTACGACAACAAGGAGATCAGCGGGAACATCATCCCGGCGACCTCCACCAAGTCCGACCGCACCGCGGCCAACACCGACTACACCCGCCTCCAGGACATCGTCGCCGACGAGCTCCCGCTCCTCCCGCTCTGGCAGGGCAAGCAGTACGCCGTCGCCCGCCAGAACGTCACCGGCCTCCAGTGGTCCCTTGACGCCTCCACGGTCTTCCGCTTCTGGGAGATCAGCAAGGGCTGACACCCCCGGACACACCTCCGCCCCGGCACCCGAGAAGGGCACCGGGGCGGAGGCGCGTCCCGGCCCGCTACTGCGCTCCCGGACGGACCAGACCGCTCTCGTACGCGTACACCGCCGCCTGCACCCGGTCCCGCAGACCCAGCTTCGTCAGCACGTGCCCCACGTGCGTCTTCACCGTCGTCTCGCTCACGAACAGATCCGCCGCGATCTCCGCGTTCGACAGCCCCCGGGCCACCAGCTTCAGCACCTCGACCTCACGCTCGGTCAACGTCCCCAGCATGTCCGGCAGGCTCTCCTCACCCGACGGCAGATGCCCCGCGTACTTGTCCAGCAGCCGCCGCGTGATGCTCGGCGCGAGCATCGCCTCCCCGGCGGCCACCACCCGGATCGCCTGCACCAGCTCGACCGCCGGAGCATCCTTCAGCAGGAACCCGCTCGCCCCCGCCCGCAACGCCTCCACCACGTACTCGTCCAGATCGAACGTGGTCAGCACCAGCACCTTCGCCGGCCCGTTCCGCTCCGGACCCGTGATCTGCCGCGTCGCCTCCACCCCGTCCATCCGCGGCATCCGGATGTCCATCAGCACCACGTCCGGCTGCAGCGCCCGGACCTGCTCCAGCGCCTGCAGACCGTCCCCGGCCTCACCCACCACCACCAGATCCTGCTCCGCCTCCAGGATCATCCGGAAGCCGGTGCGCAGCAGTGGCTGGTCATCGACCAGCAGGACGCGGATCGCCACGGGGTACCTCGAATTCGTCGGTCAACGGCGGACCCGCCCATTCTGCCCTGACCGGCCGATCAGCCACCGGCCGGGCGATCCGCCCCGCTCCTCGGAGAGACGACCAGCGGATACACCGGGGGAGTACCCCCGAACTCCGGACACACCGCCCGGTGATCACACCACCCGCACAGCTTCGTCGGCCGCGGCCGCCACTCACCCGTCTCCGTCGCCTCCCGGATCGCCTCCCACAGCGCGTGCAGCTTCCGCTCCACCCGCTCCAGATCCGCCACCACCGGGTCGTACGTCAGCACGTCCCCACTGCCCAGGTACACCAGCTGCAACCGCCTCGGCACCACCTGCCGCAGCCGCCACACCACCAGCGCGTAGAACTTCATCTGGAACAGCGCGCCCTCCGCGTACTCCGGCCGCGGCGCCTTGCCCGTCTTGTAGTCGACGATCCGCACCTCACCCGTCGCCGCCACGTCCACCCGGTCGATGATCCCGCGCAGCCGCAGCCCCGACTCCAGCTCCGTCTCCACGAAGAACTCCCGCTCCACCGGCTCCAGCCGCGTCGGATCCTCCAGCGTGAACCAGCGCTCCACGAGCGCCTCCGCCTCCGACAGCCAGCGCGCCAGCCCCGCCCCCTCGTCCCCCTCCGGGAACAGCTCCGCCAGCTCCGGCTTCGCCTCCAGCAGCCGCTCCCACTGCCCCGGCACCAACGCCTTCGCCCTCGGCACCGTCCGCTCGTGCGCCGGATGATCGAAGAGCCGCTCCAGCACCGCGTGCACCAGGGTCCCCCGCGTCGCCGCCGCACTCGGCTTCTCCGGAAGCCGGTCGATCACCCGGAACCGGTACAGCAACGGGCACTGCATGAAGTCACCGGCCCGCGAAGGGGACAGCGCGGTCGGGCGGGAAGCACCCGAAGAATCATCAGCGGAACCGGCACCGGGGGTCGTCGTCATGCGTAAAACCCTACGACCCGGAACGGACGGCACACGCATACCATCGACTACAGGCCCCTCGCCCTGCATGATCGGAGCATCACACCGCGCAACGACCCCCGCGTCACCGACGCGACACGGACCACACCGAAGCACCGCACGAACGAAGGAAAACCGTGGCAGACACCGACGAAACCGGCGAGCGCAAGGCCAAGCGCTCCGACCCGGGCGGCGGCATCCTCATGGGCCGCCCCTTCGGCGTGCCCGTCTACGTCTCGCCCAGCTGGTTCCTCGTCGCCGCACTCATCACCTGGGTCTTCGGAGACCAGCTCGACCGGGTCCTGCCCCACCTCGGCCCCGTCCGCTACCTCGTCTCCCTCTTCTTCGCCGTCGCCTTCTACGCCTCCGTCCTCGTCCACGAACTGGCACACACCATCGCCGCACTCCGCTTCAAGCTCCCCGTGCGCCGCATCCAGCTCCAGTTCTTCGGCGGAGTCTCCGAGATCGAAAAGGAATCCGAGACCCCCGGCCGCGAATTCGTCCTCGCCTTCGTCGGCCCCCTCCTCTCCCTCGCCCTCACCGGAGCCTTCTACCTCGGCATGAAGGCCGTCCACCCCGCCACCGTCCCCGGCGTACTCCTCGCCGGCCTCATGATCTCCAACCTCCTCGTCGCCGCCTTCAACCTGCTGCCCGGCCTCCCCCTCGACGGCGGCCGCATGCTCCGCGCCGTCATCTGGGGCATCACCGGCAAACCCATGACCGGCACCGTCGCCGCCGCCTGGGTCGGCCGCGCCCTCGCCGTCGCCGTCCTCATCGGGCTGCCCCTCCTCACCCAGACCGGCACCCTCGGCAACCCCAGCCGCGACATCGGCGGCATGGACACCGTCATGGACGCCCTCCTCGCCGCGATCCTCGCCGCCATCATCTGGACCGGCGCCGGCAACAGCCTGCGCATGGCACGCCTGCGCGAGCACCTCCCCGAACTCCGCGCCCGCACCCTCACCCGCCGCGCCATCCCCGTCCAGACCGCCACCCCCCTCTCCGAAGCCCTCCGCCGCGCCAACGAAGCCGGAGCCCGCGCCCTCGTCGTCGTCGACGGCCAGGGCGACCCCACCGCCATCGTCCGCGAGAGCGCCATCGCCTCCGTCCCCGAACACCGCCGCCCCTGGGTCGCCGTCAGCACCCTCGCCCAGGACCTCACCGACGGCATGAAGGTTTCCGCCGAGCTCACCGGCGAAGCACTCCTCGACCACCTCCGCACCACCCCCGCCACCGAATACCTCGTCCTCGAACCCACCGGCGAGATCTACGGCGTCCTCTCCACCCTCGACGTCGAAAAGGCCTTCGTGAAGGCCATGGCGCGGCCCCAGTCCTGAAGCCAATACACTGGTCACATGTCCGAACCGACCGGTGCCGCCCGCCGACGCGGGCCCTTCGAGGTCGGGGACCAGGTTCAGCTCACCGACCCCAAGGGCCGCCACTACACGTTCACGCTCGAAGCCGGGAAGAATTTCCACACCCACAAGGGTTCCTTCCCCCACGACGAGCTGATCGGTGCTCCCGAGGGCAGTGTTGTCCGTACCACGGGGAACGTCGCGTACCTCGCGCTGCGCCCCCTGCTCCCCGACTATGTCCTGTCCATGCCCCGCGGTGCCGCCGTGGTCTACCCCAAGGACGCGGGCCAGATCCTGGCCTTCGCCGACATCTTCCCCGGCGCCCGCGTCGTGGAAGCGGGAGTCGGCTCCGGCTCCCTCAGCAGCTTCCTGCTGCGCGCCATCGGCGACCAGGGCATGCTCCACAGCTACGAGCGCCGCGCGGACTTCGCCGAGATCGCCACGGCCAACGTCGAACGCTACTTCGGCGGCCCCCACCCCGCGTGGCAGCTCACCGTCGGAGACCTCCAGGACAACCTGTCCGACACCGACGTCGACCGCGTCATCCTCGACATGCTCGCCCCCTGGGAGTGCCTCGAGGCCGTCTCCAAGGCCCTCGTCCCCGGCGGCATCCTCTGCTGCTACGTGGCCACCACCACGCAGCTCTCGCGCACCGTCGAGTCCATCCGCGAGTTCGGCTGCTACGCCGAACCGCAGCCCTGGGAATCGATGATCCGCAACTGGCACGTCGAAGGCCTCGCCGTCCGTCCCGACCACCGGATGATCGGCCACACCGGCTTCCTCGTCACCGCCCGCCGCCTCGCCGACGGCGTCGAGCCCCCGATGCGCCGCCGCCGCCCCTCCAAGGGCGCCTACGGCGAGGACTACGAAGGCCCCGGCAGCGACCGCTCCGCCTAGGCCGTCGCCCCACCAACACGAAAGCGCTGTGGCGCAGTTCCCCTCACCGACCGGGAACTGCGCCACAGCGCTTCTTCGTTGTGCGGACCCCGACGACACCACGCCCCCGCCGGCGGGCAGCCGCCGCGAACCGGTGCGGACCCGGCCGCTCCATCCGCGTGTGAGGTATGGCACGATGCTGGCTCCCCGTCACCCTTCGCACAGGAGACATCCGGCGTGCTGCACAGCCCCACCGACCTGGCGCACCGTCGCACCAGGCCCGCCCACTGGCTCGCCACGGCCACCGCCCTCGCCGCCGTCATAGCCGGCGCCGGCCTCCTCCAGCCCGGCCGCGCCACCGGAGCCACCCCCGCGGCCGGACCCGGGAACGACCCCCGGCCCACCGCCCCCGACGCGCAAGCGGCCACGTACCCCCTGGACTGCAAGGGCGCCCCGCACACCGTCACCGAAACCGCCCAGGGCGACCTCGACGGCGACGGACGGCCCGAGACCGTGGCCGCCGTCCGCTGCGACGCCGGCTCCGGCACCCCGCCCCACGCGATCTACGTACTGGCCCAGGACCCGCAGAAGGGCTCCGCCCCCCGCGTCGTCGCCACCCTCCTCGACGCCGAACGCCGCCGCACCGCGACCGGCCTCACCGTCCGCGACGGCTCGATCACGGCACGGCTCCTCGGCTACTCGTCACCCTCCGTACCCCGCTACAGCCCCGACCTCGACCAGCTCACCAAGTGGCGCTGGACCGGCGGGAAATTCCGCCAGGAGCTGACGGATCCGACCGCGGAAGGCGTTTGAACCGTCACTCCGCGTCCGGGCCGTACACCTCCACACCATCCGAAACGCGCCTCACGTGGATGCAGTCACCCGGACATTCCTTCGCCGAATCGACCACGTCCCGCAGCAGCACCAGAGGAACCGGAGTGCTCGCCCCCACCTCCTGGAGCAGCTCGTCATCGGCGCTCTTCACATACGCCAAACCGTCGATGTCCAGCTCGAACACCTCCGGGGCGTACTGCACGCAGATGCCGTCCCCGGTGCACAGGTCCTGGTCGATCCAGACCTCCAGCGGCTCCCCGGCCCCCTCGGAACCACCCGTCGGGGCCTCCTGCTGCACGGTCATATCTCCTGCCGTTTCCTGCTCTGAGTGATCCGCCCCGGCCGGAACTCGCGGCAAGTCGCACGACCCCGGACGGGTGTTGAACGCTTCGACCTTACAACCGGCTGCTTTCCGATGTTGAAGGGTGGGTATTTCCCTGGCGTGAGGGAGTACGCAAGGGTGAAGATCGGACACACCTCTACCGTCTTTGTGATCTAGGGGTTTCAATCACCACCAGCCCAGGTAGGGTCAGGAAGCGTCCAGCTCCCCTTGGAGGAGGTGAGGACCGTGGCAGCCCACGACGACGACATCAACCGCGGCATCCGGCCCGGGCGAGGGTCTGAGGACCCCGCTGGCCAGGTTGCCTATCTCGAGCAGGAAATCGCCGTCCTGCGACGCAAGCTCGCCGACTCTCCGCGGCACACGAGGATTCTCGAAGAGCGGATCGTCGAGCTCCAGACCAATCTGGCAGGCGTCTCCGCGCAGAACGAACGACTGGCCAATACGCTCCGTGAGGCCCGCGACCAGATCGTGGCCCTCAAGGAAGAAGTCGACCGGCTCGCCCAGCCGCCGGCCGGCTTCGGTGTCTTCCTCCAGGCGAACGAGGACGGCACCGTCGACATCTTCACCGGCGGGCGCAAGCTCCGCGTGAACGTGAGCCCCAGCGTCGACCCGGAAGACCTCCGGCGCGGCCAGGAGGTCATGCTCAACGAAGCGCTCAACGTGGTCGAGGCCATGCAATTCGAGCGGGCCGGGGACATCGTCACCCTCAAGGAGATCCTCGAGGACGGCGAGCGCGCCCTGGTGGTCGGGCACACCGACGAGGAAAGGGTGGTGAGGCTCGCCGAGCCGCTCCTGGACATCACCATCCGCCCCGGCGACGCCCTCCTGCTCGAACCCCGCTCCGGCTACGTCTACGAGGTCGTCCCCAAGAGCGAGGTCGAGGACCTGGTCCTCGAAGAGGTCCCGGACATCGACTACGAGAAGATCGGCGGCCTGGGCGACCAGATCGAGCTGATCCGCGACGCCGTCGAGCTCCCCTACCTCTACCCCGACCTGTTCAAGGAACACGAACTGCGGCCCCCGAAGGGCATCCTGCTCTACGGCCCGCCCGGCTGCGGCAAGACGCTCATCGCCAAGGCCGTCGCCAACTCCCTTGCCAAGAAGGTCGCCGAAGTGACCGGACAGGCAGCCGGCAAGTCGTACTTCCTGAACATCAAGGGCCCCGAGCTCCTCAACAAGTACGTCGGCGAGACCGAACGGCACATCCGCCTCGTCTTCCAGCGCGCCCGGGAGAAGGCCAGCGAGGGCACCCCCGTCATCGTCTTCTTCGACGAGATGGAATCCCTCTTCCGCACCCGCGGATCCGGAGTCAGCTCGGACGTGGAGAACACCATCGTCCCCCAGCTGCTCGCCGAGATCGACGGCGTGGAAGGCCTGGAGAACGTCATCGTCATCGGCGCCTCCAACCGCGAGGACATGATCGACCCGGCCATCCTGCGGCCCGGACGACTCGACGTGAAGATCAAGATCGAGCGCCCGGACGCCGAGGCGGCGAAGGACATCTTCGCCAAGTACCTCAAGGCCTCGCTCCCGCTCCACACGGACGACCTCGGCGAACACTCGGGCTCGCCCGAAGCGGCCGTCCACAGCATGATCCAGACCGTCGTCGAGCAGATGTACGCCGAAACCGAGGAGAACCGCTTCCTCGAGGTCACGTACGCCAACGGCGACAAGGAAGTCCTCTACTTCAAGGACTTCAACTCCGGCGCCATGATCCAGAACATCGTGGACCGGGCCAAGAAGATGGCCATCAAGGCCTTCCTCGAACACAACCAGAAGGGCCTCCGCGTCTCCCACCTCCTCCAGGCCTGCGTGGACGAGTTCAAGGAGAACGAGGACCTGCCCAACACCACCAACCCCGACGACTGGGCCCGCATCTCCGGAAAGAAGGGCGAACGGATCGTATTCATCCGCACGCTCGTCACCGGAAAGCAGGGCGCGGACACCGGACGCTCCATCGACACGGTGGCGAACACGGGTCAGTACCTCTGACGAAGCGAGGCGGCCGCGGGAGCCTCACCGGCACCCGCGGCCGACTGCTTTACATCCCGTAATACCGCAAGCCTTACCGCCGCCCTTTTCAGCCGGTGACAAGGCGAAGTCAATGACTGAAATGATCTCCCCAGCAGCGCGGAGTGGTTCTAGGCTCTTCCGTACCGCCGGTCGCGCAGTGCGGGGACGGGCACCGCACACGACGCACCGGAGCACCAGCGGTACTTGAGCGCCGCCCCGAACGGGAGCGCCGCCGGGCAAGGAGGGCCGCATGACCGTACGGCGAGTAATGGGGATCGAAACGGAGTACGGGATCTCCGTTCCGGGACACCCGAACGCCAATGCCATGCTCACCTCGTCCCAGATCGTCAACGCCTACGCGGCGGCGATGCACCGGGCGCGACGCGCCCGCTGGGACTTCGAGGAGGAGAATCCGCTGCGGGACGCCCGCGGCTTCGACCTCGCCCGCGAGGCCGCCGACAGCAGCCAGCTCACCGACGAGGACATCGGCCTCGCCAACGTCATCCTGACCAACGGCGCACGCCTCTACGTCGACCACGCACACCCCGAGTACAGCTCCCCCGAGGTCACCAACCCCCTCGACGCCGTGCTCTGGGACAAGGCCGGCGAGCGGATCATGGCCGAGGCCGCCGAGCGCGCCGCCCAGCTGCCGGGCGCCCAGCCCATCCACCTCTACAAGAACAACACCGACAACAAGGGCGCCTCCTACGGCACGCACGAGAACTACCTGATGAAGCGGGAAACCCCCTTCTCGGACATCGTGCGCCACCTCACCCCCTTCTTCGTCTCCCGCCAGGTCGTCACCGGCGCCGGCCGCGTCGGCATCGGCCAGGACGGCCGCGAACACGGCTTCCAGATCAGCCAGCGCGCGGACTACTTCGAAGTCGAAGTCGGACTCGAGACCACCCTCAAGCGCCCCATCATCAACACCCGCGACGAGCCCCATTCGGACGCCGAGAAGTACCGCCGCCTCCACGTGATCATCGGCGACGCGAACCTCTCCGAGATCTCCACCTACCTCAAGCTCGGCACGACCTCCCTGGTCCTGTCCATGATCGAAGACGGTTTCATCAACGTCGACCTCGCCGTGGACCAGCCCGTACGCACCCTCCACCAGGTCTCCCACGACCCGGACCTCCAGCACCTCATCACACTGCGCAGCGGGCGCACCCTGACCGCCGTACAGCTCCAGATGGAGTACTTCGAGCTGGCCAGGAAGTACGTGGACGAGCGGTTCGGGACGGACGCCGACGAGCAGACCAAGGACGTCCTGGGCCGCTGGGAGGACGTACTGGGCCGGCTGGAGACCGACCCGATGAGCCTGGCGGGGGAGCTGGACTGGGTCGCCAAACGGGAGATCCTCGAGGGCTACCGCAGGCGCGACGGACTCGGCTGGGACGCGGCGCGGCTGCACCTGGTGGACCTCCAGTACGCGGACGTACGGCCCGAGAAGGGCCTGTACAACCGCCTGGCGGCCCGCGGCAAGATGAAGCGGCTGCTGGAGGAGCCGGCCGTCGAGCGGGCCGAGAGCAAGCCCCCCGAGGACACCCGGGCCTACTTCCGGGGCCGGTGCCTGGAGCAGTACGCGGACGACGTCGCGGCGGCCTCCTGGGACTCGGTGATCTTCGACCTCCCGGGCCGGGACTCCCTCCAGCGGGTCCCGACCCTGGAACCCCTGCGGGGGACCCGGAACCACGTCAAGGAGCTCCTGGACCGCTGCCGTACGGCGGAGGACCTGGTCCGGGTGCTTTCGGGGCAGTGAAGGGGGCTGAAAGGCCTCCGCCGAGGGAATCATGAAGGCACCCGGACGTTGTGAAAGTACGGGGACGAATGCCGGGCCCTCCTTGTAGGGTCCGACGTAGGGTCTGATCTTGAGAGGTCCCGAATCCCGGGGTCTCTCCGTGTGAGCGTGCGAACCGAGCGGGGTGAGGTAGACATGGCGACCAAGGACACCGGCGGCGGACAGCAGAAGGCGACGCGCTCGACCGAGGAGGTCGAGGAGGCGGCGGTCGAGGAATCGACCGACCTCAAGGAGCGGCAGGAGAAGCTCTCCGACGACGTCGACTCGGTACTTGACGAGATTGACGATGTCCTCGAGGAGAATGCCGAGGACTTCGTGCGCTCCTTCGTGCAAAAGGGTGGTCAGTAGAGCCTTTTGACCTTCGAATCGAAGGTGTGGGGGACGTTGCCTGCAAGGCACGGCAGAGCCCGAGGCCGGATGGTGCGGTGAAAGTGGACGTGCCGTCCGGCCGCGAGCGGTGTCCGCGCTGCGAAGGGGCCGGGCCCCCGAACGGGCGTCGGCGGGCCGCCGCCCACATCTGCTCGAGGGCCCCGGCCGTACATGTGGATCATTGCCGCACGGCGGGTAGGGTCCGTGGCATACCTTGCTTCAACCGCAACACGGCCATCGGCAAGTTGGGAGACGATCCCGACGCCGCTCGTCGGGTCGTTTCATACCTGGAGGGACACGCGTGGAAGCCAACAATCGTGGCACAGGGCGTCTACCGGCAGCCTTCCTGACGCCGGGGTCGTCGTCCTTCATGGACTTCCTGGGCGCGCACGCGCCCGAGATGCTGCCGGGGAACCGGAAGCTGCCCGAGGGGATCGTGGAGGCGCCGCACGGGACGACCATCGTCGCCGCGACCTTCCCCGGCGGCGTTGTGCTCGCCGGTGACCGGCGGGCGACCATGGGGAACATGATCGCGCAGCGGGACATCGAGAAGGTGTTCCCGGCCGACGAGTACTCCGCGGTCGGCATCGCCGGTACGGCCGGCCTGGCCGTGGAGATGGTCAAGCTGTTCCAGCTGGAGCTGGAGCACTTCGAGAAGGTGGAGGGGGCGACCCTCTCCCTGGAGGGCAAGGCGAACCGGCTCTCGACCATGATCCGGAGCAATCTGGGGATGGCCATGCAGGGTCTGGCCGTGGTTCCGCTCTTCGCGGGGTACGACGAGGCCAAGGAGAAGGGCCGGATCTTCTCGTACGACGTGACCGGTGGCCGCTCGGAGGAGCACGGGTACGCCGCCACGGGCTCTGGTTCGATCTTCGCCCGGGGTTCGATGAAGAAGCTGTACCGCCCCGACCTGACGGAGGAGCAGGCGACCACGCTGGTCGTTCAGGCGCTGTACGACGCCGCCGACGACGACTCGGCGACCGGCGGGCCGGACCTGTACCGCCACATCTACCCCATCGTCACCGTCATCACCGACGAGGGCTTCCGCAGGCTGGACGACGACGAGTCGCAGGAACTCGCCCGCAAGGTGACGGACCGTCGGCTCCAGGAGCCCGACGGGCCGCGTGCCGCTCTGCTCTGACCAGTCCTCGTCTCGTCGCCCAGAAGAAAGGGACGGATAACCGGTGTCGACTCCGTTCTATGTGTCACCCCAGCAGGCCATGGCCGACCGGGCGGAATACGCCCGGAAGGGCATCGCCCGCGGCCGCAGCCTCGTCGTGTTGCAGTACGCCGACGGCATCGTGTTCGTCGGTGAGAACCCGTCCCGGGCGCTGCACAAGTTCAGTGAGATCTATGACCGGATCGGCTTCGCGGCCGCCGGGAAGTACAACGAGTACGAGAACCTGCGGATCGGTGGTGTGCGCTACGCCGATCTGCGCGGGTACACCTATGACCGTGACGACGTGACGGCGCGCGGGCTGGCGAACGTGTACGCGCAGACGCTCGGCACCATTTTCTCCTCGGCCGGTGAGAAGCCGTACGAGGTGGAGCTGGTGGTGGCCGAGGTGGGTGCGACGGCGGCGGGGGACCAGATCTACCGGCTGCCGCACGACGGGTCGATCGTGGACGAGCACGGTTCGGTCGCGGTCGGCGGGAACGCCGAGCAGATCAGTACGTTCCTCGATCAGCGGCACCGGGACGGGATGACCCTGCCCGACGCGTTGAAGCTGGCGGTGCAGGCGTTGTCGAGTCAGGCGAACGGCGCGGAGAAGACGATTCCGGCCGAGCGGCTGGAGGTGGCGGTGCTGGACCGGACGCGCGCGCAGCAGCGCAAGTTCAAGCGGATCCGGGGCCGGCAGCTGGCGCGGTTGCTGGAGGCGGATGTTCCGGCGGCTGCTCAGGCGGATGCGGTGTCGAACGACGAGGTGCCGGAGGACGACGCCGAGTAGGGCTGTGGTGGCGTGGGCCCCGGTCCGTCCCTGTGGGGGCGGGCCGGGGCTTTCGTGCGTCCCGGGGTGTCTCAGGGCGTGGGGGCGGGGCCGGTGGAGTCGCGGACGGTGAGCTCGACGGGGATGTCGGGGGCGGTCCAGGGGGTGCCGTCGAGGACGGCGAGGAGGGCGGTCATGCCCTGTTCGCCGACGCGTTCGGCGGGGAGGCGGACGGTGGTGAGCTCCGGTTCGACGGCGGTGGCGAGGGCGAGGTCGTCGAAGCCGGTGACGGAGAGGTCCTCGGGGATGCGCAGGCCGAGGCGTCGGGCGGCCTTGCAGACGCCGGCGGCGAGGATGTCGTCGTCGCAGACGACGGCGGTGGGCCGGTGGCGGGGGTCGGCGAGGGCGGTTTCGGCGGCGGCGCGGGCGGCGTCGACGGTGAGGGCGGCCCGTGCGGTGCGCAGCTCGTCGTGGGGTGCCGCGAGGAGGGTGGCGAGGGCCTGGGCGCGGATGTGGAAGGTCCAGGAGTCCACGTCGGCGGCGAAGTGGAGGAAGCGGTGGTGGCCGAGGCCGAGGAGGTGTTCGGCGGCCTGGCGGATGCCGTCGGTGATGGCGAGGTTGACGTGGGCGGCGGCTTGGCCGGAGGTGGGGTCGCTGTCGAGCATGACGAGGGGGAGGCCGTCGCCGCCGAGGGCGTCGAGGGCGCCGGTGGCCATGGAGGAGGCGATGATGCCGTCGAGGGCGGCGCGGGCGGAGGCGAAGGGGTCGCGGGCGGGGCCGGTGCCTTCGGGGGAGGGGTAGAGGACGACGCCGAAGCCGTGTTCGGCGGCTACGCGGGCGGCGCCGGTGTAGACGCGGGCGAAGAATTCGTTGGTGAGGGCGGGGACGACGAGGAGGGCGGTGCGGGTGGTGCCGAGGCGGAGGTTGCGGGCGGCGAGGTTGGGGCGGTAGCCGAGGGTGGTGGCGGTTTCACGGACGAGGGTGGCGGTGCGTTCGGAGACGCGGCCGCGCCATTTGTCGCCGAGGACGAGGGAGACGGTGGCCTGGGAGACTCCGGCGGCGGTGGCGACGTCGCGGCTGGTGGGTCTCGTCACAGGTTGCTCCTGAAGTGCGAGGTGGGGCGGGGTGCGGGCGGTGTGCGGCTGGACCGGGGGTCTGTGGCCATGGTACGTATGACGTGTCTCGTTATACGTATTACCCCGGGGTGGATCCGGGCAGAAGGGGGCGGTCATGGCCGCGGGTTACGCGGAGCTGCTCAGGACCAGGTACGCCGCGAGGCTGCTGGTGGGCACCCTGATAGGCCGGCTGCCGAACGGCACCGCGGCGATCGCGATCGTCCTCTTCATCCGGGACGAGGGGGGCAGCTACAGCCTGGCGGGCGCGCTGGCGGCCGCGTACGGGCTGGCGAACGCCGTGGGGCAGCCGCTGCTGGGCCGGGCGGTGGACCTGTACGGGCAGCCGCGGGTGCAGCTGCCCGCGGCGCTGGTGTCGGCGCTGGGCATGGTCTGGCTGGCGGTGGCCGGTACGGGGTCGGTGGCGGCCGCGTACGCGGCGATGGTGCTGGCCGGTCTGTTCACGCCGCCGCTGGAGGGCGGTCTGCGGGCGCTGTGGCCGGGGGTGCTGGGCGGCCGTGAGGAGCGGGTGCACGCGGCGTACGCGATGGACGCCGTGGCCCAGGAGGTCATGTACACGGTGGGGCCGCTGCTGGTGACGCTGTGCGTGTCGCTGTGGTCGCCGGCGGTGGCGCTGCTGGTGCTGAACGGCGTCGGTGTGCTGGGCGTGCTGTCGGTGGTGGTGTCGGAGCCGTCGCGGACCTGGCGTTCCGCGCCGCGCGAGGCGCACTGGCTGGGGGCGCTGCGTTCGCGGGGCCTGCTGGCGCTGCTGGGCGCGTTCTTCTTCGTCGGCATGGCGCTGGGGTCGATCGCGGTGGCGGCGGTGGCGTACGCGGACGGGCACGGTGGTCAGGCGGTGTACGGCTGGCTGATGGCGGCGCTGGGTCTGGGTGCGCTGGTGGGCGGTGTGTTCTACGGGGCGCGGCAGTGGGCGGGGGCGCCGGAGCGGCGGCTGCGGGTGCTGGTGGCGCTGCTGGCGGTGTGTTATCTGCCGCTGGTGCTGGAGGTGGGTCCGGTGGCGATGACGGCGCTGTCGGCGCTGGCGGGCGTGTTCCTGGCGCCTTCGCTGGCGTGTGCGTTCATCGTGGTGGACCGGCACGCGCCGGCGGGGACGGTGACGGAGGCGTTCTCGTGGCTGGTGACGTTCTTCGGGGTGGGTGCGGCGATCGGTACGGCGGCGGCCGGCCCGGCGCTGGAACTGGGGGGTACGGCGGCCGGTTTCGCGGTGGCCTGTGGTGGTGGCGCGGCGGCGCTGCTGGTGCTGATGCTGACTCAACGGGCGCTCGCGGGTGCGGGTCGCAGCAGGGCCGTGGCGGGGTCGGCGGAGGGGCCGGCCGGGGCGGTTTCGGAGCCGTTGATCAAAAACTGACCTGAACGCCGTTCTCCAACCCGGTTTCAGAAGAGTGCGGAAGGCGTAATGTTCAGTCATGGACCGCCGCATTTTCGGGCTGGAGAACGAGTACGGCGTCACGTGCACGTTCAGGGGACAGCGCCGACTGTCTCCTGACGAAGTGGCGCGCTACCTCTTCCGCCGTGTTGTGTCATGGGGCCGCAGCAGCAATGTCTTCCTGCGGAACGGCGCCCGCCTCTACCTCGATGTGGGTTCGCATCCGGAATATGCAACTCCCGAATGCGACAACCTGACCGAACTGGTCACGCACGACAAGGCCGGCGAGCGCATTCTCGAGGGCCTGCTCGTCGACGCCGAACGCCGCCTGCACGAGGAGGGAATCGCGGGCGACGTCTACCTGTTCAAGAACAACACCGACTCGGCGGGCAATTCGTACGGCTGTCATGAGAACTACCTCGTGGCCCGGCACGGAGAATTCTCCCGCCTCGCGGACATCCTGATTCCGTTCCTCGTCACGCGTCAGCTGATCTGTGGCGCGGGCAAGGTGCTGCAGACGCCCAGGGGCGCGGTCTACTGCGTCAGCCAGCGGGCCGAGCACATCTGGGAGGGCGTCAGCTCCGCCACGACCCGCTCCCGGCCGATCATCAACACGCGCGACGAGCCGCACGCCGACGCGGAGCGCTACCGCAGGCTGCACGTCATCGTGGGCGACTCGAACATGTCCGAGACGACGATGCTGCTCAAGGTGGGCGCCACGGACCTCGTGCTGCGGATGATCGAGGCGGGGACGGTGATGCGGGACCTGACCCTGGAGAACCCGATCCGGGCGATCCGGGAGGTCAGCCACGACATCACGGGCCAGCGCAAGGTGCGACTGGCCAGTGGCCGGGAGGCCTCGGCGCTGGAGATCCAGCGGGAGTACTTCGACAAGGCCCTGGACTTCGCCGACCGGCGGGGCATCCGTACGGGGGTGGTGGCGCAGGTCCTGGAGCTGTGGGGCCGCACGCTGGAGGCCGTCGAGGCGCAGGATCTGGACCGGATCGGTACGGAGATCGACTGGGTCATGAAGTACCAGCTGATCGAGCGGTACCGGGCCAAGCACAACATGACGATGTCCAATCCGCGGGTCGCCCAGATAGACCTCGCGTACCACGACATCCACCGCCGGCGGGGTCTCTACTACCTGCTGGAGCGCAAGGGGCAGGCGGCGCGGGTGTGCAACGACCTGAAGATCTTCGAGGGCAAGTCGGTGCCCCCGCAGACCACCCGGGCCAGGCTGCGCGGCGACTTCATCCGCCGGGCGCAGGAGCAGCGGCGGGACTTCACGGTCGACTGGGTGCACCTGAAGCTCAATGACCAGGCGCAGCGCACGGTGCTGTGCAAGGACCCGTTCCGGTCGGTGGACGACCGGGTGGAGAAGCTGATCGCCGGCATGTGACGTGGTGCGGCCGGGGCCCCGTGCGCTGTGGCGTACGGGGTCTTCGCACGCCACGGCCTTGTCGCGGAGGGGTCAGCCCGTAGAGTGGGCCGCTACGACGGACCATTCCAGCGACCCTGAGGACCATTGTGCGACGCCGACTTGCTGCCGCGCTCATCGTGCCGGCTCTGATGCTCACCGCGGCCTGCGGAGGGGGCGAGGACTCCGGGAAGAAGGAGCCCTCCGCGTCGCCGTCGGCCGATGCCGCGAAGACGGAGGTGCCGAAGCCGGTGGCGTCGGCCGATCCGATGCCGACGGTGGCCGGCGAGGCCGGCAAGAAGGCGGAGATCACGGTTCCCAAGGGCGAGCCGAGCGGCAAGTTCGTGGTGAACACCCTCAAGGAGGGTTCCGGGCCGGAGATCAAGAAGGACGATCTCGTGGTCACGAAGTACACGGGCAAGGTCTGGAAGAGCGGCAAGGAGCTGAGCGGCTCCTACGACCCGGACGGCCAGCCGCTGGTCGTCCCGGCCGGTTCGCAGCAGATCCTTCCGCTGTTCAGCGAGTCGGTGCTGGGCAAGAAGGTCGGCAGCCGGGTGCTGGTCGTCGCCCCGCCGGCGGCGGCCTTCGGTGAGCAGGGCCAGTCGCAGCTGGGTGTCGGCCCGAAGGACAACCTGGTGTTCGTCCTCGACGTCGATTCGGTGCTGCCGAAGAAGGCCGAGGGTACGCAGGCGCCGATCCCGTCGGAGCTGCCGCAGGTCAAGGCCGACGAGGAGAAGGCCGCGACGATCACGGTCCCGAAGAACGACCCTCCGAAGGAGCTGGTCGACAAGGTCCTGATCGAGGGCAAGGGCGCCGAGGTCAAGAACGGCCAGACCGTCTACATGCAGTACAGCGGTGCGGCGTGGGCGCCGAACCAGGGCAAGGACTCGGCGAAGCTCTTCGACACGTCGTGGAAGACGGGTGCCCCGTTCTCGACCAAGATCGGCCAGGGTCAGGTCATCGAGGGCTGGGACAAGGGCCTGGTGGGCAAGAAGGTCGGCAGCCGCGTGCTGCTGGTGATCCCGCCGGAGCAGGCGTACAAGGACCAGGCCAAGGGTGAGGACCTGCCGGCCAACTCCACGCTGGTCTTCGTCGTGGACATCGTCGGAGCAGTGTAAGACTGTTCCGGTTGGACACCGTTTCGTAGGTATGAGGAGCAGTTCCGTGAGCGACAAGCTCGAGAAGCCCGAGATCGACTTCCCCGAGGGCCCGGTCCCCACCGACCTGGTCATCGAGGACATCTGGGAGGGCGACGGCGCCGTGGCCACGGCCGGCAACAAGGTCTCCGTCCACTACGTGGGTGTGGCCTTCTCCTCCGGTGAGGAGTTCGACGCGTCCTGGAACCGCGGCGGTCCGCTGCAGTTCATCCTGGGCATCGGCCAGGTCATCCCGGGCTGGGACCAGGGCATCGAGGGCATGAAGGTCGGCGGCCGTCGCAAGCTGACGATCCCCGCCCACCTCGCCTACGGTGACCGGGGTGCCGGCGGCGCCATCAAGCCGGGCGAGACGCTGATCTTCGTCTGTGACCTGATGGGCGTCTGATCTCACGCGTTGTGATCATGGAGGGCCCCCGCCGTGAGGCGGGGGCCCTCGCTTTTGCCGGGGACCGCGGGGGCGGTACGGTCAACGGTCACGAGTGTGTGCCGAGGAGTGGGGGATGGGCGTCGATGGCGATTGCCAAGGCCGAGCGGCTGATGAACCTGGCGCTGTGTCTGCTGGGGACGCGCCGTCCCCTCAGCAAGCGTGAGCTGCGCGGTTCGATCGAGGCCTATCTCGAAGCCGGGAACGACGAGTCGTTCAACCGGATGTTCGAGCGGGACAAGGACGATCTGCGCGAGCTCGGTCTGGTGATCGAGACGGTGGAGAACCTGGAAGGCGAGACCGGCTACCTGGCCCGCCGGGACAGCAACCGGCTGCCGCCCGTCTCCCTCGACGCGGAGGAGGCCGCCGCCCTCGGGCTGGCGGCCAAGGTGTGGCAGCAGGCCCGCCTCGCCGGCGCGGCCAGCGGCGCGCTGCAGAAGCTGCGCGCGGGCGGGATGCCGGAGGCCGGTGATCCGTACGAGGGCCAGCACAGCGCCATCGAGCCGCGGATCCCCGTCCACGAGGCGGCCTTCGAGCCGCTGATGCTGGCCTGCCGCGACCGGCGTCCGGTGGTCTTCGAGTACCGCAAGTCCAACGCGGCGCGGCCCGAGCCCCGCCAGGTGGAGCCGTGGGCCCTGGAGTGCTGGCGGGGCCACTGGTACCTGGCCGGCTACGACCGCGACCGCGGGGCGGAGCGGGTCTTCCGGCTCTCCCGGATCACGGGCAAGGTCCGCTCGCGGGCCGGGAAGTACACCGCGGAGGTGCCGGACGTGGTGACCGTACGCGAGACCGTGGCGGCCTGGGCCGGCGAGGGCGCCCAGCGCACCGCCCTGATCCGGCTGCGCGCCGGGGCCGGCTACCCGCTGCGGGCGAAGGCCACCGCCGTGCGCGAGGGCGGTGACGGCTGGGACGAGCTGGAGATCCCGTACGGGCACGGGCTGGACGCCTGGCTCGTGGAGTTCGGCCCCGACGTCGTCGTGGTGGGCCCGGCGGACCTGCGGGCCGACGTGGTGGACCGGCTGCGCGCCGTCGCCCAGGGCTGAACCCGAACAACAACAGCAGCAACGCCCTGAGGGGGAGACGTAGCAGCATGGCCGCCAACGCCATCGACCAGACCCGCCGGATGCTGTCCCTGGTGACCTACCTGCGCGAGCGCCCCGGCGCGCACGTCGCGGACGTCGCCCGCGCCTTCGGGATCACCGAGGACGAGCTGATCTCGGACCTCGACGTGCTGCCCATGTGCGGCACCAGCTTCCGCGGCGGTGACCTGCTCGACATCGACACCGACGGCGACCGCATCTGGTGGCACAACGCCGACGCCTCGGGGGAGTCCACCGCCGAGCCGCTGCGGCTCGCCGCCGACGAGGCCACCTCCCTGCTGGTCGCCGCCCGCGCCGTCGCGACCCTGCCCGGGCTGCGCGAGAGCGACCGGGACGCGCTGCTGCGGGCCACCGCCAAGCTGGAGGCCGCCGCGGGCGAGGCCGCCGGGGCCAGCGCCCGGCTGTCGGTGACCTTCGAGTCGGAGGGCGGGGTCTTCGCGGACGTCGACCGGGCCATCTCCGAGCGGCGCCGGCTGTGGCTGCGCTACTACTCGCCGGCCCGCGACGAGCTGACCGAGCGCACCGTCGACCCGATCCGGCTCTTCGCCGTCGGCCACACCTACCTGGAGGGCTGGTGCCACCTCTCGGAGGCCCGGCGCACCTTCCGGCTCGACCGGGTCGCCGAGATCCGGCTGCTCGACGAGCGGGCCGAGCCGCCCGCGATCGAGCCGCGCGACCTGTCCGTCGGCCTCGTGCAGCCGGCCGCCGAGGACCCGGAGGTGGTCGTCGAGGTGGGTCCCGGCGGGCGCTGGGTCGCCGAGTACTACCCCCACGACAGCGCCGAGGAGCTGCCCGGCGGGGGCCTGAGGATCACGCTGCGCAGCCCCGACCCGGCCTCGCTGCGCCGGCTCGCGCTGCGTCTGGGGCGTGACGGGCGGATCGTGTCGCCGCCGGAGCTGGCGGACAGCGCGCGGAAGGCCGCTGGAGAAGCACTCGCGGGGTACGGGGAACAGGTCTAGGGGGAGCGGGGAGCGATGTCGCGATCAGCAGGTCTCGTACCGGTCACGTTCAAGGCGGCCTGTCCCGAGTGCCGGGCGCGTTTCGAGCTCGCGGCGGACGCGCTGCGCCTGGCGATCGGGGGCAGCCGGCGCACCACCTTCTACTCCTTCACCTGTCCCGAGTGCGCGGCGGCGGTCCGCAAACCAGCAGGTGAGCGCATCGTGGAGCTGCTGACGGGCGGGGGAGTGAGCACCCTGCGCAGTGTGTGAGGGCGGGGCGCTAGGCTCTTGGCATGCTGTGGCCGATGCTCGCGATCGCCCTGGGATTCCTCGGGCTCGCCGTCCTGTCCGTCCTCGCCCTGCGGGTCTTCCTGGAGGTGCGGCGGCTGTCCGGGCAGGTCGCGCTGGCCAGCCGCCGGATCACCGAGGCCTCGGGCGACCTGGAACGGGCCGCTTCCGACCTCGCGCGGGCGGGGCGCGCGGCGGCTCCGTAGCGGTCGCGCGACCAGCACGCGGCCTTCTGGATATGGAAACCGCGGAGCCGGACCCGTACCGTCGGGTGCGGCAGGCAATCGCGCAGCCCCCCGGGGATTGCCGGGCGTTAACCGTCGGGGGTTACGATCCATGTCAGAGCGGTACCGGATCTTTGTCCGGAATCGCCTGGCCACCACAACCAGCCGTTTCGGTGAGAAGGAAGACACACATGATCGGCAATCTGAAGCCCCTTGAGATCCTTCTGATCATCGCTGTCATCGTGCTGCTGTTCGGCGCCAAGAAGCTCCCCGAGATGGCCCGCTCGCTCGGCAAGTCGGCCCGCATCCTCAAGAGCGAGGCCAAGGCGATGAAGAAGGACGGCGAGGCCGAGGACGCCGCCACCGCCGCCCCGGCCGCCGATCAGGCCGCACAGCAGCCCGCCGCCCCCCGTACCATCCAGGCCGCGCCCGGTGACGTCACCAGCGCCCGGCCCGTCAACGAGCCGAACCGCACCACCCAGGGCTGACGCGCGGCGGTCGCCGTCACGCCAGTCATCTGCAACGAGACAAGGGACGTGGGTTGCTCAAGTCTGCCCGCAAGCAGGGGAAACAGGACCGGCAGGCGAAGGACGCCGAAGGGCGGATGCCGCTGGTCGAGCACCTGCGTGAGCTGAGGAACCGGCTGCTGAAGTCGGTTCTGGCGATCATCGTGGTCACGGTCGTCGCGGCCTACTTCTACCGGCCGATCATCGACTTCCTGCTGGAGCCGATGCTGTCGTCCGTGGGCTGCACCAACGGCGCGACGCACCAGCGCAACGGCGCCCCCTGCGCCGAGATGACCACCAACGGCCTGACCGCGCCCTTCTCCATCGCGCTGAAGGTCGGCCTGTCCGCCGGCATCGTGCTCTCCGCCCCGGTCTGGCTGTACCAGCTGTGGGCGTTCGCCGCCCCCGGCCTGCACCGGAACGAGAAGAAGTACGCGCTGAGCTTCGTCGCGGTCGGCGCGCCCCTCTTCCTCGCCGGCGCGGTGCTCGCGTACAAGATCCTGCCGCAGACGGCGGAGATCCTCCTCGGCTTCACCCCCGACCACGTCAAGAACCTGCTGCCGGTCGACGACTACCTCGACCTGGTCACGCGCATGGTCGTGGTCTTCGGCATCGCCTTCGAGCTGCCGCTGATGCTGGTGCTGCTGAACTTCACCGGAGTGCTCAGCGGGAAGCGGCTGGGCAGCTGGTGGCGCGCCATGGTCCTCGGCATCACGCTCTTCGCGGCGTTCGCCACGCCCACCGGTGACCCGATCACCATGCTGACGCTGGCCTCCCCGATCGTCGCCCTGTACTTCATCGCCCTCGGCATCTGCCTGCTGAACGACCGGCGGCGCAGGCGCGGCGACCCCGATGCCGGGCTCGACGACGACGAGGCCTCCGAGCTGGACCTGACCCCGGCCCCGATCGGCGCGACCGGAGCGGCCCCGTCCGCCTCCCCCCTGCCCGTGCAGGACGACGGCGGCCGCCGCCAGATCAGCGGCTACGACGACGCCACCTGACCGGAGGAACCCCGGTACGGGGCCGGGGCGCGCACGCCGCGCGGCCCGGCCCCGTACCGCGTTCCCGGGTCGCCCGGGACGGTCACTTAAATGATCGCGACTGTTGTCAGGGGCGGCGGGTAGGCTCGAGAGCAAGATGACCGAAGAACTCTCACCCGCCGAGCGGTACGCCGCTGCCCGGATCCGCGCCGCCGAAGAGGCCTCCGCCCTGGCCCCCTTCCGCGAGATGTACGCATTCGACCTGGATCCGTACCAGATCGAGGCCTGTAAGGCTCTGGAGGCCGGCAAGGGCGTCCTGGTGGCCGCCCCGACCGGTTCGGGCAAGACCATCGTGGGCGAGTTCGCCGTGCACCTCGCCCTCCAGCAGGGCCGCAAGTGCTTCTACACGACCCCGATCAAAGCCCTGTCGAACCAGAAGTACGCCGACCTCGTCAAGCGCTACGGCGCCGCGAAGGTGGGCCTGCTGACCGGTGACAACAGCGTCAACGGCGACGCCCCCGTGGTCGTGATGACCACCGAGGTGCTCCGCAACATGCTCTACGCGGGCTCCCAGGCGCTCAGCGGCCTCGGCTACGTCGTGATGGACGAGGTGCACTACCTCTCCGACCGGTTCCGCGGCGCCGTGTGGGAGGAAGTGATCATCCACCTCCCCGAGTCGGTGACCCTGGTCTCACTCTCCGCGACCGTCTCCAACGCCGAGGAGTTCGGCGACTGGCTCGACACCGTGCGCGGCGACACCGAGGTCATCGTCTCCGAGGAGCGGCCCGTACCGCTGTGGCAGCACGTCATGGCCGGCCGCCGGATCTACGACCTCTTCGAGGAGGAGTCCGACCACGGAGGCCGCGGCTCCACCCGCCGCGAGGTCAATCCCGACCTGCTGCGCATGGCCCGCGAGGAGAACAGCCGCGGCTACAGCCCCAAGGACCGGCGGCGCGGCAAGATGGTCCGCGAGGCCGACCGCGAGCGCGAGCGCCGCTCCCGCAGCCGGATCTGGACCCCCGGCCGCCCCGAGGTGATCGCGCGGCTCGACAACGACGACCTGCTGCCCGCCATCAACTTCATCTTCAGCCGGGCCGGGTGCGAGGCCGCCGTCCAGCAGTGCCTGTACGCGGGCCTGCGGCTCAACGACGACACCGCGCGCCTGAGGGTCCGGGAGATCGTCGAGGAGCGGACCGCCTCCATCCCCGCCGAGGACCTGCACGTCCTGGGCTACTACGAGTGGCTCGAAGGCCTGGAGCGGGGCATCGCCGCGCACCACGCGGGCATGCTGCCCACCTTCAAGGAGGTCGTCGAGGAGCTGTTCGTACGCGGCCTCGTCAAGGCCGTCTTCGCCACCGAGACCCTCGCGCTCGGCATCAACATGCCCGCGCGCACGGTCATCCTGGAGAAGCTGGTCAAGTGGAACGGCGAGCAGCACGCCGACATCACCCCCGGCGAGTACACGCAGCTCACCGGCCGGGCAGGGCGGCGCGGCATCGACGTCGAGGGCCACGCGGTGGTGCTGTGGCAGCGCGGCATGGACCCGGTGCAGCTCGCCGGGCTCGCCGGAACCCGCACCTATCCGCTGCGCTCCAGCTTCAGGCCCTCGTACAACATGGCC
Source organism: Streptomyces sp. NPDC034043 (assembly GCF_055575675.1). Classification (NCBI taxonomy): domain Bacteria; kingdom Bacillati; phylum Actinomycetota; class Actinomycetes; order Kitasatosporales; family Streptomycetaceae; genus Streptomyces; species Streptomyces sp. NPDC034043. The sequence continues at coordinate 114,241 of NZ_JBVISF010000010.1, forward strand.
GTCAACCTGGTCTCCCAGTTCGGCCGGCACCGCTCCAGGGAACTGCTGGAGACCTCCTTCGCGCAGTTCCAGGCGGACCGCGCGGTCGTCGGGATCTCCCGGCAGGTGCAGCGCAACGAGGAGGGCCTGGAGGGCTACCGGGAGGGCATGACCTGCCACCTCGGCGACTTCGAGGAGTACGCGCGGCTGCGCCGCGAGCTCAAGGACCGCGAGACCGACCTCGCCAAACAGGGCGCCGCCCAGCGCCGGGCGCAGGCGGCCAGTTCGCTGGAGAAACTGAAGCCGGGCGACGTCATCCACGTGCCGACGGGCAAGTTCGCCGGGCTGGCCCTGGTCCTGGACCCGGGCGTGCCGGGCGGGCGTGTCAACGGACACCGCGGGCACGACTACCACGAGGGCCCCCGCCCGCTGGTGCTCACCGCCGAACGGCAGGTCAAGCGGCTCGCCGCGATCGACTTCCCGGTGCCGGTCGAGGCCATCGACCGGATGCGGATCCCCAAGACCTTCAACGCGCGCTCCCCCCAGTCCCGCAGGGACCTGGCGACGGCGCTGCGCAACAAGGCCGGGCACGTCCACCCGCAGCGGCACCGGCCGGGCCGGGCCGCCGCGGCCGACGACCGCGAGATCGCCCGGCTGCGGACCGAGCTGCGGGCGCACCCCTGCCACGGCTGCGACGAGCGCGAGGACCACGCCCGCTGGGCGGAGCGCTACCACCGCCTCAAGCGGGACACGCAGCAGCTGGAGCGGCGCATCGAGGGCCGGACGAACACCATCGCCCGCACCTTCGACCGGATCCACGCCCTGCTGACCGAGCTGGACTACCTGCGCGAGGACGAGGTCACCGCGCACGGCAAGCGCCTGGCCCGGCTCTACGGGGAGCTGGACCTGCTGGCCTCGGAGTGCCTGCGCGAAGGCGTCTGGGAGGGGCTGAGCCCCGCCGAACTGGCCGCCTGCGTCTCGGCGTTGGTCTTCGAGGCCCGGCAGTCCGACGACGCGGCCCCGCCGAAGGTGCCGGGCGGCGCGGCGAAGGCGGCGCTGGGCGAGATGGTCCGCATCTGGGGCCGGCTCGACGCGCTGGAGGAGGAGCACCGCATCAACCAGGCGGAGGGCGTCGGCCAGCGCGAGCCGGACCTCGGATTCGCGTGGGCGGCCTACCAGTGGGCCTCCGACAAGAGCCTGGACGAGGTCCTGCGCGAGGCGGAGATGCCGGCCGGCGACTTCGTGCGCTGGTGCAAGCAGGTCATCGACGTCCTCGGACAGATCGCGCAGGCGGCCCCCGCCTCGACGGCCCCGCCCTCCTCGGCGGGCGGCAGCACGGTGGCGCGCAACGCCCGCAAGGCCGTCGACGCCCTGTTGCGGGGTGTCGTGGCCTACAGCTCCGTCGGGTAGCCGGGTCTTGGGGCTTCCTCCGAAGCCCCTGAAGGCACGGTCTCATCTCCTGCCATGATCGTCGCGGCGCGTCCCGTGCGACGATCGGCGTATGAGCGGGGGAACGGGCGAAGGCCCGAGACGGGTCGGCCGGCCGCGCGCCGACCGGCTGAGAGCGGACAGCGGCCGGCCGCCGCGCGAGGAACTCCTGCGCGCGGCGGCCGAACTGTTCACGGTCCGCGGGTACGCGGCCACCACCACCCGGGCGGTGGCCGAACGGGCCGGAATGCGTCAGGCCACGATGTACCACTACTTCGGCGGCAAGGAGGAACTCCTCGCCGAACTCCTGGAGTCCACGGTCGCGCCCTCGCTGGAGCTCTCCCGCCGGCTGCTGGCCGACACCGGCCGGCCCGCCGCCGTACGGCTGTGGGAGCTGTGCCGCTCGGACGTGCTGCTGCTGTGCGGGGGACCGTACGACCTGGGCGCCCTCTACCTGCTGCCCGAGCTGCGGAGCCGGCGGCTGGCGGGGTTCCGGCGGATGCGCGGGGAACTGCGCGACGGCTACCGGACGTTGCTCGCGGCGACCCCGGCGGGGGCCGCACTCGCCGCGGACGGGGACAAGGCCGCCCTGGCCCTGCGCAACGACCTGGTCTTCGGCCTGATCGAGGGCGTCATGCTGGTCCGCCGCTCCGATCCGGGGCGCCCGGTCGCGGCCTTCGCGGAGGCCGCCGCCGATGCCGCCCTGCGGATCGCCGGGCTCACACCGCCGGACCCGCTTCCCAGCCCGCGCGGTCCCGCCAGGCCTGGAGGGTGAGCCCGCTCTCCAGCCGGTGCCGGGTGCCCGTGACGGGGTCGGTGAAGGCCAGGACGCGGGCCAGCAGCTGGAGCGGGCGCCGGAAGTCCGCCGGGCCGGCCGCCTCGGCCACCACCGGGTAGACGGGATCGCCCAGGATGGGCAGGCCCAGACCGTTCATGTGCACCCGCAGCTGGTGGGTGCGCCCGGTGTGCGGGGTGAGCCGGTAGCGGCCCAGCCCGTCGCGGGCCTCGGCGAGCTCGATCAGGCTCTCGGCGTTCGGCTCGGCGCCGGGCACCTCGACCGCGGCCATCACCCCGCGGGTCTTCTCGATGTGGCTGCGGACCAGCCGGGGCAGCTCCAGCGACGGGTCGTGGGCCGCGAGGGCCTCGTACTCCTTGTGGACCCGCCGCTGCTGGAACAGCGTCTGGTAGGCGCCGCGGTCCTCGGGCCGGATGCTGAACATCACCAGCCCGGCCGTCATCCGGTCCAGGCGGTGCGCCGGGCTCAGGGCGGGCAGGTCCAGTTCCCGGCGCAGCCGCGCCAGGGCGGTCTCGGTGACGTGGGTGCCGCGCGGGGTGGTCGCCAGGAAGTGCGGCTTGTCCACCACCAGCAGGTGCCGGTCGCGGTGGACCACGCGGATCGGGAAGGGCACGGGCGGCTCGGGCGGCATGTCCCTGTGGAACCAGAGCCAGCCGCCCGGCTCGTACGGGTCCTCGCGCCGCAGCACCCGGCCGCCCTCGCCGAGCACCCGGCCGTCCGCGAGCAGCCGGGCCATGGACTCGGAGCCGCGCGTGCCGGCGTACCGCTCGGTCAGGTAGTCGCCGAGCAGGGGCCACCTGCCCTCGTGGTCGGGGGGCAGGCGCATCCGGACCGGGTCGATGCCGGCCTGCTGGGGGAGGGGTGCGGGCGGGATGTGGGATCTGCGGCTCATCGGGACCAGGGTAGGCGGCTACTTCTGGGTGAAGGTGCCGAGGCGGTTCTGGTCGAGGTACTCGACGCGGACCGTGCCGTCGGAGAAGAACACCCCGGTCCGGCCGACGGCGTTCTCGCCGGTCGTCTCGAAGCTGAACGTGTCGCCGTCGTAGTGGGTCAGGGGGAAGCGCATCGGCTCCGGGCCGAGGGAGAGGACCAGGCCCTTGCCGGAGGGGTCGGCGGCGACCGTGAGGGGGCCGTAGTACGGGTTCTCGTAGGTACCCGTGTAGACGCTGTCGTCGCGGGCGGGCTTCGCGCCGGCCGGGGGGCGGGCGTAGTCGGTGTCGGACCGGGCCGCGGCGTCCAGCTGCTCGTACGTGGCGGCGATGAGCGGCAGCCAGTCGGCGGTCGGCTTGCCGTGCTCGGCGATGTCGAAGAAGTCCAGGGCGACGGAGTCCGCCAGGCCGACGGGGGAGCCGTTGGTCAGGACGACGATGCCGAGGCGCTCCAGCGGGACCATCGTGACGTTGGTGTTGGCGCCGAGCTCGAAGCCCCCGGAGTGGCTCAGGCGCAGCCGGCCGGCGTCGTCGTAGCTGACGTTCCAGCCGAGCCCGTAGAACTGCGGGGTGCCCCGGGGGGTCTGGGCCTGGGAGACGATCTCGGGGAGCCGGGTGCGGGCGAGGGTGTCCTCGGGGATGACGCGCTTCCCGTCGAGGGTGCCGGTGTTCAGCTGGAGCCGCAGCCAGCGGGCCATGTCGCGGGCGGTGGAGCTGGTACCGCCCGCCGGGGTCTGGGCGTCGGCGTCGCGGACGTAGCGGGGGCTCCAGGTGCCGTCGGCGTTCCTCACGTGGCCGGACGCCCGGTCCGGGGCCTTGGCGTAGGCGGAGAACTCGGTGCTGGTGCGGGTCATGCCGGCGGGCTTGAAGAGGGTGTCCTCGCTGAGCTTCTGCCAGCTCACGCCGTGGTCGCGGGCGACGGCCTCGGCGGCGGCGGTGAACCCGAAGTTGGTGTACGCGTAGCTCGCGCGGAAGGGGGTCAGCGGCTCCTCGCGGAGGTGGCCGAGGATGTACGCCTGGTCGTAGCCGAGGTCCTCCAGGAGGTCCCCGGCGTGGTCGGGGAGGCCGCTGCGGTGGGAGAGCAGGTCGGCGGCCGTGACGTGCGAGGTGACCCAGGGGTCTTTGAGGGCGAAGCCGGGGAGGGTTCCGGCGAGGGGTTCGTCCCAGGCCCCGGGGGAGGTGAGGGTCCCGGCGATGACGGTGGAGGTGACCGGCTTGGAGACGGAGGCCAGCTGGAAGACGGTGTCGGGGCCGACCTTGGCGGTGTCGCCGGTGCGGCGGAGCCCGAAGCCCTTGAGGTAGACGACCTTGTCGTCGTGGACGACGGCGACGGAGACGCCCGGGACGCCGGTCCGGCGCATGCCGGCGGCGACGGTGGCGTCGAGCCGGGCGATCGCGGTGGCGACCGCGGCGTCGGTGAGGCGCGGCGCGGGGGGTGGGGGCGGGGCGGGAGCCGCCGACGCGGCCGCGGTCACCATCAGCACCACGGCTCCGGCGAGTCCGGCTGCGCGGAACGTACGCATGGGGCCATTGTCCGCCCGGAGTCGCCCCCGCGCCGCTCGGACGGGGGGCGGTGCGGAGGCCGCGCCGAGGGGGTGTGCCGGGGTCCGGCCCTGATCAGCCGGATCCCCCTGGCCGGCGCCGCGCGCCCGCCGGCGGGCGCGGGACGGCCCTCAGGCCGCGGCGCGGGCCGGGAGGTCCTGTTCGGCCTCGACCGTGGCGTTCCAGTCGCGCTTGATGGCGCGCCAGCCCTCGTCCGTCTCGCCCAGGCGCCAGTAGCCCGAGATCGACAGCCGCTCGCGCGCCACGCCGCGGTCCAGGCGGAGGTGGCGGCGGAGCTCCTTCACGAAGCCCGCCTCGCCGTGGACGAACGCGTGCACGTCGGCGGAGGGGAAGTGCAGGGAGGTGACCGCCTCGACCAGGGCCGCGCCCACCGGGCGGTCGCCGCGGTGCAGCCATACCGGGGAGACGCCGTCCGGGGTGCGGACGTCCTGCTCGTCCGCCGGGCCGTCGACCTCGACGAAGGCGTGCACCAGCGAGCCCCGCGGCATGCGTTCCATCGACGCCGCGATCCCCGGCAGGGCGCTCTCGTCACCGGCGAGGAGGTGCCAGCCCGCCAGCGGGTCCGGGGCGTAGCTGCCGCCGGGCCCGAGGAAGTGGACCCGTTCGCCCGGCTGTACGCGGGCCGCCCAGGGGCCGGCCAGGCCCTCGTCGCCGTGGACGACGAAGTCCAGGGTCAGCTCCCGGCGGGCCGGGTCCCAGGCGCGGACCGTGTACGCGCGCTGGCGGGGCCAGGCCTCGCGGCGGTGGGTGGCGCGGATGACGTCGAGGTCCCAGGGCTCGGCGTACCGCACGCCCTCGGGTGCGAAGAGGAGTTTCACGTAGTGGTCCGTGTGCGCGCCCGCGTCGAAGGCGGCCAGCCCGTCGCCGCCGAGCACGAGGCGGACCATGTGCGGCGTGAGTCGTTCGGTGCGTACGACGACTGCGGTGCCGACGGTGCGGGCGCGTCCTTCTGCCACGGTATCTCCCCTTACGCCTACGAAGCTTAGGATTACCTAACTTAGCATCTCAGGGGCGCAGCGCGCTGCTCAGACGTGACACCGCTCCTCCCAGACCCCACCGATGGGCGAGTGCCTCGACCATCTCGGGCCTGGCGGGGGCCTTCGGGAGGGCCGCTTCGAAGGCCGGGAGCGGGACGTCGGAGGCCACCTGCACCACCTTGGGGGCGACCTCGAGGTAGGCGCGGGACTCGTCCAGGCGCTTGCGCTGGGTGGGGGTCAGCCCCGACTTCGGGTCGCCGGCCGCCGCGATGATGCCGGCCAGGTCCCCGTACGCGTCCAACAGCTTGGCCGCCGTCTTCTCGCCGATGCCGGGCACGCCCGGCAGGCCGTCACTCGGGTCGCCGCGCAGCAGCGCGAGGTCCGCGTACCCGGGGCCGTCCACCCCGTACTTCTCGCGCAGCCAGGCCTCGTCCGTCACCTGGAGGCTGCCCACGCCCTTGAGCGGGTACAGGACGCGGCGCTGCCGGGCGTCGTCGACCAGCTGGTAGAGGTCCCGGTCGCCGGTGACGATGTCCACCGGGCCGGTGGCGCGGGCCGTGAGGGTGCCGATCACGTCGTCGGCCTCGTAACCGGCGACCCCCACCCGGGCGATGCCGAACGCGTCCAGTGCCGCCTCGATGATCGGCACCTGCGGGGCCAGGGTGTCCGGGGTCTCCTCCACGTCCGGGCCGGTCTCCGTCGCCTCGGCGACCCGGTGCGCCTTGTAGGAGGGGATCAGCTCCACCCGCCAGTGCGGCCGCCAGTCGGCGTCCATGCAGGCCACCAGGTCGTCGGGGCGGTGGTCCTGCACCAGCCGGCCGATGAAGTCGAGCAGTCCGCGCACGGCGTTGACGGGGGTGCCGTCGGGGGCCTTCACCGAGTCGGGCACGCCGAAATAGGCGCGGTAGTAGAGGGAGGAGGTGTCCAGGAGCATCAGGCGTCGTGTCGTCACGCAGACGATGATGCCGCACCGCCGTCGAGGTGCGGGGGTCACCCGAAGTGAGGGGACGGTCACTCAAACAGTTGCTCCGGCGCGCGCGTTCGCGATCGCTCGCGGAGGGTTTGATCACCGGCCGGGTCCGGTGCCCGTCCGGTTCCGGCCGGTCCGGTCAGGTCCCGTCCGGTTGTGTCCGTCCGCCGTCCGGCGCCGCCGTCCGGTTCCGTCCGGTCCCGCCGTCCGGTTCTGCCCTGTCCCGCCGACCCGTTCAGCCCCGTTCCGCCCGCCCCCGTCACGTGAGGGTTCCGCATGCCCCGTCGCGGAGTCGCCCGCGCCCTCGTCGCGAGCACCGTGCTGTCCCTGCTGCCCGCCGGCCCCGTCGCCGCCCACGACGGTTCGCCCGGTCCTTCCGCCGCCACCGCCACCGTCCGGCAGAGCCCCGGCGAGGTGCGCGAGCGGGTCCGGCGGGAGGTCTCCCCGGCGGAGGCGCGCGCCCTCGGCCCCGAGCGCGCCGAGGCGCACGCGCGCACCCGCCTCGCGGTGCGGGAGGAGGCCGGCCGTCCCGACACCGTCAGGGCCGCCCGCCTCGCGTCCCTGACGGAGTCTCAAGCCCGGGCGAACGCCGGTTTCCGCCCCGCCCTCTACGGCGCGTTCACGGAGTACTTCGACTCGCCGGATTCCGGCGCGCACACCGCGCTGCTGCCGACCGGCAAGGTGCTGCTGTTCTCCTTCGAGGACACCGGCGCCGGCCGTGCCTTCCTGTGGGACCCGGCGAAGGGCACCGGTGCAGGGTCGTTCGAGAAGGTCACCCCGCCCCGGTCCGCCGCGCCCTTCTTCCCCACCGGCCACGCGCTCCTGCCCAGCGGCGGGCTCGTCGTCCGCGGGGGCCCCGGCGCACACGCGGACGGCGGGCCCACGCTGGTCTTCGACCCCTGGACCGAGGCCTGGAGCCGCGGGCCGGCGACGCCCGCGGGCCGCCGGGCGCCCTTCCCGGACGGGGCCGGGCCGCTCTGGGGCACCCGCGCCCCGGCGGTGGAACGTTTCCCCGCGCGCGTGCATCCCCCGGCGGCGGGCGGCCCCTCGTACGCGCCCTCCGCCGGCCGCCCCCACGACAACACCCTCCTGATGCCCGACGGCACGCTGCTGACCGTGAGCGGCGCGTACGACATCCACGACTACGCGAGCGGCCTGCTCAGCCCCGCCACCGACCCCAAGTACCGGCAGCTGGAGCTGCGCGACACCAAGGGCGGCTGGCGGCTGGGCCCGCTGCAGCGGCTGCCGCGCGGCCACCGCTCCAACGCCCTGGTCCTGCCCGACGGCCGGGTCGCGATCACCGGCGACGAGCTCCAGCAGACCGCCCACGACGCGGACCTCGGCGACGGCGCGCACGGCACCATCGAGATCTACGAGCCCGCCTACCTGCACCAGGGGCCCCGGCCCGTGCTCGACGAGGTGCCCGCCGTGCCCCTCGCCCCCGGCGACCGCTTCCGGGTCCGCACCAGCACCCCGGACCGGGTCCGCGGGGCCGTGCTGCTGGCGCCGGCCGGCGCTCCCGACCCCGCCGGGGCCGCCCGGCGGCAGGTCGAACTGCGCATCGAGCGGCGCGAGGGCGGACTCCTCACCCTCCAGGCCCCGCCGACGCGGGCGGCCGCCCCGTCCGGCCACCACCTGCTCTTCCTCCTCGACGGGAAGGGCGTGCCGAGCGTCGCGCGCTGGATCCGGCTGACCTGACCCCACCCCACCCCGGCCCGATCTCCGCACCTCCCGCCCTCCCGGCCCTTCCGCCCCGCACCCTGGAGACCCGATGGACGATCCGCAGCCCCTCACCCCCGCCCGCAGGAACGTCATCAGGGCCGGGGCGGCGGCCGCCGCCGCGCTCGCCGTGTGCCCGTACGCCGCCGGCGCGGCGACGGCGGCGCCTGCGCCACCGCCCGCCACCCGCGGCCCCGCCCCGGCGCCCTCCGCGGGCGGGGCCGCGGGCCTGCCGCTGCGCGCCGACCGCACCACCCAGGGCGACATCCTCGCCGGCTCCCGGAAGGACCACGCCTGCCTGCTGCTCCTGCACTTCCGCGACGCCGCGCGGGCCAGGAGCTGGCTCGGACGGCTGCTGCCGGAGATCTCCACCACCGAGGAGATGGCCCGCTTCAACGCCGCCTTCAGCGCCGCCCGGCTCAAGGCGGGCGGTGCCGACCCGGCGGGGCTCTCCGCCCAGTGGACCGGGCTGTCCCTCACCCATCCCGGGCTGCGCCTGTTCGCCGGGCGGGACCCCTTCCCGGCGCTGCCCGCCGGCAGCACCGCCGAGGCGTTCGCGCAGGGCGCCGCCGAACGCGCGGAGGAGGTCGGCGACACCGGCGACAGCGCCCCCGGCTCCTGGCTGTTCGGCGCCGAGGAGCCGGGCCGCGCCGTGCACGCCGTCCTCAGCCTCTCGGCGGACGACCCGGCCCGGCTCGCCTCGGCGGTGGCCCGCCACAAGGAGGACCTCGGCCGGGCCGGCGGCGAGGTCGTCTTCCGGCAGAACGCGGGCAAGCTCCCGGGCGCGCTGAAGGGGCACGAGCACTTCGGCTTCGCCGACGGCATCAGCCAGCCCGGCGTACGCGGCTTCCACGAGCCCGATCCGGCCGACGCGAGCACGGTGAAGGGCAAGCCCGGCACCCGGCTGGTCCCGGCAGGGGAGTTCCTCGTCGGACAGGAGAGGGCCGGGCGGCGGCCCGCCGGCCTGCCCGCCTGGGCCACCGGCGGCTCCTTCCAGGTGATCCGCCGGCTGGCCCAGGACGTCCCCGGCTGGTGGGCGCAGGCCCGCGAGCGGGTGGCCGAGCTGAAGAGGGCCGGGGCCGCACCTCCCGAGGCGACCGAGACGTGGGTCGCGGCCCGCCTGGTCGGCCGCTGGCCCGGGGGCACCCCCATCGCCGGCTGCCCGCTCGCCGAGGAGCCCGCCCCCCTCGGCACGGATCCGGACGCCGCCCTGAAGTACGCGGACGACCCCGACGGCTGGCGCACCCCGCTGTTCTCGCACATCCGCAAGGGCAACCCCCGCGACGGCCTCGTCACCGTCCCGGGCAGGCCCCCGCCGGCCGCCTCCGAGCTGGACGGGCGGCGGATCATCCGGCGGGGCATCCCGTACGGCCCCGCCTTCGACTTCGACCGGCCCGCGCACGCGCAGAAGGCGCCGCGCGGCCTGGTCTTCGTCGGCTACCAGGCCGACCTGGTCCAGCAGTTCGAGTTCCTCTCCAAGCGGTGGATCAACGACACCGACTTCCCGCCCGGCCGCAACCCCCGCGTCGGGGCCGACCCGGTCCTCGGCCCGGAATCCCCCGTCACCTTCGAGACCGAGTCCGTGAACGGCAGCCGCGCCACCACCCTGCGCTTCGGCCGGTACGTCCGCACCGAGGGCGCCCTCTACGCCTTCACCCCCTCCCTCCCCACCCTGCGCGCCCTCGCCGAAGGCACTCTCGACGACTCCGTGGAGGTCCACGCGGGCACCGTCCTGCGCGCCGGTGACGTTCTCGACGCCGGCACCGTACGGCTGTCCCTCCAGGCCGGCGGGGACCTCGTCCTGCTCGGCGCCGGAGGGACCCGGCTGTGGAACGCGGGCACGGAGGGGGAGGGGAACGAGGCCGTCTTCTCCGCCGACGGCGAGCTGCGCGTCCGCACCGCGGACGACGTGATCCTGTGGAGCAGCGGCACCGACGGCCACCCCGGTGCCCGGCTGCTGGTCCGCCCGGCGGGCGACGCGGTGATCCTCGCCGGTGACCGTGTGCTGTGGCGCCAGGGCGGGGGCCACGTAGGGTGACCGGGTAGCCACGGGAATCCACCGGGTCGCGGGCCGGTGGGCTCCTGCGCGCGAATCACGGGGCGGTTGCTGCGTAAGGTGCTTACAGCACACCGATGTGCGTTGAGGACAGGGGAGGGCAGCCCCGACATGAACGACAAGGACGACGGAAGCATCGCGGACGCCACGGACGGCAGGGAGTACGAGCCCGCGCGGGCGGGCTCGGCCGAGGGCCACGACAAGGAGAAGGACTCCAAGGAGCCGCTGCGGGTGGGCGTCGCCGTGCGCAAACGGCGCCGCGCGCTGCACCTCACCCTCGCCGCCGTCTCGGCGCGCAGCGGCCTGTCGGTCCCCTTCCTGAGCCAGATAGAGAACGAGCGCGCCCGCCCCAGCATGCGTTCGCTGGAGCGGGTCGCCGACGCGCTGGAGACCACGGCCGTGGAGCTGCTGGCCGCCTCGGACACGGCGCGCACGGTGGACCTCGTACGGGCCGGTGACGAGCCCGGGCTCGCTCCGGTGATGGGCGTACGTCCCCTCGTGCGCGGCCACCACCAGCTGCACGCGCTGGAGTTCAGCGGGGACCAGGACGCCGGCCGCGAGTACCAGCACCGCAACGACGAGCTGATGTACGTGGTCTCCGGCGCCTGCCAGGTCGAGGCCGAGGGGCGGGCGTACCGGCTGGAGAGCGGGGACGCGCTGTTCCTTTCCGGCGGGGTGCGCCACCGCTGGCGGGCGGTCAGCGAGGACACCCGGCTGCTGGTGGTCGCCGTCGGGGACCACATCCACGCCACGTCCGAGCCGCCCTCGCCGGGGCGCTGAGCGGGTGCGCGTCGTCTCGCTGGTGCCGTCCCTGACCGAGGCGGTGGCCGTCACCGCGCCCGGCCTGCTGGCGGGTGTCACCGACTGGTGCGCGCACCCCGCGGACCTCGGGGACGCGGTGCGGATCGGCGGCACGAAGAACCCCGACGTACGGGCCGTCGCGGAGCTGCGCCCGGACCTGGTGATCGCCAACGAGGAGGAGAACCGCGCCCCGGACCTGGAGGCCCTGCGCGCGGCCGGACTGGAGGTGCTGGTCACCGAGATCCGGGACCTGCCGCAGGCCCTGAGCGAGCTCGACCGGCTGCTGGTGGGGGCCATGGGGCTGGAGCGGCCCGAGTGGCTGGACCGGGCCGGGGAGGCCTGGGCGGACGTGGAGCCCGTCGGCTCCCTCACCGCCTTCGTGCCGATCTGGCGCCGCCCCTGGATGGTGCTGGGCCGCGACACCTTCGCCGGTGACCTCCTCGCCCGGCTCGGGGTGCGCAACGTGTACGCCGGACACCCGGAGCGGTACCCCAAGGTGCCGCTCGCCGAGCTGACGGCGAGCGGCTGCGACCTGGTGGTGCTGCCCGACGAGCCCTACGCCTTCACGGCCTCGGACGGCCCGGAGGCCTTCCCGGGCCTGCGGGCCGCCCTGGTGAGCGGCCGTCACCTGACCTGGTACGGGCCTTCGCTGGCTGAGGCCCCGGCGGTACTCGGCAGGGCGCTCAGCGGGTAGCGGGCAGCAGCCGGCCGGTGCACAGGCCGCGCAGGGTGTGGGCGGCGGCGGCCGCCCAGGCGGTGACCAGGGCCAGGAAGAGGGCGGCGGCCAGCCAGCCGAAGGCGTCGAGCCCGGTGTGGCGGGCCAGCCCGGCGGCGCCGGTGACGCAGGTGCCGACGGGGAAGGTCAGCGCCCACCAGGTCATCGCGAAGCCCATGCCGGCGCGGGCTGCCCGGGCCAGCATCGCGGCGGCCAGGGCCAGCCACAGCAGGGCGAAGCCCATCACGGGCACCCCGTAGACGACCGCGAAGGCGCCGAGGGCGTGGGCGTAGGGGGCGTCGATGGCGCCGGGCGCCACGTCGGCGAGCTGGTTGACGGCGGTGGTGGACTGTCCGAGGGGCCCGAGGACCAGGAACAGGGCGGGGGTCAGCGCCAGGGGCAGGGGGCCGCTCACGATCAGCCGGCCGAAGACCAGGGGGAGCAGCAGCAGGGTGGCCATCAGGCTGACGCCGAACATGGCGTAGCAGGCCAGCAGCAGCGCCTCGCGGGGCTGGCCGGCGGGCAGGTGGGGGACCAGCAGGGGGCCGAGGGCGGCGGAGACCATGGGGGAGACCACGGGCAGCAGCCACACGGGGGTGGCCTGGGAGGCCTCGACCTGGTGCCGGACCACCATCAGGTAGGGCACCACCACGGCCATGACCAGGCCCGTCACGGTACCGGCGGTGAACAGCACGGTGTCCACGGCCAGGGCGGCGCCGGTCCCGATGAGGTCCTTGCCGACGATCAGGGTGCCGCCGCCGACGGCCAGCAGCGCCATCGCCAGGCAGCCGTAGAAGGGGGCGACGGCCGGGTCGAGGAGGTGGGCGCGGGCCTGGTCGCGGTGGTGCAGCCAGTGGCCCGCGCGGGCGGTGAGCAGGATGGCGAGGGCCACGGCGGACAGCGCCCAGAGGACCTGGCAGGCCACCCGCTGGCCCGGGAGCTGGTACGGGAGGGTGGCCCCGGCGTTCGCGACGATCGCCGTTCCCATGACGGAGGCGTACCAGTTGGGGCCGAGGTGGCGCAGCGCGGGGGCCTTGTGGGTCCGGGGCGCGGGTTCGGTGAAGGTGCGGGGTCGCACGGCGGTGGTGGCCATGGATCCAGCGTCGCCCCAGGTGGGAGCCGGTGGCAGGGGTCATCACCCTATGAGGCCATAAACTGATGTTATGGGTAATGGGGAGACGGTTCCGCTGGCGCACCGCGTGCCGGACCTGGGCGCGCTGGAACTGCTGCTCACGGTGGCCCGGGTCGGCAGCCTGAGCGCCGCCGCCCGGCACCTGGGCATCACGCAGCCGGCCGCGAGCAGCCGCATCCGGGCGATGGAGACACGGCTCGGCGTCGCCCTGGTGGACCGCTCCCCGCGCGGCTCGACGCTGACGGCGGAGGGCGCGCTCGTCACGGACTGGGCCCGGCGGGTCGTGGAGGCCGCCGAGGCCTTCGACGCCGGGGCGCAGGCGCTACGGGGCCGGCGGGATTCGCGGCTGCGGGTCGCGGCCAGCATGACCATCGCGGAGTACCTGCTCCCGGGCTGGCTGATCGCCCTGCGCGGGGAACGGCCCGACACGGCGGTGTCCCTGCACGCCGGGAACTCGGCCGACGTCGCCCAGCGGGTCCTCGCGCACGAGGCCGACCTCGGCTTCGTGGAGGGGCTGTCGGTCCCGGACGGCCTGGACTCGGTGGTCATCGCCCAGGACCGCCTGCTGGTGGCGGTGGCGCCGGGGCACCCGTGGGCGCGGCGCTCGCGCGGGGTGGACCCGGCGGAGCTGGCCCGCAGTCCGCTGATCCTGCGCGAACGGGGCTCGGGCACCCGCCAGGTCCTGGACGCCGCCCTGGCCGCGTCCGGCGGGCTGGCCCAGCCGCTGCTGGAGCTGGCCTCGACCACCGCCGTCAAGGCCGCGGCGCTCAGCGGGGCCGGGCCGTGCGTCCTGTCGGAGCTGGCACTGCGCGACGAGCTGGCGGCCCGCCGGCTGGTGGAGGTCCCGGTGCCGGGCGCCGCCCTGGCCCGCGCCCTGCGCGCCGTCTGGCCCACCGGCGCCCGCCCGGCGGGCCCGGCGCGCGACCTGCTGTCGCTGACCCGCCGCCGGGCGTAGGCCGTCCGGGGGCCGGGGGACGGTCCTGTTCGCGCGGGCGGCACGCGCGAGGGCCCCGGCGCCCGGGAGGAGGCGCCGGGGCCCGTGGGCGGATCCGGGGTCAGGACACCGGCACCGGCACCGGTGCCGCGCGACGGTCGGCGGCGGCCTCGATCAGGGAGTCCATCACCCGGGTGTCCTTGTCCCGCTCCGGGTGCCACTGGACGCCCAGGACGTAGCGGGAGCGGTCGGGGTCCTCGATGGCCTCCACCGTGCCGTCGTCCGCGTACGCCGAGACGACCAGGCCCCGGCCCAGGAGGTCCACGGCCTGGTGGTGGTAGGTCGGGACGTCCGCCTTCTCGGGGACCAGCTCCGCGTAACGGGTGCCCGCAACGGGGGTGACGGGGTGCCAGGAGGTGACGCCCGGAGTGTGGACGTGCCCGTCGATGTGCTGGATCAGCGTTCCGCCCAGGGCCACGTTCAGGGCCTGCATGCCCCGGCAGATCCCGAGCACGGGCAGGTCCGCCTCCAGGGCCGCCCCGATCAGGGCGAGTTCCCATTCGTCTCGGACGCGCGCGGGGGGACCCGTACGGGGGTCGCGCGCGGCACCGTAGAGGCGCGGGTCCACGTCCGGGCCGCCCGAGACGATCAGTCCGTCCAGCCGGCCCAGCACCTCCGCAGCCCGCTCCGGTTCGTCCGGCGGCAGCAGCACGGCCGCCCCGCCCGCCGCCTGGACGAGCTCGTAGTACCCGGAGGGCACGAGCGACGTGGGCAGGTCCCACACGTTGTAGCGGGTGGATTCCTCAACGTAGGTGGTGATGCCGATGAGCGGCCTGGGCACGGATTACCTCCAGGGTGGTGCCGGACAGCGTGCGGGGCTAAGGATTTCAGTCGCGGGTCAACTCCGCCTCGGCTTCCGCCAGCGCGGCGGCTTCTTCCTCAGGTGCCGAGGCCACGAGGCGGTGACGGCTGTAGAAGGCGAAGTAGGCCAGGGCGACGGCGTACACGGCGAGGGCGATGAGCGCCGCGTCCTGGTCCACCAGGAAGGTGGCGACCAGCGCCGACAGGGCCAGTGCGAAGGCGACGGACGAGGTCAGGACACCTCCGGGGGTGCGGTACGGCCGTTCCAGGCCGGGCTCCCGGCGGCGCAGCACGATGTGCGAGAGGGCCATCAGGGCGTACGAGATGGTCGCCCCGAACACCGCGATGTTCAGCATCCGCGCACCGTCGCCGGTGGCCGCCGCCAGGGCGAATCCGATGGCGCCGGGGATCACCAGTCCGAGGTACGGGGCCTTGCGCTTCGAGGTGAGCGAGAGGAAGCGCGGCAGGTACCCGGCCCGGGAGAGGGCGAAGAGCTGGCGCGAGCCCGCGTAGATGAGGGAGAAGAAGGAGGCGACCAGGCCGGCGAGTCCGGCGTAGTTGACGAAGCGGCTGAGCGCGGTCGGTCCGCCGTCCCCCTCCAGGGCCACGACCAAGGGGTTTCCGGCGGTCCTGACGGCGTCGGCGCCCTGGGCGCCGGTGGCGGCGAAGAAGGTGATCAGGGCGAGGAGGGCGAGGACGCCCATGGAGATGGCGAGGGCCTTCGGCATGGCGCGGACCGGGTCCTTGGCCTCCTCGGCGGCCAGCGGCACGCCCTCGACGCCCAGGAAGAACCACATGCCGAAGGGGAAGGCCGCCCAGATGCCGAGGACCCCGAAGGGCAGCCAGGAACTGGAGCCGAACGCGCTCGTGTCCACGGCGATGTCGTCCAGCGAGCCCGCGTCGAACTCGGTGAGCGCCCCGAGCGCGAAGATCAGCAGCGCGGCCACGGCCACGGCGGTGACGACGAGGCTGAAGCGCAGCGCCTCGCCCACGCCCCACAGGTGCACGCCGATGAAGACGACGAAGCAGCCGAGGTAGACCGGCCAGCTGGAGGTCAGTCCGAACAGGCCGAGCGATTCGACGTAGTCGCCGATGAAGATGACGATCGCCGCCGGGGCCAGGACGTACTCGATGAGGATGGCGGTGCCGGTGAGGAAGCCGCCCCACGGGCCGAGCGCGCGGCGGGCGAAGCCGTAGCCGCCGCCCGCCGTCGGCAGGATGGTGGACAGCTCGGCGAGGGAGAACACCAGGCAGGCGTACATCGCGCCCATGAGGACCGTGGCGATGGCCAGCCCGCCGAAACCGCCCTTGTCCAGGCCCACGTTCCAGCCGGAGAAGTCGCCGGAGACGACGTACGCGACGCCGAGGCCGGTCAGCAGCAGCCAGCCGGCGCTGCCGCGGCGCAGGGTGCGGCGCTCCAGGTACTCCGCGTCGGCGTTCTTCGCGGCGGCGTCCTTCGCGAGGGCCGGTGGTGCGGATGCGGGCACGGGTGCGGTGTCGTCGGCCATGTGCGCTCCTGCCTAGGGCAATGCAATGGTTGTGAGGCGTACCTTTGCGTCATGGGCGGGGAACGCGCAAGACCCCCGCGTTAAACAGGGGTTACGAAAACCTCTCCGGCCCCGCCGGAGCCACCGCCCCGCCGGAGCCGCCGGAGCCGCCGCCCCCGCCCGCACGCCGTCTCAGGCCAGGAACCCGCGCAGCAGGGCCGCCGTCCCGCAGCAGTGCTCGCGCATCACCGCGCGGGCCCCGTCGGCGTCGCGTTCGAGCACCGCCTCCACCAGGGCCGTGTGCTGCTGCTGCGAGTGCTCCAGGTTGCGCACCAGCAGCGGGATGCAGTCCAGCAGCTCGTTCACCGTCGCCCGGACGGCGGCGTACTGGGCCGTCAGGGTGGCGGAGCCGGCCAGCTCGCACAGGGTGAGGTGGAAGAGGGTGTCCTGGCGGCGGTACTCGGCGAGCGGGGCGTCGTGGGTGGCGGCGAGCGCGGTCAGCAGCCGTTCCGCCTGCTCCTCGGAGAGCCCCTGCGAGGCGCACAGCCCGGCCGCGCCCACCTCCAGCACCTCGCGGAAGCGCAGCGCGTCCTCGATGTCCACCCCCGCCACGCGCCGCCGCAGCTCCTCCTCGGCGCCGCCGGCCGGCGTGTCGGGACGGGCCAGCACGAACGTTCCGCCGTACCGTCCGCGCCGGGCCTCCACCAGCCCCTGGTCCTGCAGCACCTTGAGCACCTCGCGCAGGGTGACCCGGCTGATCCCCATCCGCTCCGCCAGCTCCCGCTCGGGCGGCAGCCGTTCCCCGCCCGGCACCAGGCCCAGCCGGACCACCTGGAGGATCTGCTCCAGCGCCTCCTCGAAACCGTTGCCCGCCCGCACCTGCCGCAGTACGGGATTCAGCCGCGCGATCGCGCCACCGCCATCCGCCGTGTCGGTCATCTCGGCTCCTCCCCTTCCCAAGCAATGGTTCTATTCAATACCTTAGGCCTCCTCGGCTCACCGAAGGAGAGATTCCAGTGGTAGACCGCATGCCGCCGCTCGCGCCCGGGGAGCTCCGTGCCCTCGTCGCGAGCGGTGAGATCGACACAGTCGTCCTGGCCTTCCCCGACATGCAGGGACGTCTCCAGGGCAAGCGGTTCGCCGCACAGTTCTTCCTCGACGAGGTCCTCGCCCACGGCACCGAGGGCTGCAACTACCTCCTCGCCGTCGACACCGACATGAACACCGTCGACGGCTACGAGATGTCCTCCTGGGACCGCGGCTACGGCGACTTCGCCATGCACCCCGACCCCGTCACCCTGCGCCGCGTCCCGTGGAACCCCGGCAGCGCCTTCATCATGGCCGACCTGGCCTGGAGCGACGGCACGCCCGTCGTCGCCGCACCCCGCCAGATCCTGCGCCGCCAGCTGGAGCGCCTCGCCGAACTCGGCTACACCGCCATGGTCGGCACCGAGCTGGAGTTCATGGTCTTCCAGGACACCTACGAACAGGCCTGGAACGCCAACTACCGCGGCCTGACCCCCGCCAACCAGTACAACATCGACTACTCCGTCCTCGGCACCGGCCGCGTCGAACCCCTCCTGCGCCGCATCCGCAACGAGATGCAGGCCGCCGGCCTGGTCGTCGAGTCCGCCAAGGGCGAGTGCAACCTCGGCCAGCACGAGATCGCCTTCCGCTACGACGAGGCGCTCACCACCTGCGACCAGCACGCCGTCTACAAGACCGGTGCCAAGGAGATCGCCGCCCAGGAGGGCGTCTCGCTCACCTTCATGGCCAAGTACGACGAGCGCGAGGGCAACTCCTGCCACATCCACCTCTCGCTCGCCGACACCGAAGGACACAACGCCATGGCCGGGGACGGCCCGGACGGGATGTCACCGCTGATGCGGCACTTCCTGGCCGGCCAGCTGGCCGCACTGCGCGACTTCTCCCTTCTCTACGCCCCGAACATCAACTCGTACAAGCGTTTCCGCCCCGGATCCTTCGCCCCGACCGCCGTCGCCTGGGGCGTCGACAACCGCACCTGCGCCCTGCGCGTGGTCGGCCACGGCCGCTCCACCCGCTTCGAGAACCGCCTCCCCGGCGGGGACGTCAACCCGTACCTCGCCGTCGCCGGCCTGGTCGCGGCCGGACTCTACGGCGTCGAGAACCGCCTCGAACTGCCGGACCCCTGCACCGGCAACGCCTACACCGCCGACTTCGCCCACGTCCCCACCACCCTGCGCGAGGCCGCGGAACTGTGGGAGAACAGCGAGATCGCCAAGGCGGCCTTCGGCCCCGAGGTCGTCGCCCACTACCGCAACATGGCCCGCGTCGAACTCGACGCCTACGACTCCGCGGTCACCGACTGGGAGCTGCGCCGCTCCTTCGAACGCCTGTAGAAGCCACCCCGAACCGAACACCAGGAAGGCACCCACGTGTCCGATGTGCTGGAAGTACTGAATCCGGCCACCGAGGAAACCGTCGCCACCGTCCCGGCCGCCACACGGGACGATGTCGACGCCGCCGTCGCCCGGGCCGCCAGAGCCCAGCGCGCCTGGGCGGCGGCACCCCCCGCGGACCGGGCCCGGCTCCTGCGCCGCTTCGCGGCGGTGGTGGACGGACGCATCGAGGAACTGGCCCGCCTGGAGGTCGCCGAGGCCGGCCACACCATCGGCAACGCCCGCTGGGAGGCCGGCAACGTACGCGACCTCCTCGACTTCGCCGCCGGGGGAGTGGAACGCCTCTCCGGCCGCCAGATCCCCGTCGCCGGGGGCATCGACGTCACCTTCCTCGAACCCCTCGGCGTCATCGGCGTGATCGCGCCGTGGAACTTCCCCATGCCGATCGCCGCCTGGGGCCTGGCACCCGCCCTCGCCGCGGGCAACGCCGTCATCCTCAAGCCCGCCGAGACCACCCCCCTCACCGCCCTGCGCCTCGCCGAACTCGCCCTCGAAGCCGGGATCCCCGAACACCTCTTCCAGGTGCTCCCCGGCCACGGAGCGGTCACCGGCGACGCGCTGGTCGAACACCCCGGCGTCGCGAAGATCGTCTTCACCGGCTCCACCCGCGTCGGCAAGCAGATCATGGCCAAGTGCGCCGACCGCGTGAAGCGCCTCACCCTCGAACTCGGCGGCAAGAGCCCCAACATCGTCTTCGCCGACGCCGACATCGAGGCCGCCGCCGCGGCCGCGCCCATGGCCTACCTGGACAACACCGGCCAGGACTGCTGCGCCCGCACCCGGATCCTCGTACAGCGCTCCGTCCACGACCGCTTCCTGGAGCTCGTCGCCCCCGGCATCGAGTCCGTCGTCGTCGGCGACCCGCTGGACGAGAGGACGCAGATGGGCCCGCTCATCTCCCGCGGCCAGCTGGAGCGCGTCCGCTCGTACGTCACCGACGACCTCACCACCATCCGCGGCAAGGCCCCCGAGGGCCCCGGCTTCTGGTACCCGCCGACCCTCGTCACGGACGTGGACCCCACCGCGCCCGTCGCCGCCGAAGAGGTCTTCGGCCCGGTCGCCGTCATCCTCCCCTTCGAGGACGAGGAGGACGCCGTACGCCTGGCCAACGCGACCGAGTACGGACTCTCCGGCTCCCTCTGGACCCGCGACGTCGGCCGCGCCCTGCGCGTGTCCCGCGCCGTCCGGGCCGGCAACCTCTCCGTCAACTCCCACAGCAGCGTCCGCTACTGGACCCCCTTCGGCGGATACAAGCAGTCCGGCCTCGGCCGCGAGCTCGGACCCGACGCCCTCACCGCTTTCACCGAGACCAAGAACGTCTTCATCAGCACGGAGGCCTGAACCCCATGACCGACCGCACCGAAGAGATCGTCTGCCGCCGCCTGGTCGGCCGCACCGCCGTCATCACCGGAGCCGGCAGCGGCATCGGTCTCGCCACCGCCCGCCGCCTCGCCTCCGAAGGCGCCGACGTCGTCTGCGCCGACATCGACCCGGCCGCCGGCAAGGCCGCCGCCGAAGAGGTCGGCGGCACCTTCGTCCAGGTCGACGTCACCGACAAGGACCAGGTGGAGGCCCTCTTCAAGACGGCCTTCGACACCTACGGCTCCGTCGACATCGCCTTCAACAACGCCGGCATCTCGCCCCCGGACGACGACTCCATCCTCACCACCGAACTCGACGCCTGGCGCCGCGTCCAGGACGTCAACCTCACCTCCGTCTACCTCTGCTGCAAGGCCGCCCTCCCCTACATGCAGCGCCAGGGACGCGGCTCCATCATCAACACCGCCTCCTTCGTGGCCATCATGGGCGCCGCCACCTCCCAGATCTCCTACACCGCCTCCAAGGGCGGCGTCCTCGCCATGTCCCGCGAACTCGGCGTCCAGTTCGCCCGGGAGGGCATCCGCGTCAACGCCCTCTGCCCGGGCCCCGTCAACACCCCCCTGCTCCAGGAGCTGTTCGCCAAGGACCCCGAGCGCGCCGCCCGCCGCCTCGTGCACATCCCGCTCGGCCGGTTCGCCGAACCCACCGAGATCGCCGCCGCCGTCGCCTTCCTCGCCAGCGACGACTCCTCCTTCATCAACGCCACCGACTTCCTGGTCGACGGAGGCATCTCCGGCGCGTACGTCACCCCCCTGTAGGCCGGCTCACCCCCTCGACGGCGGCCGGGCGTCCACGACGCCCGGCCGCCGTGCTCCACCGTCCCCGGCGATCCCGTACGAGAACAGGAGCACCAGCCCACGTGACCCGACCCTCCCCCGCCCGACGGCTCCAGACCCTCGCCGCCGCCGTCGCGACGGCCGCCGCGACCCTCACCACCGCCGCCCCCGCCCAGGCCGCACCCACCGCCTGCACCACCCCGGAACCCGGCGCGGGCTGGTACGGGGACAACCAGGCCCGCCTCCAGCAGCTCATCGACCGGTACGGCGACTGCGCCCCGCACCGCCCGCACCGCGCCAGACCCGTCGCTGTCTTCGACTGGGACAACACCGTCGTCAAGAACGACGTCGGCGACGCCACCATGTTCTGGCTCCTGCGCAACGGAAAGGTCCGCCAGCCCGACGGCGGCGACTGGCGCACCACCAGCCGCCACCTCACTCCGGCCGCCGCCCAGGCCCTCGCCGCCGCCTGCGGCCCCCTCGCCCGCCCCGGCGCCCCCCTGCCCACCGGCACCCCCGAGGGCGCCGCCTGCGCCGACGAACTCCACACCGTCTACGGCACCTCCGCCACCCGCACCGGCGACGCCGCCTTCGCCGGCTGGGACCGCCGTACGACCGACCCCGCCTACGCCTGGCTGCCGCAGCTGATGCAGGGCTGGACCGCCGACGAGGTACGCGGCTTCGCGGCCGCCGCCCGTACCGAGAACCTCGCCGCGCCCATCGGCGCCGTGCAGCGGGTCGGCACCGGCACCGCCACCGCCTGGGTCCGCTACTACGACCAGCAGCGCGACCTGATCGAGACGCTCCGGCGCACCGGCTTCGACGTCTGGATCAGCTCCGCCTCCCCGCAGCCCGTCGTCGAGGTCTGGGCCCAGGACGCAGGCATCGCGGCGGACCACGTCATCGGCATCCGCAACACCACCCGCGACGGCAGGCTGACCAGCCACCTCCAGGGCTGCGGATCCGTCCCCGACGGCGCAGACACGATGACCACCTACATCGACGGCAAGCGCTGCTGGATCAACCAGGAGGTCCTCGGCGTCCGCGGCCGCGCCGCCGAGAAGGTCCAGCCGCCCGCCCGCCGCCAGGTCTTCGCCGCGGGCGACTCCGACACCGACATCTCCTTCCTGCGCGACGCCACCGCCCTGCGCCTGGTCATCAACCGCAACAAGACCGAACTCATGTGCCGCGCCTACGACAACAGCGACGGCAAGTGGATCGTGAACCCGATGTTCATCGAACCCAAGAAGCAGAAGCCCGGCCCCTACCCCTGCTCCACCACCGGCTACACCGACCACGACGGCACACCGGCCCCCGTCCGCCGCCCCGACGCGAGCATCGTCCCCGACCAGACGGACACGGTCTTCTAGAGGAACGTCCGCCCCTCACCCCGATACGTCGGAACGGAACCGGTCACCCGGTCCCCCTCCACCAGGTGCAGGGTGTCGAACCGCTCGCACAGCTCACCGGCCTTCGCGTGCCGGAACCAGACCCGGTCGCCGATCAGCAGGTCGTCGGCCGGGCTCCCCAGCAGCGGGGTCTGCACCTCGCCCGCACCCTCCTGCGGGTCGTAGCGCAGCCCGGCCGGCAGGTACGGCACCGGCAGCCGGTCGGCCCCCGCCGCCCCCGAAGCCGGATAGCCACCGCCCAGCACCGTCACCACCCCCACCCCGGGCCGCCGGACCACCGGCTGCGCGAACAGCGCCGCCGGACGCCCCCGGAACGTCGTGTAGTTGTCGAACAGCCGCGGTACGTACAGCCCCGACCCGGCGGCGACCTCCGTCACCGCCTCCTCCGCCGCCGTCTCCGCGACGCTGCCCGTCCCGCCGCCGTTGACGAACTCCAGCTCCCCCACCACCGCCCGCACGGCCCGCACCGCCTCGGCGCGCCGCACCGCCAGCTCCTTGCGCGCCGCGCCCTGCATCAGCCGGATCACCCGCGAACGCACCGGCCGCCCGGCCAGCGCGTCCCCGACGCCGGCCACGTGCCCCTCGTAGCCCATCAGCCCCACCACCCGGAACCCCGGCCGCGCCGCCACCGCCGCCGCCAGCTCCGCCAGCTGCCCCGGCTCCCGCAGGGGCGACCGCCGCGCCCCGACCCGCACCCGCCCGCCGAGCAACCGCAGGGCCGTGTCCAGCTCCAGGCACACCCGCACCACCTCGGCCCCGCCGCCCCGCGCCCGGTCGATGAGGTCCAACTGCGCGGGGTCGTCCACCATCACAGTCACCGCCGAAGCCAACTTCGCGTCACCGGCCAGCTCCGCGAACCCGCCCCGGTCGGCGGACGGGTAGGCGAGCAGCACGTCCTCGAACCCGGACCGGGCGAGCCACAGCGACTCGGCGAGGGTGTACGACATCACCCCGGCGAACCCCGGCCGGGCCAGCACCCGTTCGAGCAGCGCCCGGCACCGCACGGACTTGCTCGCGACCCGGACCGGCTTCCCGCCGGCCCGCCGCACGAGATCGTCGGCGTTGGCGTCGAAGGCGTCCAGGTCCACGATGGCCAGGGGCGCGTCGAGATGCGCGGTCGCCCGGTCGTACCGGGCCCGGTCCGAAGTCATGGGCGGCAGCTTGCCAGACGGCTCTACCGGTGGGTAGGCCCTTGCCCTGGCCGGGCCGTCCGTGCGCCCCCGCTGCGCGCCCCGTCCCCTGGGGGCCTCCGCCCCCAGCCCCCCCGCGCCTCAAACGCCGGCGGGGCTGAAGGTGGCTGCGCATCCCGTCCGTCTGCGGACCGTTTCCCGGGGGCCAGCCCCCGGACCCCCGCGCCTCAAACGCCGGCGAGGCTGAAGTTGCCCCCGACCCACCCGGAACCACCCCATCCCACCGCACCCCGCCCGACAGGGCAACCACCCACCCCGGCACCGCCCCACGGGGCAACCGCCCGGCAGGGCACCACCCTCCACCCCCGAGCCCTCCGGCAGGGCAGCCACCCCACCCCGAACCGCCCGGCCAGGGCAAGGGCCCGGCCGGGGCAGCGGCGAGCGCCCCGTAGAGTACGGGCAGGCAGCCGTACGGAACGGGGGGCGGAGCCGCCGGATGACCACGACGACACCACGGACCGAGGTCCTGGGCGATCCCGAGCAGCCGCCGGCACCGCCACCGCCGCCCCGCCGCCACCCCGCCCGGGTCGTCAGCGCCATCCTCTGCGCCCTCCTCGGCACCGCCCTCCTCGCCGGCGCCGCCACCACCGCCTGGCGCGACCACCGCGCCTCGCACCGCCCCCTGCCCCCCGACGCCGCCTACCGCCAGGCCGCCTCGCTGTGGCGGTCGGCCCCCGTGGACGGCCTCCTGCCGCCCGTGCTGGACGCCCCCGGATCCGGCCCCGGCGGCGCCGACCGCAGCTGGACCCGGATCGCCCTCGCACCGGACGCCGACTGCGCGGCCGTCCTGCCCGCCGACTGGCGGGCCGCTCTCGCCGCCACCGGCTGCACCCGCGTGCTCCGCGCCACCTACACCGACGCCACCCGCAGTTCCCTCGTCACCGTCGGCCTGGTCTTCACCCCCGCCGACGCCACCGCCATGGACGGCCTCCGGGGCCGGCTGACCGTCCCGCCCGCCTACGAGTACGCCGACGCGCGCCGCGCCGCCTGGACCGCGACGGTCTCCGCCGAGGCCCCGGCCGTTGTCTACGCCGTCTCCGCCTTCGCCGACGGCCGCACCGTCGACGCACCGGTCCCCGCCGAGGAGGCGGCCCGGTCCGGCGCCACCGGGACCGTCGCCGAGGCCGGGCTCGGCCACACGGCGAAGGCCGCCGCCGACCGGGCCGCACAGGCCCTCACCGGCCTCGCCGCTCCCTCCTCCGGCCCCCTCTCCGGCCCCGCCCCGGCCCCCGCCTCGACCACGGCTCCCGTCCCGCCCCCGCCGACGAAGGGGTCCGCCCGATGAAACCGGCCCCCCTGCGCACGGCGGCCGCCGCCGCCCTCGCCGCCGCCCTCCTCGCCGGGTCCGCCGCCCACCCCGCCGCCGCCGACACCATCCGCGACCGGCAGTGGGGCCTGCTCGCCCTGCGCGCCGAGGAGGCCTGGGGCACCACCCAGGGCGACGGGGTCACCGTCGCCGTCCTCGACACCGGCGTGGACGCCACCCACCCCGACCTCGCCGGCCAGGTCCTCGAGGGCACCGACCTCGTCGGCATGGGCGCCGGCCGCGGCGACCGCGCCTGGGCCCGCCACGGCACCGCGATGGCCGGCATCATCGCGGGCCGGGGCCACGGCCCCGACCGCTCGCAAGGGGTCCTCGGGATCGCGCCGCACGCGAAGATCCTGCCCGTCCGCGTGATCCTCGAAGAGGGCGACCCGGGCCGGGCCAAGGCCCGCGACAGCAAGGCCGGCGCCCTCGCCGAAGGCATCCGCTGGGCCGCCGACCACGGCGCCGACGTGATCAACCTCTCGCTGGGCGACGACAGCGACTCCGCGCACCACGAGGCCGCCGAGGACGAGGCCGTGCGGTACGCCCTCGGCAAGGGCGTGGTCGTCGTCGCCTCCGCGGGCAACGGCGGCGAACGCGGCGACCACACCTCCTACCCCGCCGCCTACCCCGGAGTCATCGCCGTCGCGGCCGTGGACCGCCAGGGCCGCAAGGCACCCTTCTCCACCCGCCACTGGTACGCCACCGTCAGCGCCCCCGGCGTCGACGTGGTCATCGCCGACCCGGACCGCTCCTACTACGAGGGGTGGGGCACCAGCGCCGCCGCGGCCTTCGTCTCCGGCGCCGTGGCCCTCGTCAGGGCCGCCCATCCGGGCCTGTCCCCGGCGCAGGTCAAGAAGCTGCTGGAGGACACCGCCGCCGACCGCCCGGCCGGCGGCCGCGACGACGCCCGGGGCCACGGCACGGTCGACCCCGTCGCCGCGCTCCAGGCCGGCGCCGCGCTGCGCCCCGAGGCGCCCGTCCCCGCCGCCGTCCCGGCCGGGCGGCGGTACTTCGGCCCGGGCCCCGAACCGGTCCGGCCGTCCGGGCGCCGGACGGTGCCCGGTGTGCCGGCGGCGGCGGCCGGGGGAGCGGCCCTGCTGGTGCTGGCCGCCGTACTGGCCCGGCGCCCGCGCGCCGCACGGCGGGATAGAGTCGCGTAACTGTGGCGACCAAGAACATTCCAGACCCCGGTTTCTCCGACGACGACGGCACCGCCGACCCCCGGCTCAGCGCCGCCCTGGCCGCCTGGGCGGCCGACCGGGCGGCCGAACCGCAGCTGCTGGCGGCGCTGAAGGACGCCCGGCTGCTGGTGCCCGTCGTGGCGATGCTCGGCGAGGTCGAGACCGACCCGGAGACCGGCCTCAAGCGCGAGAAGACCAGCGACATGGCCGTGCCCACCCTGACGGCGGGGAACCGCCGGGCGCTGCCCGCCTTCACCTCGATCGCCTCGCTGGCCCTGTGGGACCCGGCGGCCCGCCCGGTGGCGGTCCCGCTGCACCAGGCGCTCGCCGCCGCCGCGCACGAGAAGGCCGACACGGTCGTCATCGACCTGGCCGGCCCCGTCCCGTACCAGCTGACGGGCCCGGCCCTGCTCGCGCTCGCCGAGGGCCGCACGGACGCCGACCCGCTGGCCGACCCGGCCGTGCGCGAGGCCGTACGCGCGGCCGTGGCCGCCGAGCCCGCCGTGCTCCGCGCCCACCTGGGGCGGGGCGGCGCCGACGCCGACGGCACCCTGGCCGTCGTGCTCTCGGCCGGCGCCGAGCCCGCCCCGGCGGCCCGCCGCGTGGCGGAAGCGCTGGCGGCGGACGAGACCCTGCGCGGCCGGCTCGTACGCGGCCTGGACCTGGCCCTGCTCCCGGCCGGCGGCCCGGTCCCGCCGGGGGAGCCGCTCTTCGCGCGCTGAGATCCGCCCGCCCGGATCCGGTACGCCGAAGGGCCGCCGCGACGCGTCGCGGCGGCCCTTCGGCGTACGGAAGCGGAAGGTGCGGGAGGGCGGTCAGGCGTAGACCGGGCCCGTGAACTTCTCGCCCGGGCCCTGGCCCGGCTCGTCCTGCACGATCGAGGCCTCGCGGAAGGCCAGCTGGAGCGACTTCAGGCCGTCGCGCAGCGGGGCCGCGTGGAAGGAGCTGATCTCGGTGGCGCTGGCGGTGACCAGGCCGGCCAGGGCGGTGATCAGCTTGCGGGCCTCGTCGAGGTCCTTGTGCTCGGAGTCCGGCTTGTCCAGGCCCAGGTTGACCGCCGCGGCGCTCAGCAGGTGGACGGCCACCGTGGTGATGACCTCGACGGCCGGGACGTCCGCGATGTCGCGGGTCATCTCGTCGTAGTCGGGAGGGGTGGAATCGGAGGGCGTCGCGTCAGTCATGCGCTCCACGATAGGTCGTGCGGCGGCCTTGCGATGCGTGGGGTAGTATGGAGCTCGACCGGCCGGACACGTGCGTGCCCGGCCCACAAGTGGAGGCTCCGATCTCCCACCCGACCACCCTCCGGGGAGGCGGGTCATCCGGTCAGACGGTATCCATCGTTCCGTACGGACGATGGAAAGCCGTCGATATGCGCCCCGCGGTTCGCACGCGGCGGTGCTCCGGTTGTTTTGGAGCCCCTGCCTGTGCCCGGCGGGGCATTTTTCATTCTCCGCCGCGGTGAGGTCTGACGACAAAAGACGTCAGCGGTTGTCTGCCAGGCAACCGTGTGGTGCTACCGAGGAGGATCCATCAGCACCGAGCCCCGCATCAACGATCGGATTCGAGTCCCTGAGGTGCGACTCGTCGGTCCCAGCGGCGAACAGGTGGGCATCGTCCCGCTTGCGAAGGCGCTTGAGCTCGCACAGGAATACGACCTGGACCTGGTCGAGGTCGCGGCTTCCGCGCGCCCGCCGGTCTGCAAGCTCATGGACTACGGCAAGTTCAAGTACGAGTCGGCCATGAAGGCCCGTGAGGCGCGCAAGAACCAGGCGCACACGGTCATCAAGGAGATGAAGCTCCGGCCGAAGATCGACCCGCACGACTATGACACCAAGAAGGGTCACGTCGTTCGGTTCCTCAAGCAGGGCGACAAGGTCAAGATCACGATCATGTTCCGTGGTCGCGAGCAGTCCCGGCCGGAGCTCGGCTACCGACTGCTGCAGCGTCTCGCCTCCGACGTCGAGGACCTCGGCTTCATCGAGTCGAACCCGAAGCAGGACGGCCGAAACATGATCATGGTTCTCGGTCCGCACAAGAAGAAGACCGAGGCGATGGCCGAAGCCCGCGAGGCGCAGGCCGCGCGCAAGGCCGAGCGCCAGGGCATCGCCGCCGAGGCCGCTCCGGCCGAGGAGGAGGCCCCGGAGGCCGCCACCGAGGCCGAGGTCGAGGCCGACGGCTCCGCCGAGGCGAACGCCGAGGCCTGATCCCGGACAGCCCGTCCCGGATCACCCAACAACATGACGCTCCCGCGAGCCGGTCCCGCCGGACCGGCGGGGGCGCCACCGACGAGGAGATAACGGCGCCATGCCGAAGAACAAGACGCACAGCGGTACCAAGAAGCGCTTCAAGGTCACCGGCTCCGGCAAGGTGCTCCGCGAGCGCGCCGGCAAGCGCCACCTGCTCGAGCACAAGTCGTCCCGCATCACCCGTCGCCTGACCGGCAACGCGGAGATGGCTCCCGGCGACGCCGCGAAGATCAAGAAGCTTCTCGGCATCTGATGTCCTCCGCTCCCCCCGAGGGAGCGGGACGTCAGGACCGGGACCCCATCGAATTTCGGGCCGTGTGAAGACAACCACGGCCCCGCTACAAGGAGTAAAAAGTGGCACGCGTCAAGCGGGCAGTAAACGCCCACAAGAAGCGCCGGGCGATCCTCGAGGCGGCCTCCGGCTACCGCGGTCAGCGTTCGCGCCTGTACCGCAAGGCCAAGGAGCAGGTCACCCACTCGCTGGTCTACAACTTCAACGACCGCAAGAAGCGCAAGGGCGACTTCCGTCAGCTGTGGATCCAGCGCATCAACGCCGCTGCCCGCCAGAACGGCATGACGTACAACCGCCTCATCCAGGGTCTGAAGGCCGCCAACATCGAGGTGGACCGCAAGATCCTCGCCGAGCTGGCCGTCAACGACGCCAACGCGTTCGCCGCGCTGGTCGAGGTCGCGCAGAAGGCCCTCCCGGCCGACGTGAACGCGCCCAAGGCCGCTGCCTAAGGCGCCTGGCCGGCCCGCTCCACGCGACCGGCACCCCACGGACCCGCAGGCTTCCCGCCTGCGGGTCCGTGTGCTTTCGCCCCGCCACGCAGAACCCGAGAGAGAACCGCAGACACCATGGGTCACCCCACCGAGCTGATCTCCCCCCGATCCCCGCGGGTGGCCGCCGCCCGCCGGCTGGCGCGGCGCAACTTCCGCACCAAGGAGCGCCGGTTCATCGCCGAGGGCCCGCAGGCCGTCCGGGAGGCCGTCGAGCACCGCGGGGCCCAGGGCGCGACCCTGATCGAGCTGTTCGCCACCGTCGAGGCCGCCGAGCGCTACGCCGGCATCGTCGAGGCCGCGCTGCTCGCCGGGGCCCGGGTGCACTACGCCTCCGACGAGGTGCTCGCCGAGGTCTCCCAGACCGTGACCCCGCAGGGCCTGGTCGGCGTCTGCCACTTCCTGGACTCCCCCTTCGAGGAGATCCTCAAGACCGGGCCCAGGCTGGTCGCCGTCCTCGCCCACGTCCGCGACCCCGGGAACGCCGGCACCGTGCTGCGCTGCGCGGACGCGGCCGGCGCCGACGCGGTGGTGCTGACCGACGCCTCCGTCGACCTGTACAACCCCAAGTCCGTACGGGCCTCCGTCGGCTCCCTCTTCCACCTCCCGGTGGCCGTCGGCGTCCCGGTGGAGCAGGCCGTGGAAGGGCTGCGGGCCGCCGGGGTTCGGATCCTCGCGGCCGACGGGGCCGGGGAGGACGACCTCGACGCCGAACTGGACGCGGGCACCATGGGCGGCCCCTCGGCGTGGGTCTTCGGCAACGAGGCCTGGGGCCTGCCCGAGGAGACCCGGGCCCTCGCGGACGCCGTCGTCCGGGTCCCGATCCACGGCAAGGCCGAGAGCCTGAACCTCGCGACGGCCGCGGCCGTGTGCCTCTACGCGTCCGCGCGCGCACAGCGGGCGCCCGGAGGGTGCCGCTCCGTGACCCCCAGCTAGTAATGTGGCCGCCCGGGGGCCCACTGAGCTACCCGGAGATGCGGGGTACGGGGACATGACCGTCGGTACGAACAGCTCACCAGGGGCCGCGGACGCGGCCGAGGAGCGGTTCGGGGACGCCGCCCGGCCCCCGGGCGGCGCGCCGCCCGTTCCGCCGGCCGCCCCGGACGCCCTGGCCTCCGTACCGCCCCAGGCGGGCCCCGCAGGCCGCGGGAGCCGTGCCCCCGGTGCCCCCGGCCAGGGGCCCGGCGGAGCTCCCGGGGAGGGGGACGACGCCTTCCGGATGGATCCCGACGAGCTGCCCGACGGGCTCGTCGTCGCCGATCACACCGGGCACGTCGTCTGCTTCAACCGGGCCGCGTCCCGGATCACCGCCATCGCGGCCGGCCAGGCCCTCGGTGCCCGCATCGAGCGCGCGCTGCCGCTGGAGGACCTCGAAGGCCGCCGCTGGTGGGCGATGACCGACCCGTACGGGGGGCTCGCCACCCGGCGCGGCCAGCCCGAGCGGAACCTGCTGCTGCCCGGCGGGCGCGAGGTGCTCGTCTCCGCCCGCTACGTACGCACCCACCCCACCGGCCCGCTCAGCCGCCTCGTCGTCACCCTGCGCGGCACCGAGGCCCGGCGCCGCACGGAGCGCAGCCACGCCGAGCTGATCGCGACGGTGGCGCACGAACTGCGCTCCCCGCTGACCTCGGTCAAGGGGTTCACCGCGACCCTGCTCGCCAAGTGGGAACGGTTCACCGACGACCAGAAGCGGCTGATGCTGGAGACCGTCGACGCCGACGCCAACCGCGTCACCCGGCTCATCGCCGAGCTCCTCGACATCTCCCGCATCGACTCCGGCCGCCTGGAGGTGCGCCGCCAGCCCGTCGACATCGCCGCCGCCGTGGGCCGCCACGTCCAGGCGCTCACCGCGAACGGGCAGGCGCCCGAGCGGTTCCTCGTACGGGTCAGCAGCCCGCTGCCGGACCTGTGGGCCGACCCGGACAAGATCGACCAGATCCTCGGCAACCTCCTCGAAAATGCGGTGCGCCACGGTGACGGAACGGTCACCATCGACGTGGCGCCGCACGAGAAGGGAACTGCCGTCACCGTGACCGACGAAGGCCCCGGGATCCCCGAGGAGTCGATGGGCCGCGTCTTCACCCGCTTCTGGCGGGGGAGCAAGCGCGGCGGCACCGGCCTGGGCCTGTACATCGTCAAGGGCATCGTGGAGGCCCACGGCGGCACCATCACGGTCGGCCGAGGCCCCGGAGGCGGAGCCGAGTTCCGATTTATCCTGCCCGTGAGCGCGCCGGCCTACCTCACGCAGTAACCCTGCGGACGGTCTCGCCAGGCGGCCCACGGGCTCCTCCACCCCCGGCGGCCCTTAGACTCGTCCTTTGGCACCTTTGTGTCCTTGGGCCGATCGATCCGAGCCGTTTCGATCCAGGTCGCGCGGGGACCCACCAGCCAGCCATCGGAAGTACGGGAAGAGATGTCGGCACCGAACAAGTCGTACGACCCTGTCGAGGTCGAGGCACTGAAACCGGAAGAGATCGAGCGCATGCGGGACGAGGCGCTCGCCGCCTTCGCGTCCGCCGGCGACCTCGACGAGCTCCGCGAGGCGAAGACCGCGCACATGGGCGACCGCTCGCCCCTGGCGCTCGCCAACCGCGAGATCGGCGCCCTGCCGCCCCAGGCCAAGGCCGAGGCGGGCAAGCGCGTCGGACAGGCCCGCGGCGCCGTGAACAAGGCCTTCGGGGCCCGCACGGTGCAGCTGGAGGCCGAGCGCGACGAGCGGGTGCTGGTCGAGGAGGCGGTGGACGTCACGCTGCCCTACGACCGCGTGCCCGCCGGCGCCCGCCACCCCCTGACGACGCTGATGGACCGCATCGCGGACATCTTCGTCGGCATGGGCTACGAGGTGGCGGAAGGCCCCGAGGTGGAGGCGGAGTGGTTCAACTTCGACGCCCTCAACTTCACGCCCGACCACCCGGCGCGCCAGATGCAGGACACCTTCTTCGTCCAGGGCCCCAAGGGCACCGGGGGCGACGAGTCCGGTGTCGTGCTGCGCACCCACACCTCCCCGGTGCAGGCGCGTTCGCTGCTGGAGCGCAAGCCGCCCGTCTACGTCGTCTGCCCGGGCCGCGTGTACCGCACCGACGAGCTCGACGCGACGCACACCCCGGTCTTCCACCAGGTCGAGCTGCTCGCCGTGGACGAGGGCCTGACCATGGCCGACCTCAAGGGCACCATCGACCACATGGTCAAGGAGCTCTTCGGGGAGCAGACCACCACCCGGCTGCGCCCGCACTTCTTCCCCTTCACCGAGCCGTCCGCCGAGATGGACATGCAGTGCTACGTCTGCCGCGGCGAGTCGGTGGGCAACCCCGACCGCCCCTGCCGTACCTGCTCCAGCGAGGGCTGGATCGAGCTCGGCGGCTGCGGCATGGTCAACCCGAAGGTGCTCGTCGCCTGCGGTGTGGACCCGGAGAAGTACAGCGGGTTCGCCTTCGGCTTCGGCATCGAGCGGATGCTGATGTTCCGTCACAACGTTGAAGACATGCGAGACATGGTCGAGGGTGACGTGCGCTTCACCCGGCCGTTCGGGAGTGAGATCTGATGCGCGTCCCGCTTTCCTGGCTGCGGGAGTACGTCGACCTCCCCGTGGGCGAGACCGGCCGTGACGTGGCCGCCAAGCTGGTCGACGCCGGCCTCGAGGTCGAGACCGTCGAGCAGCTCGGCGCCGGCCTCAAGGGCCCCCTCGTCGTCGGCCAGGTGCTGACCATCGAAGAGCTCGAGGGCTTCCGCAAGCCGATCCGGTTCTGCACGGTCGACGTCGGCTCCGCCAACGGCACCGGCGAGCCGCAGGAGATCGTCTGCGGCGCCCGGAACTTCTCCGTCGGCGACAAGGTCGTCGTGGTCCTGCCCGGCGCCGTCCTGCCCGGCGACTTCGCGATCGCCTCGCGCAAGACGTACGGCAGGACCTCGCACGGCATGATCTGCTCCGGCGAGGAGCTGGGCATGGGCGACGACGGCACGCACGGCATCATCGTGCTGCCGCCGGAGTACGAG
Organism: Streptomyces sp. NPDC034043; assembly: GCF_055575675.1. Lineage (NCBI taxonomy): Bacteria > Bacillati > Actinomycetota > Actinomycetes > Kitasatosporales > Streptomycetaceae > Streptomyces > Streptomyces sp. NPDC034043. The sequence goes on from NZ_JBVISF010000010.1 coordinate 147,293, forward strand.
CCCGGCACCGACGCGATCGAGCTGCTCCAGCTCGTCGACGAGGTCCTCGACATCGACATCACCCCGGACCGCGGTTACTGCATGTCCATGCGCGGTGTGGCCCGCGAGGCCGCCACCGCCTACGGCCTGCCGCTGCGCGACCCGGCGCTGCTCGACGTGCCCGCGCCGAACTCGTACGGCTACGCCGTGCAGATCTCCGACCCGCAGGGCTGCGACCGCTTCACCGCCCGCACGGTGACCGGCCTCGACCCCGAGGCGCGGTCCCCGATCTGGCTGACGCGCCGCCTCCAGAAGGCGGGCATGCGCCCGATCTCGCTGGCCGTCGACATCACCAACTACGTGATGCTGGAGCTCGGACAGCCGCTGCACGCCTACGACCGCTCGCGCCTCGACGGCGCGATCGGCGTCCGCCGTGCCGAGCAGGGCGAGAAGCTCACCACCCTCGACGGGGTCAAGCGCACGCTCGACGCCGAGGACCTGGTGATCACCGACGGCAGCGGCCCCATCGGCCTCGCCGGTGTCATGGGCGGTGCCAACACCGAGATCGCCGACTCCGTCACCGACCCGGAGACGGGCGCCGTCACCGGCACCACCGACGTCGTGATCGAGGCCGCGCACTTCGACTCCGTGTCGATCTCGCGCACCGCCCGCCGCCTGAAGCTCTCCTCCGAGGCCTCCAAGCGCTTCGAGCGGGGCGTCGACCCGCAGGCCGCCGCCGCGGCCGCCCAGCGGACCGTCGACCTGCTGGTGCTGCTCGCCGGCGGCACCGCCGAGGCCGGCGTCACCGAGCTCACCGCCCCTGGAGCCCCGCGCACCATCGCGATGCGCGCGGACCACCCGGACCGGGTCGCGGGCATGGAGTACGGCCGCGAGACCGTCGTGCGCCGCCTCCAGGAGATCGGCTGCGACGTCTACGGCCAGGACGAGCTCGTCGTCACCGTCCCCTCGTGGCGGCCCGACCTCGCCGAGCCCAACGACCTCGCCGAAGAGGTCATCCGGCTGGAGGGCTACGGGAACCTCCCGTCCACCCTCCCGCAGGTCCCCTCCGGACGCGGCCTGACCGCGCGCCAGCAGCTGCACCGCCGGGTCGGCCGCGCGCTGGCCGGCGCCGGCTACGTCGAGGCGCTGAGCTACCCGTTCATCGGCGAGGCCGTCTTCGACCAGCTCCAGCTGCCGGCGCACGACGCGAGCCGCCAGGTCGTCAAGCTGGTCAACCCGATCTCCGACGAGGAGCCGGCGCTGCGCACCACGCTGCTGCCGGGTCTGCTCGGCGCGCTGCGCCGCAACGACAGCCGGGGCAGCCACGACCTCGCGCTCTTCGAGACCGGCTCGGTCTTCCGTGCCGCCGCCGAGCCGGGTGTCGCCGTACGGCTGCCCGTCGACCGGCGTCCCACGGACGAGGAGGTCGCCACCCTCGACGCGGCCCTGCCCGCGCAGCCGCGGTACGCCGCGGTCGTGCTGGCCGGTGCCCGCGAGCAGGCCGGCTGGTGGGGCAAGGGACGTCCGGCGGGCTGGGCGGACGCCGTCCAGGCCGCCCGCGCGCTGGCCGTCGAGGCCGGTGCGGAGCTGGTCGTCCGCCAGGGCCAGTACGGCCCCTGGCACCCGGGCCGCTGCGCCGAGCTGGTCGTCACCGTCGACGGTGTCGAGCAGGTCATCGGCCACGCCGGCGAGCTGCACCCGCGCGTGGTCAAGGCCATGGGCCTGCCCGCCCGCACCAGCGCCATGGAGCTCGACCTGGACCGTCTCGCGGCGGCCGGCGGCGGCGCCGTGCAGGCGCCCCGGATCTCCACCTTCCCGGTGGCGACCCAGGACGTCGCGCTGATCGTGGACGCCTCCGTCCCCGCCTCGGCGGTGGAGGACGCGCTGCGCAAGGGCGCCGGCGAACTGCTGGAGTCCCTGCGGCTGTTCGACGTGTTCACCGGTGAGCAGGTCGGCGAGGGCAAGAAGTCCCTCGCGTACGCGCTGCGCTTCCGGGCGCCCGACCGGACGCTGACCGCCGAGGAGTCCACGGCCGCGCGCGACGCCGCCGTCGCCCTGGCCGGCGAGCGGACCGGGGCGGTGCTGCGGGGCGCGTGACGCCGCCGCCGCTTGAACCGCTCTGAGGGGCGCGTCCGGATCACCGGGCGCGCCCCTCACCCGTTCGGGTGGCACCCCGGACCCTGCGGGGCCTGACCGCTCCGCGCAGCGGTGCGCCCGCGCACGGGCACACCCGCGCGGCTGGCTGCGGGCGTGCGCGCCGTGCACGGCACCGGGAGGGCGGCCCCACCGTCGAAGCCGCCCCCGGGGTGCCGCGCCGCGGCCGACCGGTGCGGGTCCGCCCGTCCCGGGGGGAGTGGAACGGCCCGGGCGGACCCGTGTCACCGGCGGAGCCGTTCCGTACCGGGCCGGTGGACGGACCCGGTACGGAACCGGCCAGGCCCCGGCGGGCCCGGCGACCAACCGGACCCCTCGGAGCCGTGGTGCGCCGCCCGCGCCTGCCATGGAGTGTCGGGCAGACAGCAGGGGCGGGCGGCGCGGTGCCGGGTCGTCGCACTGTACGAGGGGGAGCCGACGACCGGGCTGCCTCCTTGGCGAGGCTCTTCAGTGAACCGCCCCCGGGGCCCCGCGCGGCAGGGTGCGCAACGCATTTATGCGCGCACTCACTTCACACCCCGTGTGAAGGAAACGCGGAACGCCCCCGAGCCCACCGCTCAGCCACTAGCCTGAGGGCGACGAGCCCTTGGAGGGGCCCATGCAGCCCAATGCCCTGCTCGACGCCCTCCTCGCCGAGGCGGGCATGTCCCACGCCGGACTCGCCGCGCATGTCAACCAGGCCGGCCGGTCCCGTGGACTCGCGCTGCGCTACGAACACACCGCCGTCTCCCGCTGGCTGAAGGGGCAGCGCCCCCGCGGCCAGGTGCCCGACCTGATCTGCGAGGTGCTGGGCGGACGGCTCCAGCGTCCCGTCGCACTCGACGACATCGGGCTCGGGATCCCCGGCCGGCAGAGCCCGCACGCCACTCGGCTCAGCGGATTCGTCGACCGTGCCACCGCGCTGTGGCGCTCCGACGAGCTGGGCCGGCCCGCACAGCTCACCGCGCACGCCCTCACCGGCACCCCGGCCGTCATTCCGGTGTGGGAGTGGGAGAACCCGCCCGAGGACGCCGACGTGTCCCGGGAGGGCCCGCACCGCATCGGCCCCGAGCACGTCGAGATCCTGCGCGCGGCCCGGGCGCACTACGAGCTGATGTACCGCCGGGCCGGCGGGATGGCCACCCGGGCCCGGATCGTGCGCTTCCTCGGCAGCGAGACCGCGCCGATGCTGCGCGGGAGTTACACCGACGAGATCGGCCGGCCGCTGCACCGGGCCGGCGGCTCGCTGGTGGCGGTCGCGGGGATCTGCGCGTACGACTCCGACGCTCACGGCCTCGCCCAGCGCTACTTCCACCAGGCGCTGCGGCTCGCCAAGGCCAGCGGGGACCGGGGGCTGGGGGCGTACGTGATCGCCCTGCTCGTCAACCAGTCGCTGCACCTGAAGGACTACCGCCAGGCCGTGGCCTTCGCCGAGGCCGCGCTGCGCGCCGCCGGCCGGGACGTCACCCCGGCGCTGGGTGCCGACCTGTACGCGATGCAGGCCAAGGCGTACGCGCGACTCGGCGACGGACGGGCGGCGCTGGCCTGCATCCGGCGCGCCGAGGCGGCCGCCGGGCGGATCGTGCCCGGGGCCGAGCCCGCCGAGACCGGCTACGTCCAGCCGGGGCTGGTCAACGTACAGGTGGCGGAGGCGCTGCTGAGCCTGGGGGACCTCGCCGGCGCGCACGAGCAGGCGGCCGAGGCGGTGGGGACCCCGGCGCACGAACGGGGGCGGGTGCACCGCCTCGCGATGCTGTGCGAGATCCAGCTGCGGCAGGGGGAGGCAGAGCGGGCGGTGGCCTCGGCGGCCGAAATGGCGGAGCGGGCCAAGGGGATGGAGTCACTGCGCCTGCGGGACCGGCTGCGGGCCGTCCGGGAGCAGCTGCTGAGCAGCGGGTGCGCGGGCGCGGAGGAGACCGCGTACCGCATCGACGGGGCACTGCGCGTCCCCCTGTGAGGGGGCGTCAGCCGCTGCCGTGCCGCCGCCGGCGGACGCGGGAGGGCCCGGCCGCCGCCGGGGCGGCCGGGCCCTCCCGGCGCGCCATCCGCGGCCGGGCCGCCCCAGGAGGTTCAGCCGTACGGGTAGAAGCCCGAGCCCGTCTTGCGGCCCAGACGGCCCGCGTCGACCATGCGCTGGAGCAGCGGGGGAGCGGCGTACAGCGGCTCCTTGTACTCGGCGTACATCGAATCGGCGATCGAGGCGATGGTGTCCAGGCCGATCAGGTCGGACAGCTTGAGCGGGCCCATCGGGTGGGCGCAGCCCAGCTCCATGCCGTTGTCGATGTCCTCGCGGCTCGCGATGCCCGACTCGAACATCCGGATCGCGGACAGCAGGTACGGCACGAGGAGCGCGTTGACGACGAAGCCGGACCGGTCCTGCGCGCGGACGGCGTGCTTGTTCAGCACGTCCCGCACCAGGGCCTCGGACCGCTTGACCGTCTCCTCGCTCGTGGTGAGCGCCGGGATCAGCTCGACGAGCCGCTGGACGGGCGCCGGGTTGAAGAAGTGGATGCCGATGACCTGGTCCGGCCGCGAGGTCGCGACGGCCAGCTTGACCAGCGGGATCGAGGAGGTGTTGGAGGCGAGGATCGCGTCCGGGCGGGTGATCACCTGGTCCAGGACCTGGAAGATCTCCGTCTTGACCTGCTCGTTCTCGACGACGGCCTCGATGACGAGGTCGCGGTCGGCGAACTCGCCGAGGTCGGTGGTGAAGCTGAGGCGGGCCAGGGTGGCGTCCCGCTCCTCCTCGCTGATCTTGCCGCGTTCGGCGGCCTTGGTCAGCGAGTTGTGCAGCCGGGTACGCCCGATCTCCAGGGCCTCGCCGGTGGTCTCGGCGACCTTCACCTCAAGACCGCTGCGGGCGCACACCTCGGCGATGCCTGCGCCCATCTGGCCACAGCCCACCACGCCGACCCGTGCGATGTCGGTCGGGAGGGTAGAGAGGTCCGTCACATCGTGCCTTTCGCTGCTCATCCATCGCGGGTCCCCCGTGTTCGGCAGTGGTAACTGCACCCCGGCGCCCGCCACGCCCCACGACGTTACTCCGGCGTTGCCTCCGGCGGCGGGCCGGGGCGGGCATGCTGTGCCCACGCAGAGCGATGTCACGGAGCGGAACGGAGTCTTCACATGGCGTACATCGGACGGCGGGGGCTGCTGACGGGGGCCGCGGGCGTGCTGGCCGCGACGGCGGCGGGGCCCGCAGCGGCGGCGGGCACGGCGGCGCGGGCGGCGGAACCGGCGGGGCCGCCGGCGGTGCTCCCGGCGCGGGCCGGCGCCGGAGGCCGGGCCGGGGCCGCGGAGTTCCGCGGGATGTGGATCGCCTCCGTACAGAACGTCGACTGGCCTTCCAGGAGCGGTCTGCCCGCCCGGGAGCAGCGCGCCGAGCTGATCAGGCTCCTCGACACGGCCGTGGCGCGCCGGCTCAACGCCGTGGTCCTCCAGGTCCGGCCGGCCGCCGACGCCCTGTGGCCCTCGGCGTACGAGCCGTGGTCGCAGTGGCTGACCGGGGTGCAGGGCCGAGACCCGGGCTGGGACCCGCTGGGCACGGCCGTCGCCGAGGCGCACGCGCGCGGGCTGGAGCTGCACGCCTGGTTCAACCCGTACCGGGTGGCCCAGCACACCGACCCCTCCCGGCTCGCGGTCTCGCACCCGGCGCGCCGCAACCCCGGCTGGACCGTCGCGTACGGCGGCAGGCTCTACTACAACCCGGGGCTGCCGGAGGTGCGGGCCTTCGTGCAGAAGGCGATGCTGGACGCCGTCTCCCGCTACCCCGTCGACGCGGTGCACTGGGACGACTACTTCTACCCGTACCCCGTCGCCGGGCAGCACTTCGACGACGACGACGCCTACGCGGAGTACGGCGGCTCCTTCTCCTCGCGCGCCGCCTGGCGCCGCCACAACACCGACACCCTCGTCGAGGAGATGTCGCGGCGGATGCGCGCCGACCACCCGACGGTGCGGTTCGGCGTGAGCCCCTTCGGGGTGTGGCGCAACCAGAGCACCGACGGGCGCGGCTCGGCCACGCGGGCGCTCCAGGCGTACGACGACCTCTACGCGGACACGCGCAAGTGGGTGCTGGAGGGCTGGGTCGACTACATCGCGCCCCAGGCGTACTGGCACATCGGGCACCCGCAGGCCGACTACGCGACGGTCGTGCCCTGGTGGGCGAAGACCGTCGCGGGCACCGGCGTGGACCTGTACGTGGGCGAGGCGCTCTACCTGTGCGACGCCCGCAGCTCCGTCGCGGCCTGGCGCGACCCCGCGGAACTGTCCCGGCACCTGACCTTCGCCCGCCGGTACGCGGAGGTCCGCGGCCACGTGTACTTCTCGGGGAAGCACGTGGTCGCGGACCCCAATGGAGCGCTGGCCAGGGTCGTCGCCGACCACTACCCGACGGCGGTGCCGCCGACCTGAGTCACTGCCGGGCGGCGGACTTGCCCCCGGAATCGTCCGGGTGGCGTACGACGCAGTCGGGGCCGGGGGACATGACGGCGTCGTGCCCGTCCGGGAAGTGGACCCGGTACGGGGGAGCGCCGTTCTCACCCAGGACCTCGACGATCTCGCCCACCCTGTCGTGCTGGCCCACGATCCTGCCGTGCTGCACCAACTGGTCGCCCTCGGTCGCGCGCATGTGCTGACCTCCCTCGGAGCCGGTCCGATCCGGTGCAAGAAGTTTAGGCCGATCCGTGACTATTTGACCCGTTGGGTGACGGTGATGCAGACCAGGACGGCGCAGGCGGCCAGCGGGGTGGCCGGGGACAGCCGCTCGCCCAGCAGCGCCACCGACCACACCAGGGTGAGCAGCGGCTGGGCGAGCTGGAGCTGGCTGGCGCGCGGCGCGCCGATCTCGGCAATCCCCCGGTACCAGACGTACAGCCCGAGGAAGGTCGAGCCGGCCGCCGCCCACACCAGGCCGGTCACCCCGTGCCAGTTCAGGTGCACCGGCTCCGAGGCGAGCGCCAGCACCGAGCCCACGAGCGACAGCGGCAGGCACAGCACCAGCGCCCAGCCGATCACCTGCCAGCCCGGCATGGCGCGGGCCAGGCGTCCGCCCTCGGTGTAGCCGGCCGCGCACACCAGCAGCGCCCCGAACAGGTAGACGTCCCCCGTCGAGACCGAGCCGCCGCTCTGGGCCAGGGTGAAGCCGAGGATCACCGCGGCGCCGGCGACGGCCGCCGCCCAGAAGCGGCCCGAAGGGCGGGTGCCGGTGCGCAGGGCCGAGAGGGCGGCCGTGGTCAGCGGCAGCAGGCCGACGACGACGGCGGCGTGCGAGGTGGTGGAGGTCTGCAGGGCGAGGGTGGTCAGCAGCGGGAAGCCGGCCACCACCCCTGCGGCGACGACGGCCAGGCCCGCCCAGTGCTCTCGGGCCGGCAGGGGCACCCGTCCGGCCAGTAGGAAGCCGCCGGCGATCACCGCCGCCAGCACGCTGCGCAGGGCGACGAGCGACCAGGGGCCGAAGCTCTCCAGTCCCCAGGCGGTGGCGGGGAAGGTCAGCGAGAAGGCGACCACCCCGAGCAGGGCCAGAGCGGTACCGCTGCGCGTGCCCGTACGTCCGCGGGTGCTGCCGTCGCGGGTGCTGCCGTCCACCTGGAGTGCTATCGGGGCGAGGCCAGTAGCGCTATTCTGTGCTGTCATGTACGAGCGTAGCAGTGTGGCCGAGCTGGCAGAATCCCTCCGGTCGGAGCTCGACCGCTATCCGGTGGGTGGAAAGCTGCCCTCCAGTCGGGCCATGGTCGAGCGCTACCGGGTGAGCCCCGTCACCGTCTCCCGGGCCCTCGCGCAGCTCGCCGCCGAGGGCCTCGTCGTCACCCGCCCCGGCGCCGGCGCCTTCCGCGCGCATCCCCGTACGAACGACCCCGCCCCCGGGGACACCTCCTGGCAGGCCCTCGCCCTCAGCTCCGAGGGCGCCGGGGAGGTGATCCCGCGCTCCGTGGACGCCGCCGGGGTGGTGAACTCCCTCGCCGTACCCCCGGCCGGGGTCATCGAGCTCAACGGCGGCTACCTGCACCACTCGCTCCAGCCCGAGCGGGCCATGGCCGCGGCCCTGGCCCGCGCCGGACGCCGCCCCGGGGCCTGGGGGCGGCCGCCCATGGAGGGACTGCCCGAGCTGCGCGACTGGTTCGCCCGGGAGATCGGGGGCGCGGCCGGGTCGGTGGGCGCCGCCGACGTGCTGATCACCGCCGGCGGGCAGAGCGCGCTGACCACCGCCGTACGGGCGCTGGCACCGCCCGGCGCGCCGATCCTGGTCGAGTCGCCCACCTACCCCGGCCTGCTGGCCATCGCCCGCGCCTCCGGCTGCCGGCCGGTACCCGTCCCGGTGGACGCCGACGGGGTCCGGCCGGAGCTGCTGGCCGCCGCCTTCGAAGCCACCGGCGCACGCGTCTTCGTATGCCAGCCGCTGTTCCAGAACCCGACCGGCGCCGTACTGTCCGCCGCGCGCGCAACCGAGGTGCTGCGCATCGCGCGGGCCGCCGGGGCCTTCGTGGTCGAGGACGACTACGCGCGCAACCTCGCCCACGAGGACGCCGGGCCGCTGCCCGCGACGCTCGCGGCCCAGGACTCCGACGGGGTCGTGGTCCACGTCCGCTCCCTGACCAAGGCCACCTCGCCCAGCCTGCGGGTCGGCGCGCTCGCCGCCCGCGGCCCGGTCCTGGACCGGCTGCGGGCCATCCAGGTCGTCGACACCTTCTTCGTGCCCCGGCCGCTCCAGGAGGCCGCGCTCGAACTGGTCGGCGCGCCCGCCTGGCCGCGCCACCTGCGGACCGTCGCCGCCGAGCTGCGCCACCGGCGCGACGTGCTCGCGGGCGCCCTGCGGCGGGAGCTGCCCGGCACCGGACCGGCCCACCTGCCCTCGGGGGGCTTCCAGCTCTGGGTGCGCCCCGGCGGGGGCGGCGACGACGCCGGCTTCGCGGCGGCGGCCCTGCGCGCCGGGGTCGCCGTCACCCCGGGGCGCCCGTACTTCTGCGCCGAACCGCCCGCCGCGCACATCCGGCTGAGCTTCGCCGGGGTCTCGGGCCCGGGGGAGCTGGTGGAGGCGGTGCAGCGGCTGCGGGGCGCCCTGCCCGGGGGCCTGCCGGGCGGGGCGGCCGAGGGGGCACAAACCCGTTGAGGGGACCGGGAAGCCGCCCCTAACCTGCGGGTATGACCCGCATAGAGATCACCTCCCTCGCCCGCCGCCCCGAACTCGCCCCGCGGCTCTGGGACATGGAGGACTCCTGGCCGGAGTTCGCCCTGCAGGACCCGATCGGCTGGCTGCTGTACCCGCGCCTGGTCGCCGAGTTCCCCGAGTACGTCTTCATCGCCACCGAGGGCGACGCGGTGGTGGCCCGCGCCTTCAGCGTGCCCTTCGCGCTGCACACGCCCGAGCGCGGCGGGGTGCTGCCCGGGCAGGGCTGGGACCGGGTCCTGATGTGGGCCTTCTCCGACCGGCGGCGCGGGGTCCGGCCCGACACGGTCAGCGCCCTGGAGATCTCCGTCGCGGCGGGCCGGCAGGGCGAGGGGCTCTCCGGCCGGATGCTGGCCGCCATGCGCGAGGGCGCCCGGGCGGCCGGGTTCACCGAGGTGGTGGCCCCGGTCCGGCCGAGCGGCAAGCCCGCCGAGCCCGACACCCCGATGGCGGAGTACGCGTACCGGACCCGCGAGGACGGACTGCCCCACGACCCGTGGCTGCGGGTCCACGTCCGCGCGGGGGCGGTCATCGACTCGGTGGCCCCCGCCTCGATGACCATCAGCGGCACCCTCGACCAGTGGCGGCAGTGGACCGGCCTGCCCTTCGACGAGCCGGGCCCGGTCCGCGTACCGGGAGCGCTCACCCCCGTCCACTGCGAGCCCGCTCACGACCGCGCGGTCTACGTGGAACCGAACGTATGGGTCCGCCACGCCCTCGGCGCCGTCCCGGCGGTCTCCGCGTGATCACGGTCCGCGCCGCCGGCCCGGATGACGGGGACGCCGTCGGCGAGATCCACGCCGCCGCCTGGGAGGCCGCGTACGCCCCCTTCTTCACCCCGGAGTTCGCCGCCGAGGGCGTCCGCAGCCGGCGCACCCGCTGGCACGCGCGGCTCGCGGAGGACCCCCGGACGCTCCTGCTGGCCGAGGCCGGCGGCCGGCCCCTGGCGATGTCATGGTCCTGCCCCTCCACGACCCGGCCGGGCCTCGCGGAGATCCTCAGCTTCTACGGCCACCCCGAGGGCTGGGGCAGCGGCGTCGCCGCCGTGCTGATGGAGGCGACGCTGGACCGCCTGCGCGGCGACGGATTCGCCCGCACGCACCTGTGGACCCTGCGCGACACCCCGCGCTCGCGCCGCTTCTACGCCAAGTGCGGCTTCGCGGGGACCGGCGCCGCCCGGCTCCTCGACTTCGGCGACGGCCACCCGCTTGAGCAGGTGGAGTACGAGCGGGAGTGCTGAGCCGGGCGCCCCTCGCGGACCGGCGGCGGCAGAAGTACCGTTCGTCCGCCGGGTCGGTGATCCTTGGGGGATGCGTGCCGCCCGCCTGATCCGCATGGCTCTCCTGATCCAGTCGAACCCCGGCCTGACCGCGGCCGCTCTCGCCCGTGAACTGGAGATCTCCGAGCGGACCGTGATCCGCGACGCCCAGGCGTTGCAGGAGGCCGGCGTCCCCGTCCGGTCGGAGCGGGGCCGGGTGGGCGGATACTTCCTCGCCGCGGGATACCGGACCCGGCTCACCACGCTCCGTCCGAGCGAGGCGGAGACGCTCTTCCTGTCCGGTCTGCCCTCGGCGTTGCGGGATCTGGGGCTGTCGGACGCGGCGGCGACCGCCCGGCTGAAGCTGACCGCGACCCTGCTCCCGTCGGTACGCCAGGCCGCCGAGTCCTCGGTGCGGCGCTTCCACCTCGACGCCCCGGCCTGGTTCCGCGAACCCGCCACCCCGGAACTGCTGCCGGAGCTGGCCCGCGCGGTGTGGGCGGACCGGGCCGTCGAACTGTCGTACGCCTGGCCGGGCCGGGACGGCGCCCCGGCCTCTGCCGTGGCGCGGGTGGTGGAGCCGTACGGGCTCGTGCTGAAGGCCGGCACCTGGTACGCCGTCGCCCGCGTCCCCGCCAAGCGGGAGGACCACGACGGCGGCTGGCGTACCTACCGCGTCGACCGGATCACCGCCCTCGGCCCCGTTCCCCGAGCGGAGGAGCCGTTCGTGCGCGACCCGGCCTTCGAACTGGCCGCACACTGGGAGGCCGGCTCGGCCGCCTTCGCCCGCAGCCTTCTGCGCACTACCGTCACGGTCCGGCTGACCGGCCAGGGGCTGCGGCGGCTGCCCGCCGTGGCGGACGGGGCCGCCATCGCGGACGCGCTCGCCTCCGCGAGCGCCCCGGACCCCGCCGGCCTGGTCACCCTCGAGCTGCCGGCGGAGTCCGAGGACGTCGCCTTCGACCAGCTGACCCGGCTCGGCGCGGACGCCGAGGTGCTGGCCCCGGCTTCCCTGCGCGCCCGCTTCCGCGAGCGCGCCGAAGCCCTGGCCGCGCTCTACCGGGCCGGCCCTCGGGAGGCGCGACCCGGGGAAGCCGAGGATCAGCGGTAGTCCTCGGGGGATCCTTCCTTGCCGCCGTAGACGACGTCCTCGAAGTAGGCCCAGGCATCCGGCCGGCTGCCGTCCACGTCCGTCACCCCGTACGCCCTGGCGAGTTCCCCGCTGGAGGTGGACCTGCCGTTCCACCGCTTCGCGCGGTCCGGGTCGGCGGCCAGCGCCGCGACCGTACGGGCCAGGTAGCGCGGGGACTCGGCGATCGCGAACGTCGGCTCCTGGGCGATCGCGTCACGCCAGTTCTCCTCACTCACACCGAAGTGGGAGAGCATCTGCTCCGAACGCAGGAAGCCCGGGGACACCGCGACCGCCGTGCCACCGTACTCCGCCAGCTCCTGACCCAGCCCGAACGCGAGGCGGATCGGGGCGTTCTTGGCCAGGTCGTAGTAGATGTTCTCCCGGTAGCGGCGGTTGGAGTGCGCGGTGCCGTCGGTGACCTCCACGTGCAGCGGCGCGTCGGAGCGGATCAGCAGCGGAAGCAGCAGCGCCGCCGTGATCACGTGCGAGCGCGCGCCCAGCTCCAGGATCCGCAGGCCGTCGGCGAGCGGTGTCTCCCAGCTCTTCTTCCCGAACACCGAGGTGGCCAGAAGGTGCTCGCCGCCCCACAGGTCGTTGACGAGGATGTCGAGCCGCCCGTACTCCCGGTCGATCCGCTCGACGAGGGCCCGGACCTGGGCTTCGTCGAGGTGGTCGGTGGGAACGGCGATTCCGGTGCCGCCCGCCGCGGTGACGAGTTCGGCGGTCTCCTCGATGGTCTCGGTCGTCCGGCCGACCTCGCTGGCCCGGGCCCGGGTGGTTCGACCGGTGACGTACACGGTCGCACCGGCCCGGCCCAGTTCCACGGCCTGAGCTCGTCCCGCCCCGCGGGTGGCACCCGCCACGAGCGCGATCCGGCCCGCGAGCGGACCGGCCGGACTGGTCTGCGCGGTGTTCCGGGTGTTCTGCTTGATGGTGTCCTCGTTGCTCATGTCCTCCATCGTTCCTGCCAAAACTGACAGAACGCGTCACCTTTTACAGAGTGGAAGAGAGAGTGGGAGGCTTTGCATAAAACTGCATAGGTACGTATAGTCATGCCATCGAGGAGGAGGGTCCGATGGTGGTACGTGTTGCGGTGGCCGGAGCGAGCGGATACGCGGGCGGTGAAGTCCTGCGCCTGCTGCTCTCGCACCCCGAGGTGGAGATCGGCGCCCTGACCGGGCACTCCAACGCCGGGCAGCCCTTCGGCCCCCTCCAGCCGCACCTGGTCCCGCTCGCCGGACGGACCCTGGAGGCGACCACCCCCGAGGTCCTCGCCGGCCACGACGTCGTCTTCCTGGCCCTGCCGCACGGACAGTCCGCCGCCGTCGCCGCCGGGCTCGGCGAGGACGTGCTCGTCGTCGACATGGGCGCCGACCACCGGCTGAAGGACTCCGCCGACTGGGACGCGTTCTACGGCGCCCCGCACGCCGGAACCTGGCCCTACGGGCTCCCCGAGCTCCCCGGCGGCCGGGCCGCCCTGGCCGGGACCCGGCGCATCGCCGTCCCCGGCTGCTTCCCGACCGCCGTGTCGCTCGCCCTCTACCCCGCCTACCAGGCGCGCCTCGCCGAGCCGGAGGCCGTGATCGTCGCCGCCACCGGCACCTCCGGCGCCGGCAAGGCCCTCAAGCCGCACCTGCTCGGCTCCGAGGTCATGGGCACCGTCACCCCGTACGGCGTCGGCGGCGCCCATCGGCACACCCCCGAGATGGTGCAGAACCTCTCCCCGCTGGCGGGAGAGCGGGTCTCCGTCTCCTTCACCCCGAACCTCGTGCCGATGCCGCGCGGCATCCTCGCCACCTGCTCCGCCAAGGCGCTGCCCGGCACCACCGCGGAGTCACTGCGCGCCGCGTACGAGAAGGCCTACGCCGACGAGCCCTTCGTCCGGCTCCTTCCCGAGGGCCAGTGGCCCACCACCAAGGCCGTGTACGGCTCCAACGCCGTCCACGTCCAGGTCGCGTACGACGGGTCCGCCCGGCGGATCATCGCCATCAGCGCGATCGACAACCTCACCAAGGGCACCGCCGGCGGCGCGGTGCAGAGCATGAACATCGCCCTGGGACTCCCCGAGGCGCTGGGTCTTTCCACGATGGGAGTGGCGCCGTGAGCGTGACGGCTGCACAGGGATTCACGGCGGCGGGCATCGCCGCCGGGATCAAGGCGAACGGCAACCCCGACCTGGCCCTCGTGGTCAACAACGGGCCGCGACTGGCCGCCGCGGGCGTCTTCACCTCCAACCGCGTCAAGGCCGCCCCCGTGCGCTGGTCCGAGCAGGTGCTGCGCGGCGCGACCGTCAGCGCGGTCGTCCTCAACTCCGGCGGCGCCAACGCCTGCACCGGCCCCAAGGGCTTCCAGGACACCCACGCCACCGCCGAGAAGGTGGCGGCCGTCCTGGGCGGCGAGCACAACGCCGGTGAGATCGCGGTCGCCTCGACCGGCCTGATCGGCGTCCTGCTCCCCATGGACAAGCTGCTCCCCGGCATCGAGACGGCGGCCGCCGCCCTCAGCGCCGACGGCGGCGAGGCCGCCGCCATCGCCATCAAGACCACCGACACCGTCCACAAGACGGCCGCCGTCTCCCGGGACGGCTGGACGGTCGGCGGCATGGCCAAGGGCGCGGGCATGCTCGCCCCCGGCCTGGCCACCATGCTCGTCGTCCTCACCACCGACGCCGACCTGGACAGCGCCACCCTCGACAAGGCCCTGCGGGACGCGACCCGCACCACCTTCGACCGGGTCGACTCCGACGGCTGCATGTCCACCAACGACACGGTGCTGCTGCTCGGCTCCGGCGCCTCCGGCCGGGTGCCGGCGTACGAGGACTTCGCCGAGGCCGTACGGAGCGTCTGCGACGACCTCGCCCGCCAGCTGATCGGCGACGCGGAGGGCGCCAGCAAGGACATCCGCATCGAGGTCGTCGGCGCGGCCAGCGAGCAGGACGCGGTCGAGGTCGGCCGGTCCATCGCACGCAACAACCTGCTCAAGTGCGCCATCCACGGCGAGGACCCCAACTGGGGCCGGGTCCTGTCCGCCATCGGCACCACCAGTGCGGCCTTCGACCCGGACCGGCTCAACGTCGCCATCAACGGCGTCTGGGTCTGCAAGAACGGCTCCGTCGGCGAGGACCGCGACCTGGTGAGCATGAAGGACCGCGAGGTCCGCATCACCGCCGACCTGTCCACCGGCTCCGAGTCCGCGGTCATCTGGGCCAACGACCTGACGGCCGAGTACGTCCACGAGAACAGCGCGTACAGCTCATGAGCACCGCGAGGCGCCACACCGCGCTCCCCAAGGCCGAGATCCTCATCGAGGCCCTGCCGTGGCTCACCCGGCACAACGGCAAGATCGTCGTCATCAAGTTCGGCGGCAACGCCATGATCGACGAGGACCTGAAGGCCGCCTTCGCCCAGGACGTGGTCTTCCTGCGCCAGGCCGGCCTGCGGCCCGTCGTCGTCCACGGCGGCGGCCCGCAGATCAACGCCCAGCTCGACAAGCAGGGCCTGGTCAGCGAGTTCAAGGCCGGCCTGCGGGTCACCACCCCGGAGGCCATGGACGTCGTACGCATGGTCCTGGCGGGCCAGGTCCAGCGGGAACTGGTCGGCCTGCTCAACCAGCACGGACCGCTCGCCGTCGGCATGACCGGCGAGGACGCCCACACCATCACCGCCACCAGGCACACCCCGGTGATCGAGGGCGAGGCCGTCGACATCGGCCGGGTCGGCGAGATCACCGCCATCGACACCGGCGCGATCGAGGCCCTGCTCGCCGACGGCCGGATCCCGGTCATCTCCTCCATCGCGCGCAGCGCCGACGACGGTCACGTGTACAACGTGAACGCCGACACGGCGGCCGCAGCGCTCGCCGCCGCGCTCGGCGCCGAGACGCTGATGGTCCTCACCGACGTCGAGGGCCTCTACGCGGACTGGCCCAACAGCGACGAGGTCATCAGCCGGCTCACCGTCAGCGAGCTGGAGAAGCTGCTGCCCGAGCTGTCCAGCGGCATGGTGCCGAAGATGGAGGGCTGCCTGCACGCCGTGCGCGGCGGCGTCAGCACCGCCCGGGTGATCGACGGGCGGGTCCAGCACTCGATCCTGCTGGAGATCTTCACCGACGAGGGAATCGGCACGATGGTCGTGCCCGACGCACAGGGAGGGAACGGCACGTGAGCGGCAACCAGGAGTACGGGGCCCGCTGGCAGGGGGCGCTGACCAACAACTACGGCACCCCCGCGCTCGCCCTCGTACGCGGTGCGGGCGCACAGGTCTGGGACGCGGACGGCAAGCAGTACACCGATTTCGTCGGCGGCATCGCGGTCAACGCCCTCGGCCACGCCCACCCGGCCGTCGTCTCCGCCGTGGCCGGGCAGATCGCCACCCTCGGACACGTCTCCAACCTCTACGCCTCCGAGCCCGTCCTCGCGCTCGGCGAGCGGCTGCTCCAGCTCTTCGGCCGCGAAGGCCGCGTTTTCTTCTGCAACTCCGGTGCGGAAGCGGTCGAGGCCGTCTACAAGATCGGTCGGCTCACCGGGCGGACCCACATGGTCGCCACCAGCGGCGGCTTCCACGGCCGGACCATGGGCGCCCTCGCCCTGACCGGCCAGCCGGCGAAGCAGCAGCCCTTCCTGCCGCTGCCCGGCGAGGTCACGCACGTCCCGTACGGCGACGCGGAGGCCCTCCGGGCGGCCGTCACCGAGGACACCGCCTTCGTCCTCATCGAGCCCGTCCAGGGCGAGAACGGCGTGGTCGTGCCGCCCGCCGGCTACCTCACCGCCGCCCGCGAGATCACCCGGGCCACCGGCACGCTGCTCGCCCTCGACGAGGTGCAGACCGGGATCGGCCGCTGCGGCAGCTGGTTCGAGCACCAGCGGCACGAGGGCGTCGAGCCCGACCTCGTCACGCTCGCGAAGGGCCTCGGCGGCGGCCTGCCCCTCGGCGCCGTGGCCGCCTTCGGCCCGGCCGCGGACCTGCTCCAGCCCGGCCAGCACGGCACCACCTTCGGCGGGAACCCGGTCGCCTGCGCCGCCGGACTCGCCGTGATCGACACCATCGCCGCCGAAGGACTGCTCGACCAGGTCAAGGCGCGCGGAGAGCGGCTGCGCTCCGGAATCGAAGCGTCCGCCCATGGGCTGGTCTCCCACGTCCGCGGGTCGGGCCTGTTGCTGGGTATCGTGCTGACGGAGCCGCTCGCACCGCAGGTGCAGCTCGCGGCCCAGCAGGCCGGATTCCTGGTCAACGCGCCCGCCCCCGACGTCGTACGGCTGATGCCCCCGTTCGTCATCACCGAGGCCGAGGTCGACGCGTTCGTCCGGGCACTTCCCGGCATCCTCGACGAAGCGGGACGACCCGGAGAATGAGACGACGATGAGCCAGGCGCAGGAACCCGAGCAGAACGGCGGCCCCTCCGTTCCGCAGACCCGCACCGCCCGCCACCGCCGGATCGTGGACATCCTCAACCGGCAGCCGGTCCGCTCCCAGAGCCAGCTGGCCAAACTGCTCGCCGACGACGGGCTGAGCGTCACCCAGGCGACGCTCTCCCGCGACCTCGACGAGCTGGGCGCCGTCAAGATCCGCAACACCGGCGGCGAGCTGATCTACGCGGTTCCCAGCGAGGGCGGCTTCCGCACCCCGCAGGCCCCGCTCGGCGAGTCGGCGAAGGAGGAGCGCATGCGCCGCCTCTCCGGCGAACTGCTGATCTCGGCGGAGGCCTCCGCGAACCTCGTGGTCCTGCGCACCCCGCCCGGCGCGGCCCAGTTCCTCGCCTCGGCGATCGACCAGGCCGAACTCCAGGCGATCCTCGGCACCATCGCGGGCGACGACACCCTGATGCTCATCAGCCGCGACCCGGCCGGCGGCCAGGCCCTGGCCGACCACCTGCTGCGCCTGGCGCAGAAGGAAGGTTAGGACCCGGCCCCCGAAGCCCTGCCCCTCAGTAGCGGGTGACCGCGAGGGCGCCCGTCTCCGTGCCGATCGCGATGTGCGGGCGGCGCCGGGGGTCCGCCCAGCGCAGGAGCTCGCGCATCGCGCCGTGCGGGACCGAGACGCAGCCGGCCGTGGCTCCCTCGCCGTTCACGTGCAGGAAGATGCCCGCGCCCCGGCCGCGTACGGGACGGTCGTAGTTGAAGGCGATGACCAGGGCGTGCGCGTACTGCTCCGCGTACGCCACCAGGTGCTCGGCCTCGCCCGGCGCGCAGTCGGCGCGCAGCGGCTCCGTCCAGCGGTTGTAGGCGGCGGACGCGTTGTCCTGGCACCACCACGAACGGTCCGTCACCCTCCGGTACCAGTACGCCGTCCCGGCCGGGGCGTGTGCGATGCCGAAGGCGTACGGCAGCCCGTACAGGCCCGCCGGGGTGGTGCTGGTGCCCTGGACCCGGGACCCGCCGTCGGCCAGGCCGTTCGCGCCGAACCGGGCGGGCGCGCTGCCCGCCTCGAACCAGCGGCCCGCGCGCCGGTCCCACCAGGTCAGCACCCCCGTCGTCGACCCCGGCGCGGGGGCGACGGCGGTGATCAGCTGGCTGCCGCCGCCGGTGTCGGCGAGACGCGCGGGCAGCGGGGCGGAGTCGTACGGGAGCAGCCCGGCGAGGACCAGCGAGCCGGCGAGCAGAGCGGTACGCAGCACACGTCAGACGGTACGTCCGCGCCCTCCCCCGGCGGCGCAGGCAGGCCGGGGGAGGGCGTCACAGCCGCAGCTCCCGCACGTCCAGCAGCCGGGCGGACCGCGCCAGCAGCGCGCCCAGCTCCGCGTGGTGGGCCTCGCCCTCGTCCAGGGTGCTGAGCCAGTTCCAGTGGAGCACCCTGCTGCGCGCCCGCCGGTTCAGGCCCGGGTCGGGGTCCGTCAGCATGGCGACGCAGGCCCGCAGTTCGGCGCTCCCGCCCCGGCCGTGCAGCAGCCGGAAAGCGGCCCGGCGGGTGTGCGGGGGCCAGGCGGGGCCGGTGCGGTCGGCCAGCGCGGCGGCGTCCAGCCACGCGGCCGCGGGGAGCAGGCACAGTGCGGCCTCCCGGGCCACCGATGCCGAGGCGTCCTCCAGCAGCGCGAGCAGGGCCGCGTCCTCGACGGCGATGCCGAGCCCGCGCAGCGCGGCCAGGGAGGCGGCCCGAACCGCGCCGTCGGGGTGGCCGAGCAGGCCGCGCAGCAGCGGCCCGTCGGCCGGCCCGGCCACCTCGCGGAAGCCGGCGACCGCGTACCGGCTCACCCGCTCCGGGTCGGTGACGAGCTCGCGGTGGAGCGCGTACGGGTCGCGGCCGTCCTGGCGCAGCACCCAGCGGGCGCAGGCCCGGACCCGGCCGGACCGGTCCGCCAGGTGGTCCGTGGCCTGCGCCGCCCGCCCGGCCCGGCGCAGGGCCGTGACCCCGGCGGCCCGCACCGCCGGGAAGCGGGAGCCGAGCAGGGCGTCGACCGCCCCGTCGTCCGGCCCGTCGGCGGCCATCGCCGCCAGCGCGGCACCGGTCCACACCGAGGCCGTCACCGGGTCGGGCTCGGCGGCGGCCTGCCGGGCGGTCTCCCGTACGCCGAACCGCCCGCAGGCGAGGGTGACGCGGGCGGCGAACCGCCGGCTCGCCAGGTCGGCGCTCCCGCGCAGGCGGGCCAGGAGGCGGTCGCGCTGCTGGGGCGTCAGCGCGTTCCAGCTCCACGTCGTGCACGGCCGGCCGGGGCGCCACCAGGCGGCGAGGAGGGAGTAGCGGCCGGAGAGGGCCGCCTCGAGCTGCTCCACCGCCCAGGTGCCGTGCGCGCGGCCGCCGAGCCGCAGGACGAACGGGGTGATGGCGGTCAGTACGTCGGCGGGGTGCTTGGCCACCAGCCTGCCGAGGACCCGGCGGGCGCGGTCGCGGACCTGCGGGACCCGGTCGGCGCACCGGATCAGGACGAGTTCGAGCGGCGGGAGCCGCCAGGCGGCGAGTGCGGCCGCGCGTACCCGCCCGTCGCGGTGGCACAGGCGGGCCTCCAGCCGGCCGCCGCCGGCCGCCCGGCCGGGGGAGGAGCGCTGGAGGCGGCGCACCTCTTCGTCGAACGCGATCCAGGCATCCGGGCCGTTGCCCAGGAGCCGGCCGGCGACCGGGGAGGCGTGCCCCTCCAGGAGTTCTCTGGCCACCGTGCGCCCCCAGGACGCGTTCTCGGCCGCGCTCCACATGTGCCCTCCCCGGATCGTGTGCGCCCGATCGTAGGCGGCGGCGGACGGAGTACGCCTCCCGATATGCGAGCAGGTCAGCGCGGGGGCACTGGGCCTCGATTGACGAAACATACGGAGCAATGCATAGTTATGCCTACTGCGGCCGGTCACGACGGCGCGTCGCGTCGCGCCGTGAATCGTTTGACGCTGTACCGAGACGGCCTCTCCGCTTCCTGCGCGGCGGGGAGACCGTCGCACCACCACCCTCATGAGGAGCAGTAGCTGTGAGCAGCAACAACGGTGACGTCCGGCTCTGGGGCGGCCGGTTCGCCGACGGCCCGTCCGAGGCCCTCGCGAAGCTGTCCGCGTCGGTCCACTTCGACTGGCGCCTGGCGCCGTACGACATCGCCGGCTCCCGCGCCCACGCCCGCGTCCTCGCGAAGGCGGGCCTGCTCACGGCCGAGGAGCTCGACCGCATGCTCGCCGGGCTCGACCGGCTGGAGGCCGATGTGGCCGACGGCTCCTTCACCGGCACCATCGCCGACGAGGACGTGCACACCGCCCTGGAGCGCGGTCTGCTGGAGCGGCTCGGCCCCGACCTCGGCGGCAAGCTGCGCGCCGGACGCTCCCGCAACGACCAGGTGGCCACCCTCTTCCGCATGTACCTGCGCGACCACGCGCGGATCATCGGCGGGCTGATCGCCGACCTCCAGGACGCGCTGGTCGGCCTCGCCGAGGCGCACGCGGACGTGGCGATGCCGGGCCGGACCCACCTCCAGCACGCGCAGCCCGTCCTGTTCGCCCACCACGTACTGGCCCACGTGCAGTCCCTGTCCCGGGACGCGGAGCGGCTGCGGCAGTGGGACACCCGGACCGCGGTCTCCCCGTACGGCTCGGGCGCCCTGGCCGGCTCCTCGCTCGGCCTGGACCCGGAGGCGGTCGCCGCCGACCTGGGCTTCGAGCGGGGCTCGGTCGGCAACTCGATCGACGGCACGGCGTCCCGCGACTTCGTCGCCGAGTTCGCCTTCGTCACCGCGATGATCGGGATCAACCTGTCCCGCATCGCGGAGGAGATCATCCTGTGGAACACGAAGGAGTTCTCCTTCGTCACCCTCCACGACGCCTTCTCCACCGGCTCGTCGATCATGCCGCAGAAGAAGAACCCCGACATCGCGGAGCTGGCGCGCGGCAAGTCGGGCCGCCTGATCGGCAACCTCACCGGCCTGCTCGCCACCCTGAAGGCGCTGCCCCTGGCGTACAACCGGGACCTCCAGGAGGACAAGGAGCCGGTCTTCGACTCCTGCGACACCCTCGAGGTGCTGCTGCCGGCCTTCACCGGGATGATGGCCACCCTCACCGTCCACCGGGAGCGGATGGAGGAGCTGGCCCCGGCGGGCTTCTCGCTCGCCACCGACATCGCCGAATGGCTGGTCAAGCAGGGCGTGCCCTTCCGTGTCGCGCACGAGGTCGCCGGCGAGTGCGTCAAGGAGTGCGAGGCGCAGGGGGTCGAGCTCGACGAGCTCACGGACGAGCAGTTCGCGAAGATCTCGGAGCACCTGACCCCCGAGGTCCGTACCGTCCTCAACGTCCCCGGCGCGCTGGCCTCCCGCAACGGCCGCGGCGGCACCGCCCCGTCGGCGGTCGCGGTCCAGCTCACCGAGCTGAAGGCCGACCTGGTCATCCAGCACGCCTGGGCCGCCCACAAGCAGTAGCCGACGTGCCCGCGGGGGCGGTACGGGCGGACGGGCCCGTACCGCCCCCGCGCGCGTGTCGGGTCCGGCGCCCGCGCGGCGGGTCAGCGCACCCAGTCCGCCAGCGCGTCGAAGTCCGGCCGGGTCAGGCCGATCCGCTCGTCCACGTACATCAGCAGGGCGTGGGCGGGGTGGCGCTGGTCGACGTACTCGTGGTCCATCGCCGTGATGTCGTCGTCGATCCAGGCGAAGGGCCGCGCGCCCGCGTACTCGAGGACGTACTGCGTCTTCCAGAAGGTGCCGCGCGGGGCCCGGCCGTGCATCCGCGGCCAGTCGATGAAGGGGAGCCTCGGCAGCCCCAGGCGCGGCCCTATCCAGTCGTTCGCCTCGTCCTTCCAGGTGGTGGCCCAGACGAGGTCGTACGCGTCCGCCAGCGCGAGCAGCTCCGCCCCGTGGTCCGGGTTCAGCCACACCCGCAGCGGCTTGCCCTCGGTGAAGCCGGTGGGACGCATCCGGTGGGTGGTGTAGCCCTCGGGGCGCCGCTCGGCCTGGGCGGCGTACGGGTTCAGCGGGCCGTCGACGTCGATCAGCAGCAGTGGCTTCATGGGTGCAGACTTCCTCTCCGGCTGCCGTCCGGCAGCCGATTTTTCTAGATCCGAATCCAGGAATGAGACGAGAGCGTCTCATTCGGTCTATGCTTGTCTCATGGCCATGGATCGTGACCAGGTGCTCCGCCACGCGGCGGCCCTTCTCTCCCGCAAATCGACCGCCACGATGGACGAGGTCGCCCGCGCCGCGGGCATCGGCCGCGCCACCCTCCACCGGCACTTCGCCGGCCGCGACGCCCTCGTGCGCGCCCTGGAGGACCTCGGCATCCGCGAGTTCGAGGGGGCCTTCGACCGGGCCCGGCTCGACGAGGGAACGGCCGTGGACGCCCTGAGGCGGCTGATCGCCGAGGCGGAGCCCAACGCCCAGCTGCTGGCCTTCCTCGTCACCGAGAACCAGCTCTTCGAAGGCGACCAGGTCAACGAGGGCTGGGCCCGCCTCGACGCCCGCGTCAGCGCGCTGTTCAGGCGCGGCCAGCAGGAGGGCGACATCCGCATCGACCTGAGCCCCGCCTGGCTCACCGAGGCCCTCTACGGCCTCATCGGCACCTGTGCCTGGGCCGTCATGGACGGCCGGGTCGCCGCCAAGGACTTCCAGTACATGATCACCGAGTTGCTGCTCGGTGGCGCACGACGGAGTGTGGAGTGATGAGCCGAACCGAACAGCTGAAGCGGCGGACGGGAGCGGAGGGGAAGAGCCGCGGGCGCTGGCTCGCACTCTCCGTGCTCGTCCTGGCCGTCCTGCTGATCGCGGTCGACGCCACCGTACTCGGCCTCGCCACCCCCTCCCTCAGCGAGGACCTCAAGCCGTCCGGCACCCAGCTGCTGTGGATCGGCGACATCTACTCCTTCGTCATCGCCGGCCTGCTCGTCTCCATGGGCTCCCTCGGCGACCGGATCGGCCGCAAGAAGCTCCTCCTCGCCGGGGCCACCGCCTTCGGCGCCGTCTCGGTCCTGAACGCCTACGCGACCAGCCCCGAGATGATGATCGTCGCCCGGGCCCTGCTCGGCGTGGCCGGCGCCACCCTGATGCCGTCCACGCTCGCCCTGATCCGCAACATCTTCCACGACCCGCGCGAGCGCAGCCTCGCCATCGGCATCTGGGGCGCCACCGCGTCCGCCGGCGCGGCCGTCGGACCCGTCGTCGGCGGCGCCCTGCTCCAGCACTTCTGGTGGGGCTCGGTCTTCCTGATCAACCTCCCGGTGATGGCCGCCCTGGTCCTCGTCGGCATACGGCTGCTGCCCGAGTCCAAGAACCCGGTCGCGGGCCCCTGGGACCTGATCAGCGTCGCCCTGTCCCTCGTCGGCGTCATCAGCGTCGTGTACGCGGTCAAGGAAGCGGCTACCCACGGCGCCACCCCGGGCGTGTGGATCGCCGCCGCCCTCGGCACCGCCTGCCTCTACGCCTTCGTACGCCGCCAGTTCACCCTGGCCTCCCCCCTGCTCGACATGCGGCTCTTCCGGCACCGCGGCTTCTCCGGCGCGGTCCTCGCCGACCTGCTGACCGTTTTCGGCCTCTCCGGTCTCGTGTTCTTCCTCTCCCAGTTCTTCCAGCTGGTGCAGGGCCGCGATCCGCTGGAGGCCGGACTCGCCGAACTCCCCGCCGCCGTCGGCGCCGTCGTCACCGGCCTCGTCGCCGGCAAGTACGCCCGCGCGTACTCCGTACGCGTCATCGTCACCGGCGGCCTCGCCGCCATCGGCCTGGCCCTCGCGGCGCTCACCGTGATCCACCGCGAGACCGGCTACCCGCTGCTCGGCGCCGCGCTCCTCGTCGTCGGCCTCGGCGCCGGGTTCTCCTTCACCGTCACCGCCGACGTGATCCTCTCCAGCGTCCCCAAGGAACAGGCCGGTTCCGCCTCGGCCGTCTCCGAGACCGCGTACGAACTCGGCGCGGCCCTCGGCATCGCCCTGCTCGGCTCCGTCGTCACCGGCGTCTACCAGGGCTTCACCGCCCCCGCCACGGTCCCCGCCCCGGTGGCCGACGCCGCGCACGAGTCCCTCGGCGGCGCCGTCGAGGCCGCCCGCGCCCTGGACCCGCAGACCGCCCACACCATGGTCGGCGCGGCCCAGGAGGCCTTCGTGGACGGCCTGCGGCTCGCCTCCGGCGTCGGCGCCGCCGTCCTGCTGGCCACCGCCGCGGCCGCCTGGTTCCTGCTCAAGGGCCAGGAGCTCCAGGAGGGCGTCGAGCACTGACGCACCGCCAGACGGCCCCGCCCGCAAGGCGATCGGCGGAATTGACAGTCCGTCGGACGCCGGGACACCATCCCCGCGATGGAGATCAACGATCTGACCCCGGCCGAACGCCGCGTATGGGAGGCCTTCCCGCGCGGTGAGGCGGTCGACTTCCGCGAGAGCCCCGAGGAGACCTCCCACGACGGTGCCTCCTGGGGCCCCGGGCGCACCGTCCGCGCCGAGGTGCTGCGCGCCCTGCTGGTCGGCGGCTCCGCCGAGGAGGGACACGTCGCGGGGATCAAGCTCTACGGCGCGAAGATCAGCGGCAAGCTCGACCTCAAGTACGCGGTCGTGGACCACCCGATCCGGATGCGGGTCTGCTGGTTCGAACGCAAGCCCATGATGTACGGGGCCCAGCTGCGGGCCGTCGTGCTCGGCGACTCCACCCTGCCGGGCCTGACCGCCGCCACCGTACGCGTCGAGGTCGTGCTCAGGCTCTCCTGCTGCCGCATCGACGGTCCCGTCCGGCTCGCCGGCGCGAAGATCGGGGGCGGCCTCTTCCTCCAGGGCGCCGTCATCCGGCCCGGGAGCCTGCCCGACGAGGTCGACGAGCCGCCGCTCCAGCTCAACCACGCCGAGATAGGGACGGACATCATCGCCGGCGGCCTCACCGTCCACGGCGAGTTCCGCCTCAACGGAGCCACCATCGCCGGCCAGGTCAGCCTCGACGGGGCCCGGCTCGTCAACCCCGGCGGCATCGCCCTGCACGCCGAGACCCTCACCGTCGGCAGCGACGTACGCGGCCACCGGCTGCACGCCGAGGGCATGGTCAACCTCACCGGGGCCCGCGTCCCCGGCCAGGTGATACTGACCCGCGCGAGCCTGTCCAACCCCGGCCGGGTGGCGCTGCGCGCCAGCTCCGCCGTCATGGGGGAGTTCTGGCTGCGCAAGTGCCCCACCATCGACGGCATCGTCAACCTGCGCCGCAGCCAGTTCGACATGCTGTGGGCCGAGCCGTCCGTCTGGCCGCCCGTGGTCCGGGCCGACGGGCTCAGCTACCGGCTGCTGCACCCGCACCTGCCCGCCGAGGAGCGGCTGCCGCTGCTGGAACGCGAGGAGGACGGGTACCTGCCGTACGCCTACGAGCAGCTGGCCGCCTCCTACCGCACCGTCGGCGACGAGGCGGGCGCCCGCACCGCCCAGCTGGCCAAGCTGCGCCGCCACCGGCGCACCCGGCCGCGGCACACCCGCCTCTGGGGTCTGCTCCAGGACGTCACCGTCGGCTACGGCTTCCGGCCCCTGCGCGCGGCGGCGTGGCTGCTGGTGCTGACCGTCACCGGGACCGTCGCCTACGGGCTGGCGCCGCCCCGGGCCCTGAAGGCGGGGGAGGCGCCGGAGTTCAACCCGCTCTTCTACACCCTGGACCTGATGCTGCCGATCATCGGCTTCGGCCAGGAGGGCGCCTTCGCGCCGGCCGGCTGGTACCAGTGGCTGTCGTACCTGCTGATCGTGACCGGCTGGGTCCTCGCCACCACCACGGCGGCGGGCGTCAGCCGGTCACTGCAGCGGCAGTGAGCGCGCCGGGGCTCAGGCGGCCTTCGCCTTCGTGGCGTACATGTCCACGTACTCCTGGCCCGACAGCCGCATCACCTCGGCCATCACCGAGTCGGTGACGGCGCGCAGCACGTAGCGGTCGCGGTCCATGCCCTCGTAGCGGGAGAACTCCATCGGCTCGCCGAAGCGGACCGTGACCCGGCCCGGGCGCGGCATGCCCGCGCCGCCGGGCTGGAGCTTGTCCGTGCCGATCATCGCGAACGGGACCACCGGGGCGCCGGTCATCAGGGTCAGGCGGGCGATGCCCGTGCGGCCCCGGTACAGCCGGCCGTCGGGGGAGCGGGTGCCCTCGGGGTAGATCCCGAAGATCTTGCCCTCCTCGAGGATCCGGCGGCCCGTCATCAGCGCGGCGACGCCGCCGTTCGCACCGTCCCGGTCCACCGGGATCATGCCCGCGCCGGTGAAGAACCACGCCATCAGGCGGCCCTTGAGGCCCTTGCCCGTCACGTACTCGTCCTTGCCGATGAAGTGGACCGTACGGTCGCAGACGAGCGGAAGGATCATCGAGTCGATGAAGGTGAGGTGATTGCCCGCCAGGATCACCGGACCCGTGCCCGGGATGTTGTCGAGCCCCTCCACCTTGGTGCGGAACATCAGGCGCATGACCGGTCCGACGGTGGCTTTGATGAGCGCGGTACGGAACAACGTGAGCCCTCCGGCATCGAAAAGCGGCTTTCGCACCACACGGCGGTAGTGCAGGTGAGGACGATACTCGCGGGTCACCCCTGATCGCACATCGGGTTCACGAGCTGGATACGCGTTGTTGACACGTGTTTCCGCCATGTTCCGGCGGAGCCCATCCCCGCGCCACCCGCCCCCGCCTACGATCGCCACGCCGATCCGGGCCTCCACGCCCCCCGGAGATCCCGGGGCCGCGGGCCCGTCGCAGAACGAGGAGTGGCACTGATGACACACGGTGGGGCAGCGCGGCGGACGGTGCTCGGAGCGGCCGTACTGGCGGCCGGAACCGGCATCACCGCAATGACGGCGGGAACCGCCACGGCCGCCCCGGGCGAGCACGGCGGGCACGGCGGGGGCGGCTACCGCGATCTGCCCGTCCCCCTGGTGATCGGACACCGCGGCGCCAGCGGCTACCGGCCCGAGCACACCCTCGGCTCCTACGAGCTGGCCCTCGACCTCGGCGCCGACGTCATCGAGCAGGACCTCGTCCCCACCAAGGACGGCCATCTCGTCTGCCGCCACGAGAACGAGATCGGCGGCACGACCGACGTCGCCGACCACCCCGAGTTCGCCTCCCGGCGCACCACCAAGACCGTCGACGGGGTCTCCGTCACGGGCTGGTTCACCGAGGACTTCACCCTCGCCGAGCTGAAGACCCTGCGCGCGAAGGAACGCATCCCCGCCGTCCGCCAGCGCAACACCCTCTACGACGGCAGGTGGGCCGTCCCCACCTTCGAAGAGGTGCTGCGCTGGGCCAACCGCGAGGGACGCCTGCGCGACAAGCGGATCTGGCTGCACGTCGAGACCAAGCACCCCACCTACTTCCGGAGCCTTGGCCTCGGCCTGGAAGAGCCCCTCGCCAAGCTGCTGCGCCGCTACGGCCGCGACGGCCGCGACGCCGCCGTGTTCCTCCAGTCCTTCGAGCCCTCCAGCATCCAGCGGCTCGCGCGCCTGGTGTCCGCCCCGCGCGTGGTGCTGCTCTCGGCCGCGAACACCCGGCCCTGGGACTTCGAGGTCGCCAAGGACCCCCGTACGGTCGCCGACCTGGTCAAGCCCGAGGGGCTCCAGTGGATCGCCGGCTTCGCCCAGGGCATCGGCCCCACCCTCGACCTGATCGTGCCCCGCGACGCGGCCGGCAGGCTCACCACCCCGACCACCCTCGTACGCGACGCCCACGCCCGGGGCCTGGTGCTCCACCCCTACACCGCGCGCAACGAGAACAGCTTCCTGCCCGCGGAGTACCGCAAGGGCACCGACCCGGCCGCCTACGGAGACGCCTTCGGAGCCTTCCAGAGGTACTTCGAACTGGGCATCGACGGCATCTTCACCGACAACCCGGACACCGGACTCCTCGCGGCGGAGGCCTTCCGCCCCGGCCGCGGCGTCAACCGCTAGCCCCCGGCCCCCGATCGGGTGGGCCGGGCCCGGAGGGGAAACCGCCCGGCCCGGCACCCGCGTCCCGCCCGGCATGGACCTGTTACGGGAACCCGATCTCCTCGAGGAGCTGGGCCCGCTGCTCTCCGCGGAGGCGGCCGCCGAGGCCCCGGCCGCCGGAGTGGAGGCCGCCGACCTCGAACAAGCCGTCTGGGTGCGGCTGCTGGAGCGCGGCCCGCGCGCACCCGACCCGACCGGCCGCGCCCGCTGGCTGCGCCGGGCGGTGCGCGCCGAGGCCCGGCACGCACGGCGCCGGGCCCGGCGCGAGGTCCCGTACGGCGGCACGCCCGCGGACGCCGCCGGCGAGCCGGAGGGCGCCCTGCTGCACGGCGAGGCGAACCGGGCCCTCCGATCGGCGGTCGCCCGATTGCCCGGACGCTGTCCGGAACTGATGGCAGCACTTCTGTCGCCCAGAGACCTGACTTACCGTGAAATCGCAGGAGAGTTGGGTATCTCACAAGGAAGTTTGGGACCGGTACGTTCCCGTTGCCTGGGATGTCTGCGCAGAATGCTCGCTGTCGAGGTTGCGGCTCCTGACCCGTGGGGAAAGGAGCGGTAGACCGGAGAGCCACCAGGTGAGCGGGAGGCATGCGCACATGGGCATGAGTGTGACCATTTCGGCGGCGGCCGCCGAAGACGCCGAGCAGATCTTCAAGCTGCAGTACCTGGCGTTCCAGCGGGAGGCCGAGCTGTACGGCAACTACCTCATCCAGCCCCTCACCCAGTCCCTGGACTCCCTGAAGGCGGAGCTCGCCGAGGACACCGTCCTGGTGGCCCGGCTCGGCGACGAAGTGGTGGGCGCGGTGCGCGGCAGCGTCGGCGAGGACGGCACGGCCAGCATCGCCAAGCTGTGCGTGCACCCCCGCCTCCAGGGTCACGGTCTCGGCGCGCGACTGCTGCGCGGGGTCGAGGAGGCCCTCGCCGGCCGCGGCGGCACGACCCGCTTCCGCCTGCACACGGGCCACAAGAGCGAGTCGAACCTGCGGCTCTACCGCAAGGCCGGCTACGCCCAGGTCGGCAACCGCACCGCCTCCGACGGCGTGCACCTGGTGATCCTGGAGAAGGACGCCAAGGACACCGACTACGCCGTCAGCGCGTAGCCGCACCGCGTGTCGCGGGCCCGGTCGCGGACCGGGTCCGCGGCCTCAGCGCCTGGACCGGAGCCAGAGCATCCCGGTGACCGGCAGGATCACCGGGATGAAGAGATAGCCCATGCCGAAGTCCGACCAGACGGTCGCGTCGGGGAAGGCCTCGGGCCGCACCAGGGTCCAGGCGCCCACGGCCAGCACACCGGCGAGCTCGGCGCCGCAGCACACCAGCGCCGCCCTGCGGGCCCTCTCCCCGCCGCGCACCAGGGAGTACGTGATGAAGGCGTACGCCAGGGCCGCCGCCGCCGACAGCGAGTACGGCAGCGGCGCCCGGTCGAACTCGGTGGAGATCTGGTAGACCGAGCGCGAGACCGCGCCGACCACCATCACGCCGTAGAGCCACACCAGCAGCAGCCCCGGACCGGAGACCAGTCGCTTGCGCCCGGCGGGCGGGGCGGTCGTCGTGTCAGGCACCTGCGGATCCCCAGATGTCGTAGAGGCGTACTTCCAGCACGGCGAGGACGACCGCGCCCGCGGCCACCGTCACCGAGCCCCACTTGGTGCGCTCGGTCAGCGAGAGCATCCCGGCCGCCGGGACCGCCGCGAAGGCGCCCAGCAGGTAGGCCACGAAGATCACCGTCCCCTGTGCGGGCTTCTCGCCCCGGCCCAGCTGGACCAGGCCGATCACCAGCTGGGCGAGGACCAGCACGGTCACCACGGCCATGCCGATGAAGTGCCAGTCCTTGGTCGGCTGGTCCCGCCATGCGGCGTGACCGCACCAGGCGGCGAGGGCGAGGGCGGCCGCACCGATGGCGACCGTCAGGGCGACGAGCATGCAGCGAGGGTATTACGGGCCCGAAGGCCCGATGTGCCCGCCCCTCGGGGCGCGCCCGGCCGGAAGGCGCACCGCCGCATGCCGGAGCCGGCCGCGCGGCCCGAACGCGGACCGTGGCCTTGGCCACAGCGCACCCCGTCCTCGGGTTCGGCGCGGACGTGGCGGTCAGATGCCTCCCGGCCGTGCCGGCACTGGGCGGGCGGGCCAGGTGCCGGGCTCTGGACGCAGGGGTGGAGGAGTCCCGCCGCGTCCGGGATGCGGCCCGATTCCGTCCGCTATTCGGACAGCGTTGATCGGTGAGTCGACGTGTCTGCTTTACTGGGGCGCATGACCACGACGAGCAGCCGCACCCTTGCGACCGAGGCGACGATGACGCCCGGTGCTCGTTGTATGTGTCGAATGTGCGCCTTCTGAGGGCCCCTTCACGCAGTCTCGCGCCCCGAAGCGAGACCGGCCGAGCAACTCCGCCACCCCGGTCGGACGACACCTCCGACTGACCTCCGGTACGGACCGCTCCTGCCCCGCGCACGCGTCGACACCATCGTTTTGTGACGGTTAGACCCGTATCGCGTCCCCAGATGTTTGCCCCGTGCACGGCACCCGCACCCCGTGCACTCGACAGCGACGGAAATCCTGTGATCACCACATCGGGCCTCACGAAGGTCTACCAGTCCCGTGGCCGCGAGGTCACCGCCCTGGACGGCGTCGACCTGCACGTCCGCGAGGGCGAGGTCTACGGAGTCATCGGCCAGAGCGGCGCCGGCAAGTCCTCCCTCATCCGCTGCGTGAACCTCCTGGAGCGCCCCACCAGCGGCACCGTGACCGTGGACGGCGTCGAGCTCACCGCCCTCGCCGGCCGCGGCCGCCGCGCCGGCAAGGAGCTCCGCGAGGCCCGCAGCCGCATCGGCATGGTCTTCCAGCACTTCAACCTGCTGTCCTCGCGCACCGTCCAGGCCAACATCGAGCTGCCCCTGGAGATCCTCGGCGTCTCCGGCCGCGAACGCTCCCGCAAGGCCCTGGAACTCCTCGACCTCGTCGGCCTCGCCGACAAGGCCAAGGCCTACCCCAGCCAGCTCTCCGGCGGCCAGAAGCAGCGCGTCGGCATCGCCCGCGCCCTGGCCGGCGATCCCAAGGTGCTCCTCTCCGACGAGGCCACCAGCGCCCTCGACCCCGAGACCACCCGCTCCATCCTCCAGCTGCTGCGCGACCTCAACCGCCAGCTCGGCCTGACCGTCCTGCTCATCACCCACGAGATGGACGTGGTCAAGGCCGTCTGCGACTCCGCCGCGCTCATGAAGCGGGGCCGGATCATCGAGTCCGGCACCGTCGCCGAACTGCTCGCCACCCCCGGCTCGGAGCTCGCCGGCGAACTCTTCCCGGTCAGCGGAACCGCCACCGGCCCCGACCGCACCGTCGTCGACGTCACCTTCCACGGCGAGGCGGCCACCCAGCCGGTCATCTCCCAGCTCTCCCGCACGTACAACATCGACATCTCGATCCTCGGCGCCGCCATGGACACCGTCGCCGGCCGCCAGATCGGCCGCATGCGCATCGAACTGCCCGGCCGCTACGAGGACAACGTCGTGCCCGTCGGCTTCCTGCGCGAGCAGGGCCTCCAGGTCGACCTCGTCGACGACGACTCCGACCTCGACTCCGAGATCGCCGCACTGGTCAAGGATGGTGCCAAGTGACCTGGTCCGAGATGCAGCCCCTGCTCACCCAGGGCACCTACGACACCCTCTACATGGTGCTGTGGTCCACCCTGGTGACCGTCCTCGGCGGACTGCCCATCGGCATCCTCCTCGTCCTCACCGACAAGGGCGGCCTCCTGCAGAACCGGCCGCTCAACAAGGTCCTCGGCGTGATCGTGAACATAGGCCGCTCGCTGCCGTTCATCATCCTGCTGATCTTCCTGATCCCGGTCACCACCGCCGTCGTCGGCACCTTCATCGGCCCCACCGCCATGATCGTCCCGCTGGCCATCGGCGCCGTCCCCTTCTTCGCCCGGCTCGTCGAGACGGCCGTCCGCGAGGTGGACCACGGCCTGATCGAGGCCGTCGAGTCCATGGGCGGCGGCATCCCGACCCTCGTCGGCAAGGTCCTGCTCCCGCAGGCCCTGCCCTCCCTGGTCGCCGGCGTCACCACCACCGTGATCACCCTCGTCGGCTACTCCGCCATGGCCGGCGCCGTCGGCGGCGAAGGACTCGGCTCCAAGGCCATCACCTACGGCTTCCAGCGCTTCGAGACCGGCTTCATGTTCGCCACCGTGGCCGTACTGATCGCCCTCGTCACGGTGATCCAGCTGATCGGCGACGGCGTGGTACGCGTCCTCGCGCGCCGCGGCCGGACAGCCTGAAGCCCCCACAAGAACCCCC
This sequence comes from Streptomyces sp. NPDC034043, assembly GCF_055575675.1. Lineage (NCBI taxonomy): Bacteria > Bacillati > Actinomycetota > Actinomycetes > Kitasatosporales > Streptomycetaceae > Streptomyces > Streptomyces sp. NPDC034043. The sequence goes on from NZ_JBVISF010000010.1 coordinate 179,556, forward strand.
CACCGCAGAGCCCGCACTTGTCGTGCTTGGGCCATCACCCCGCGAACACCCGCGAAAAGTAAGAAAGGCACTCTTCGTGCGTAAGAACACCAAGCTCACCGCCATCGCCGCCGCCTCCGCCGCGCTCGCCCTGGGCCTCACCGCCTGCGGCAGCTCCTCGGACCCGTCCACCGCCGCCAAGACCGACGGCGGCAAGGTCGACGAGAGCAAGCCGCTGGTCATCGCGGCCTCCCCGAGCCCGCACGCCGACATCCTGAACTTCGTCAAGGACAAGCTCGCGGCCAAGGACGGCCTCAAGCTGGAGGTGAAGGAGTTCACGGACTACGTCCTGCCCAACACCGCCACCGAGCAGGGCCAGGTCGACGGCAACTACTTCCAGCACAAGCCGTACCTCGACGACTTCAACAAGAAGAACGGCACGCACATCGTGCCCGTCGTGAACGTGCACCTGGAACCCCTCGGCCTCTACTCCAAGAAGGTCAAGGCCCTCTCGGACATCAAGCCCGGCCAGACCATCGCCGTCCCCAACGACACCACCAACGAGGGCCGCGCCCTCCAGCTGCTCGCCGCGAACAAGCTGATCACCCTCAAGGACGGGGTCGGCACCAGCGCCAAGCTGTCCGACATCACCGACAAGAAGGGCCTGGAGTTCAAGGAGCTGGAGGCCGCCACGGTCCCCCGCGCCCTGAACGACGTCGACGCCGCCGTCATCAACGGCAACTACGCCCTCGAGGCCAAGCTCGCGCCCGCCAAGGACGCCCTGGTCCTCGAGAAGGCCGACGGCAACCCGTACGCCAACTTCCTGGCGGTCAAGGAAGGCAACCAGAACGACCCGCGCATCCAGAAGCTCGCCAAGCTCCTGAACTCCGACGAGGTCAAGAAGTTCATCGAGGAGAAGTACCAGGGCTCGGTCACCCCGGCCTTCGGCTCCCCGGCCGCCTGACGCCGGACCGTCCGACCCGGGACCGTCCGGCCCAAGTCCCCCTGGCGGACGCCGGATTCCCGGCCCCGCGCACCCCCTCGGGCGCGCGGGGCCGCGGGCTGCCCGGGCCGCCCGGAGGATGCCCGCCTCCGGGCGGCCCGGCCCTGCACATCCCCGGGCCGATGCTGCATGCTGTGGCCTACGACCCGCACAAACGGTCCCGTACGAACGGTCCCGCCCCACGGTCCCAGGCATGGAGCTGCGCATGACTACCACCTTCCCGGACGTCACCATCAGCACGGACCGGCTGGTGCTGCGCCCCTTCGAGGAGGAGGACGTCACCGCGCTCGCCGAGATGATGAACGACGAGCAGATCACCGCCTGGACCTCGGTCCCACACCCCTACACCCACGCCGACGCCCACGCCTGGGCCACCGTGCTCTCCCACGCCGAGCGCACCGAGGGCCGCGGCATCGTCTTCGCCGTCACCGAGTTCCTCACCCAGCGCCTCGTGGGCATCGTCCACCTCCGGAACACCGACTGGCGCACCCGCACCACCGAGGTGGGCTACGTCACCGCCCCCTGGGCCCGCGGCGAGGGCTACGCCAGCGAGTCCGTGCTCGCAGTCGCCCAGTGGCTCCTGCGCGACCAGCGCTTCGAGAGACTCGAACTGCGCACCGCCGCCGACAACACCGCCTCCCAGCAGGTCGCCCAGAAGATCGGTTGCATCAGCGAAGGCGTCCTGCGCAACGCATGGATAGTGCGGACCCAGGCGGCCGACGGCAGCTGGACCGGAACCCGCACCGACCTCATCGTCTGGAGCCTGGTCCCCGAAGACCTCGACGACACCGACGAGTACGACGTGTACGAGAGCCGCCACGCCCGCCCCGGCCCCGCCGGACGCCCCGGCCACGACGACGGATACCCCCTGCGCCGGCGTGCCGACGCACACGGCTACGCCGTCGGCGCCGACCGGCGCTGACCCGATGACCAGGTAGTCTCACCGTGACCCCCTGACGGGGCGACGACGCCGACGAGAACGCGAAGACGCCGACGACGCCGGAGACGCCGACGACGCCGGCGAGAACACCGAAGACGCCGACGAGAACGCCGAAAGGCGTCCCCCACCCCCACCCCAGGAGACCGACGACGATGGCCGACCGGGTCACGGTGATCGGCTGGGACGGCTCCCCCCTGACCGCGGCCGCCCGCTCCGCGCTCTCCGCCGCCACCCTCGTGGCCGGAGCCGCCCACCACCTCGCGCTCCCCGAAATCCCGCCGGGCGCGGAACGCATCCGCCTCGGCAGCCTCGGCCTCGCCGCCCGCCGCATCGCCGGCCACCGCGGCACCGCCGTCGTCCTCGCCGACGGCGACCCCGGTTTCTTCGGCGTCGTACGCACCCTGCGCGCCCCGGAACACGGCCTCGAGGTCGAGGTGGTCCCCGCCGTCTCCGCCGTCGCCGCCGCCTTCGCCCGCGCCGGGATGCCCTGGGACGACGCCCAAGTCGTCGTCGCCCACCCCCGCACCCTGCGCCGCGCCGTCAACGTCTGCCGCGCCCACACCAAGGTCGCCGTGCTCACCTCGCCCGGCGCCGGCCCCGCCGAACTCGCCCTGCTGCTCGAAGGCGTCCACCGCACCTTCGTCATCTGCGAGGAACTGGGCACCGAGCGCGAACGCGTCACCGTCCTCACCTCCGACGCCGCCGCCGACCACAGCTGGCGCGACCCCAACGTCGTCATCGTCATCGGCGGCGCCGGGCCCGCCCCCGCCGCCGACCCCGGCTGGCTGCTCGGCCAGAGCCCCGGCCCGGCCCCCGTACGCGGCTGGGCCCGCCCGCAGCCCGCCGCCGACGGACACCGGCCGGGGGAGGGGGAGTCCGCCCAACTGCGCGCCGCCCAGCTCGCCCGGCTCGGCCCCCGCACCGGGGACCTCGTCTGGGACATCGGAGCCGGCTCCGGAGCCCTCGCCGTGGACGCCGCGGCCCACGGCGCCGCCGTCATCGCCGTCGACGCCGACCCACGCGCCTGCGAACGCGTAACCGCCGCCGCCCGCACGCGCGGTGTCCAGATCCAGGTCGTCCCGGGCCGCGCCCCGCACGTACTGGAGAGCCTGCCCGAACCCGACGTGGTCCGCGTCGGCGGCGGAGGACCCGCGGTCGTCGCCGCCGTCGCCGAACGGCGTCCCGAACGGATCGTCAGCCACGCCTCCACGCGCGACGAGGCCGAGGCCATCGGACGCACCCTCACCGAACACGGGTACGCCGTCGAGTGCGCGCTGCTCCAGTCCGTTGCCCTCGACCCCCGGACCTGGGCGGAACAGGAGCGTTCCGTGGTGTTCCTGCTGGCAGCCGAACGCCCCGTGAACCGCTGACGCGGAGCCCGGGGTAGGCTGGCCGATCGTCGTACCGCCAGGTGGACGCGCGACGTGGCGCAGTCCACAGCGGACCGTGGCGGTTTCTGGCCGACACGGCGGCCGACGAGCGCGACAATGCTCAGGAGTTGTTGTGGGTGCGCACGCCAGGCGCCGCACCGCGCGACGACCCGCACGGCAAAGTCCGCACGGCGGGCCCTGTGGGCGACCGGGCGATCGAAGAGGCAACACCGATGGGCGAGGGGTACGCATGACTGACACCGGCCAGGTTCCGGGCGAGGGTCACCCGGACAACACGGGCATGGTGGATCAGCAGGGCATGCCCGCACCGGTCCCGCCCCTGCCCCCGATGCCGCCCCAGGCCCCCGCCGGGTACGCCTTCCAGGACCTCGTGGACGACCCGGCCGAGGCCGAGGACGAGGAACTGCTCCTGATGCCGAGCGGTCACGGGCAGGGCGCCTGGAGCGACCCCCAGGTGGTCCCGCCGGTGCCGGCCTTCCCCGGCGACTACCAGGAGCCCGTCTACACGGAGTACCCCCAGGCCCCCGCCGCCGGCTACCCCGAGCCCGGCCACCTTGGCTTCCCCGAACAGGGTTACCCCGAGGCCTTCCCCGCCGCCGCACAGCACGCGCCCGGCTTCCCCGAGGCCGGCTACCCCACCCCCTTCGCCGACCCCGCCGCCTACAGCGCGGGCGCGCACGAGACCGGTGGCCGCGACTCCGGCTCCCTCGACCTCGGCGGCCTGGTCCCGCAGGCCGGACCGGCCGCACAGGCGCCGCCCGCCGCTCCCGTGATGCCGCCGCGCCGCCCGCTGCACATGGGCCCGCCCATGCCCGACGCCACCGGCGGAGTCGTACGCTCCCTCGCGGACCGGGGCCCGGCCGCCGCACCGGTACCGCCCGCCGCTCCCGTGGCGCAGGCCGCGCCCCAGGCGCAGCAGCCGCAGGCGGCCCCCGCCGTGCCGGCGCAGCCGGCCGAGGCGGAACCGGCCGCGGCGGAGGCGGTGGAGGCCCCGGCCGTCGCGCCGGAGCCGGTCGTGGTGCTGGCCCCCGAGGTGGCCGCCGCCGCAGCCGCTGCCGCCGCGCAGGCCGCGGAGACCGCCGCCGCGGAGGCCGCCGCCGCGCAGGCCGTCGAGGCCGAGGCCGCTGCTGCGGGCGCCGAGGCCGTCCAGGGCGACCCGGCCGCCGCCGTGCCCGCCGCCCCCGGGCCCGAGCACCAGGACCTGCCGGGCGCCGCCCCGCAGCCCGGGGACGTCCCGCCGCAGGCGGGGACCCCGTGGACGGCCGAGCCGGTTGCCGCCGCCGAGCCGGCCGCCGCCGAGCCCGTCGTTGCCGAGCCGGCCGCCGCCGAACCCGTCGTGGCGGAGCCGGTCGTCGCCGAGCCAGTTGTTGCGGAGCCCGCCGCTGTGGAGGCCGTTGTAGCGGAGCCGGCCGTCGTAGCCGAGTCGGCCGCCGTCGCCGAGCCCGCCGTGGCCCCGGCCGCCGTCGCCGAGCCGACGCCCGAGGCCGCTCCGGTCGCCGAGGCGGCCCCCGGGACCGCCCCCGAGGCGGCCGTCGAGGTTTCCGCAGCCGCCGAGGCCGTCGAGGCGGTCGTTCCCGCGCCCGGGACTCCCGCCGAGGCCGTGCCCGCGGCGCCCGAGGCCGTCCCGGCCGCCGCCGAAGCCGCACCCGCGGCACCGGAGCCCGCCGCGGCGGCGCAGGCAGCCGCGCCCGCCGAAGTACCCGCCGCCGTCGCCGCCGAGCCGCAGGGCCCGGCCGAGGCCGTCGAGCCGGCCCCCGCGGAAGCGCCGGTCCAGGCCGAAGCCCCCGCCGAGACCCCTGTCCCCGCCGCGCAGGAGCCCGCCGCCGAGACCGCCGAGCCGGTCGAGGCGCAGCCCGAGCCGGTGGAGGCCGCCGTGCCGCCCGCCGAGCCCGCCGAAGCCGTGGAAGCCGTGGAAGCCGCCGAGCCGGCCGCCGCGGAGCCGGCACCCGGCGAAGCGGCCCCCGCGTACGCCGACGCGGAGCGCGAGGCCGTCCTGCGCGTGATGCGCGAGCGCCGCGACATCCGCAAGGGCTTCCGCACCGACCCCATCCCGCACGAGGTGCTGCTGCGCGTCCTGGAGGCCGCCCACACCGCGCCCAGCGTCGGCCACTCGCAGCCGTGGGACTTCGTCGTCATCCGCTCCGCCGAGACCCGCCGGACGATGCACGAGCTCGCCCAGACGCAGCGCGAGGCCTACGCCAAGTCGCTCCCCAAGGGCCGGGCCAAGCAGTTCAAGGAACTCAAGATCGAGGCCATCCTCGACACCCCGGTGAACATCGTCGTCACCGCCGACCCCACCCGCGGCGGCCGCCACACCCTCGGCCGGCACACCCAGCCGCAGATGGCCCCGTACTCCTCCGCCCTCGCGGTCGAGAACCTCTGGCTCGCCGCGCGCGCCGAGGGCCTCGGCGTCGGCTGGGTCAGCTTCTTCGACGAGCGCGAGATGGTCCGCGCGCTCGGGCTGCCCGAGCACCTGGAGGTCGTCGCGTACCTGTGCGTCGGGTACGTGGACGAGTTCCCGGAGGAGCCGGAGCTGATGCAGGCGGGCTGGTCCCAGCGCCGTCCGCTGGCGTGGGTCGTGCACGAGGAGACGTACGGCCGCCGCGCGCTGCCCGGCGAGGCCCCGCACGACCTGCTCTCCGAGACCGTCGCCGGCATCCGCCCGCTCGACGCGAAGGCGCTCGGCGAGGCGTGGGAGCGGCAGAAGCGCATGACCAAGCCCGCCGGGGCCCTGGGCATGCTGGAGATCATCTCCGCGCAGCTGTCCGGGCTCTCCCGGGTCTGCCCGCCGCCGATCCCGGAGCCGGCCGCCGTCGCGATCTTCGCCGGTGACCACGGTGTCCACGCCCAGGGCGTGACTCCCTGGCCCCAGGAGGTCACCACGCAGATGGTGGCCAACTTCCTGGGCGGCGGGGCCGTCTGCAACGCCTTCGCCAACCAGGTCGGCGCCGAGGTCTGCGTCATCGACGTCGGCGTGGCCGGGGACCTCCCCGCCACCCCCGGCCTCCTGCCGCGCAAGGTCCGCCCCGGCACGGCCGACCTGTCCGTCGGCCCCGCGATGAGCCGCGAGGAGGCCGTCGCGGCCATCGAGGTCGGCATCGAGACGGCCAGGGACCTGGTCGCGGCGGGCAACAAGGCGCTCCTCACGGGCGAGATGGGCATTGCCAACACGACGGTCTCGGCGGCCCTGATCTCCGTCTTCACGGGTGTGGACCCCGCCGAGGTCACCGGCCGGGGCACGGGCATCAACGACGAGACGCACGCTCGGAAGGTCGACGTCGTACGCCGCGCCCTGGAGCTCCACCAGCCCGACCCGAACGACCCGATCGGCGTCCTGGCGGCCATCGGCGGCCTGGAGCACGCGGCGATCGTCGGTCTCCTCCTCGGCGGGGCCTCGCTGCGCACGCCGGTCATCCTGGACGGCGTGAGCGCGGGCGCGGCCGCCCTGGTGGCCCGCGCCATCGCCCCCGAAGCCCTGTCGGCCTGCATCGCGGGCCACCGCAGCGCGGAACCGGGCCACGTGGCCGCCCTCAACAAGCTCGGCCTGCGCCCCCTGGTCGACCTGGACCTCCGCCTCGGCGAAGGCACCGGCGCCCTGCTGGCGCTCCCGCTGGTCCAGAGCGCGGCCCGCGCGATGCACGAGGTCGCCACGTTCGACGCGGCGGGCGTGACGGAGAAGTAGGGGCGGCGGCGGGCACGCAGGCACGCACGCCCGCGCCACGCGCCACAGCTGAACGGGGCCGGACACCAGGGGGTGTCCGGCCCCGGGGCGTTGGCGGGGGCGGAGGCTCAGCGAGCCCGTCTCAGGGCTGGTTTGGGGGTTTCCCGTCAGTCCCATCGTCCTTCCGGTTCGTGCCGGCCCGTCAAGGGCGCTCACTTCGTTCGCGTCGCTTCGCGATGGCCTTCGGCCACCCTTGACCGACCGTCCCGCCCCGGAAAGACAAGGACTGCCGGGAAGCCCCCAAAAGAACGGTCACGGGGCAGGAGAAGGGGAGCAGCTCCCTCAGTGACGAGACGAGGGGCCGGGCCACGGCCATGTCCCGCATTCGGGCCCGCCAGCCATCGAAACCCGAGCCAGGGGCCCACTACCCGCACCAGATGCCGACCAGAGCAGCGAGGGAAGCGGATGGGCGCGACAGATCGCTACGCGCTCCTCTCGGCATGGCGTCCGGCGACCGTCCGGGGCTGATGCCCGCACCAAATGACGAACAGGGCAGCGTCCGGGACTGGTGGGCGCCTCAGATCGCTACGCGCTCCTCATTGACCGGCGGCTGATGGCCGTCTGGGGCTGAGACGTTCCCTCGGCGGAAATCGGGTGCTCGCTGCGGATACGGCCTGGGAGGCTGTCGGGGTGACGGAGACGACCCCTTATGACGCCGACCGTGCCCGGTTCACCCGCCAGGCGCTGGCCCGCCTCGTTCTGTGCGATCACGCAGTGGACGTTGCGGAGGGCGCCGCCGGCCTGGTCGCCACCGAGAACGACCCTGACACCGGTCCCGGAGGCCGGGTGAGCCAGGCATTCCAACTCATCGAACTCGCCGAGCGCGCCCTGGCCTCTGCCGTGATCTACGAACGCGAGCGGGGCAGTTCCTGGGCAGAGATCGCCCACTACCTGGGCACCAGTCCAGCAGAGGCGGAAGAGCGGTTTGCCGCGAACCTGGAAGGCTGGAAGACGGCTTTCGACGTTCCCTACCGCCTCGACGAGACCGGTCGTAAGCGCATACCGCAGCTGCCCACGGCAGCGTACGACCCGGCCTGGGCCTGCGACCTGCTCGATACCTGGGCCTCTGTCCAACGCATTGGGACCGACGCCGTGAGCTCCGGCTTGGTCATGGCTACGCCGGGGGAGGAGCTGTCCTCAGAGACCCCGTAGCGGAGTTCGCGGGCCGCAGACGCCTCCCGGGCGGAAGCCCGCAGCGATCTGACGCGCCCACGGCTCCCGGATGGGGTCCTGATCGTCATTTCGTGTGGGTATCGGCCTCGGACGGTCGCCGGACGCCATGCCGGGAGGAGCGCGTAGCGATCTGGCGCGCTTGGGAGTTTCCCTCGCTGCTCTGGTCGGCATGTCGTGCGGGTAGTGGGCCCCGGCCCGGATTTCCATGTCTGGCGGGCCCGAATGCGGGACATGGCCGTGGCCCGGCCCCTCGTCTCGTCACTGAGGGACCCGCCCCTCCCCTTCCTGCCCGGTGACCGTTTCTTCGGGGGGTTCCCGGCAGTCTTTCGGCTTTCCGGGGCGGGTCGGTCGGTCAAGGGTGGCCGAAGGCCATCGCGTAGCGACGCGAACGAAGTGAGCGCCCTTGACGGGCCGGCACGAACCGGAAGGACGATGGGACTGACGGGAAGCCCCCCGCACCCTCCCGACCCCGCCCCGCCGGACCCCATCGCCCCGGCTCCGTACCCCTGCCCGAGACCGCCCCCGAGGCCGCCCGAACTTCGCCCCCGCAGGTACCACCAGCGCCGATGGGTCGTATCGTGGTCCCGGACGGGCGCCCCGCACCGCGTGCCCGCCCAGCCGCTCCAGCGCAGCAGCGGCCCCGCAGACCCCACCCCGCCGCATCAGGAGCCGCAACCGCCATGGCAAACCCGGCACACCCCGCCTACCCCGTAGGACTCCGTCTGGCAGGGCGCCGCGTCGTCGTCATCGGCGGCGGGCAGGTCGCCCAGCGCCGACTGCCCGCGCTCATCGCCGCCGGGGCCGACGTGCTGCTCGTGTCCCCCTCCGCGACGCCCTCCGTGGACGCGATGGCGGAGGCCGGCGAGATCCGCTGGGAGCGCCGCCGCTACCAGGACGGCGACCTCGACGGTGCCTGGTACGCGCTCATCGCGACCCGGGACCGGGAGGCCAACGACGCGGCTTCCGCCGAGGCCGAGAGCCGCCGCGTCTGGTGCGTGCGCGCCGACGACGCCGACGCGGCCACCGCCTGGACCCCGGCCACCGGCCGTGTGGAGGGCGTCACCGTCGCCGTGCTCAGCGGCAACGACCCCCGCCGCTCCGCCGCCGTGCGCGACGCGGTCGTCGAGGGGCTGCGCGACGGCTCCCTCACCGCCGCCCGCCCCCGCGTCCCCGGTGTCTCCCTCGTCGGCGGCGGGCCCGGCGACCCGGACCTGATCACCGTGCGCGGCCGCCGCCTGCTCGCCGAGGCGGACGTGGTCATCGCCGACCGGCTCGGCCCCCGCGACCTGCTCGACGAGCTGCCGCCGCACGTCGAGGTCATCGACGCCGCGAAGATCCCGTACGGCCGTTTCATGGCCCAGGAGGCCATCAACAACGCCCTGATCGAGCACGCCAAGGCCGGCAAGGCCGTGGTCCGGCTCAAGGGCGGGGACCCGTACGTCTTCGGACGCGGCATGGAGGAGCTCCAGGCCCTCGCCGAGCACGGCATCCCCTGCACCGTCGTGCCGGGCATCTCCAGCTCCATCTCCGTCCCGAGCGCCGCCGGCATCCCCGTCACCCACCGCGGGGTGGCGCACGAGTTCACGGTGGTCAGCGGTCACGTCGGTCCCGACGACCCGCGTTCCCTCGTCGACTGGGCGGCCCTCGCCAAGCTCACCGGCACCATCGTCATCCTCATGGGCGTCGACAAGATCGGCCTGATCGCCGAGGCCCTGGTCCGCCACGGCCGTTCCGCCGACACCCCCGTCGCGGTCGTCCAGGAGGGCACCACCGCCACCCAGCGCCGGGTGGACGCCACCCTCGCCACGGTCGGCGAGACCGTCAAGGCGCAGGAGGTCCGCCCGCCCGCCGTCATCGTGATCGGTGACGTCGTCCGCGTCAACGCACCCCTCGCCGGCGCCTGACAGGCCGTTGGCACCGCACCCAGGACAAGGCAGTATCACCCTGTGGCTGATCTCATCACCATCGAAGACCCCGACGACCCGCGCCTGCGCGACTACACGGGCCTGACCGACGTCGAGCTGCGGCGCCGCCGCGAGCCCGCCGAGGGCCTGTTCATCGCCGAGGGCGAGAAGGTCATCCGGCGGGCCAAGGACGCCGGGTACGAGATGCGTTCGATGCTGCTGTCGGCCAAGTGGGTCGACGTCATGCGCGACGTCATCGACGAGCTGCCCGCCCCGGTCTACGCGGTCAGCCCGGACCTGGCCGAGCGGGTCACCGGCTACCACGTGCACCGCGGGGCCCTCGCCTCGATGCAGCGCAAGCCGCTGCCCACGGCGCAGGAACTGCTGGCCTCGGCCCGCCGGGTGGCCGTCATGGAGGCGGTCAACGACCACACCAACATCGGGGCCATCTTCCGCAGCGCCGCCGCCCTCGGCATGGACGCGGTACTGCTGTCGCCCGACTGCGCGGACCCGCTGTACCGGCGCTCGGTGAAGGTGTCGATGGGCGCGGTGTTCTCCGTCCCGTACGCCCGCCTGGAGGCCTGGCCCAAGAGCCTGGACACCGTGCGGGAGGCGGGTTTCAAGCTGCTCGCCCTCACCCCGCACGAGAAGGCCTCGCCGATCGACGTGGCCGCCCCGCAGACCCTGGAGCGGGTCGCGCTGATGCTGGGGGCGGAGGGCGACGGGCTGTCCACGCAGGCGCTGGTCGCCGCCGACGAGTGGGTACGCATCCCCATGGCGCACGGCGTGGACTCGCTGAACGTGGGCGCGGCGGCGGCCGTCGCCTTCTACGCGGTCGCAGGCAGCGGCCGCGCGTAGTCACCGGCCCTGACCTGGAGGGGTGTCCCGCCGACGAGGCGGGACACCCCTTCAGAGCTTCTGCGCGAGGGCGATGCCCAGCGCCACGATCAGGGTCACCACGACGAACACGATGAGCCGCTGCCGCAGCAGCTTCGGGTCCGGCCGCGACGGGCGGCGTCCCGTACCGGTCGTACGCGGCCCCGTGCGGCCCCCCGTGCGCGCGGCGGTGGACCCCGGGTTGCGGGGGGACGACGGCCGCGACCGGGGCCCGCCCTGGGGCCGCTGGGGTCTGGCGACGGGAGTGGAGCCTCCCGTACGGCGCTCCGTGCTCCGGTCCGCCTGGCCCGGGGCGCGTTCGGCGGGCCGGGCCACGGGCCGCTCGACGCGGGCCCGCTGCGCCGGCGGGCGGCCGTCGCCCAGCCCCTGCGCCTCGCGGGCGGCGATCTCCTTCAGCCGCATCGACAGCTGGAGCGTGGTCGGCCGTTCCTCGGGATCCTTGGCCAGGCAGGCCTGCACCAGCGGCGCGAGGGCGTCCGGGACCCCGACCAGATGCGGCTCCTCGTGCACCACGCGGTACAGCATGACCTCGGAACTGCCGTGCCCGAAGGGCGAGTCGGCGGTGGCCGCGTAGGCGAGCGTGGCACCGAGCGCGAACACGTCGGTGGCCGGGGTGACGGCGGCGCCGCGCACCTGCTCCGGTGCGAGGAAACCGGGCGAGCCGACGGCGGTGCCCACGTGGGTGAGGGTGCTCGCCCCCGTGGCCCAGGCGATGCCGAAGTCGATGATCCGGGGGCCCTTGGGGGAGAGCAGGATGTTCGAGGGCTTCAGGTCCCGGTGGACGACTCCCGCCTCGTGCACGGCGACCAGGCCCTCGGAGAGCGCGGCGCCGATCGCGGCGATCTGCGCGGCCGTCAGGGGCCCTTCCTCGGCGACCTTGTCGTGCAGCGAGGGGCCGGGCACGTACTGGGTGGCGAACCAGGGGCGCTCGGCCTCCAGGTCGGCGGCCACCAGCCGCGCGGTGCAGCCGCCGCGGATGCGCCGGGCGGCGGACACCTCGCGCGCGAACCGGGAACGGAACTCCTGGTCCTCGGCGAGATCCGGCCGGATCACCTTGAGGGCCACGCGCTGGCCGCGCCGGTCCGACCCCAGGTAGACCACGCCCATGCCGCCGGCACCGAGCCGCCGGTGCAGTCTGAACGAGCCGACGACACGCGGGTCCTCGCGCCGGAGCCGCATCATCGCCATGTCCACCCCGCTGACGGTCGTCCTGCTGATCTGGCACAGCTTACGGACCATCCGGCACGAGCGCTCAGAGGCCGCGCCCTCACCGGAGGATTCGATTGTCAGTGCGGGGCACGCCACTTGAGGGTGTGACAGCTCCCGCGCCGCTCTCCCGCCCGCCCCCGGCCCCCCGCCCCAAACCGCCCTCGGGTCAAGGGGATTGACGGCCCCGCCGCTCCCACGAGGAGCTCTTCCCGCGGCGGATCGGCCCGTCCGGGCGGGCGGGGCCGTCAACACCCCGTACGAAGACACGTGTGTGCGGGGAGTGACGGAAGTGAGCGAAGTCACTACCCTCCGGTCATCCCCTCCGGGAAGACCCCCAGCGTGGGGGAGGGATCTCCACCCAGGGGAGTAGGCGGGGGCCGGCCTCGTCATCCTCCTGGAGGCCAGGCAATGGGTACGAGGGCATGAGGCCAGGGGCCTTGCTCCCGCCTAGTGTTGAAGACAAGCGGCGGGCGGCGCACTCGTCCCCCGAGGTCACGAGCCCGCCGCTGCAAACGACAGGGAGAGGACCATGGCGGACATCGCACGGCAGGGACGCAAGGCATTCGCGTTCAACGGCCATGAGTCCGGTACGCGCCACCCGCTGGTGGCCGCGGCCATGGTGCTCCCCCTGGCCGCCCTCCTGCTCTTCCTCTTCGGAGGATTCGATCAGGTGGCGGCGCAGGCGTCGTCCGTGGGTGTGATGCTGGGGCGCTGAGCGGCGCCCCGGGTCCGGAAGAGCGGTCCGGGCCGGGCATCGGCCCGTCGTACCCCGTGGGGACGGGGGCGCGACGGACGGCAGGTGAAGGGTGCTGCCCGTACGACTGGGGAGTCGGACGGGCAGCACCCTTTTTCGCGTGCCCGCGCCCCGGAGAACGCGGAAGCCCCGGCCGTCGTGACGGCCGGGGCTTCCGGTGCGGTGCGCGATACTGGGATTGAACCAGTGACCTCTTCCGTGTCAGGGAAGCGCTCTCCCGCTGAGCTAATCGCGCGGGCTGCGGTACGGAACCACAGGTCTAACAAGGTGTGCAGTCAGTCGAGTGCTCACGTTCTGCGTGCGCGATACTGGGATTGAACCAGTGACCTCTTCCGTGTCAGGGAAGCGCTCTCCCGCTGAGCTAATCGCGCGGGGATCCTCGCGGATCAAGGTCCTTGCGGACCAGTGGACGATACTGGGATTGAACCAGTGACCTCTTCCGTGTCAGGGAAGCGCTCTCCCGCTGAGCTAATCGTCCTTGGAGGTGGAGACGGGATTTGAACCCGTGTAGACGGCTTTGCAGGCCGTTGCCTCGCCTCTCGGCCACTCCACCTCGGAGTGCGCAGGGGTTCTCGGGAAGATCCCCCACTCAGAGCGGACGACGAGACTCGAACTCGCGACATCCACCTTGGCAAGGTGGTGCTCTACCAACTGAGCTACGTCCGCAGTGTCACCGTGTCCGCTCCGGGGTTCTTCCCCTTCGCTCCCTGGCGACGTGTTGAACTCTAGCGGATTCCCGGGCCAGCTCAAAAACGCGTTTCCGCAGCGTGCTGCCACCCGATCACCGGAGGTCACCCGTCGGTCACCCCACCGGCGCCATCGCGCCACCGGTCATAGACTCGCAGCCGTGCACGACCTGCCTCCCCTGGCCCGCTTCGGCGGCCTTCTCGCGACCGACCTCCGAGACGTCACCAGCGACCCCTCCGCCCTCGACTCCACCGGGTTCTGGGCGGTGACCGCAGACTTCGAAGGCCGGCTGGTCTGCGCACGCTTCGGAGACATACGCCCCGACCCCGTACCGGCGCCCGTCCCCGGAGCCTGGCGCGGACCGGCCGCCGACCGGTGGTCCTCCTCCCTCGACCGCTCCGCGTACGTCGCGGGCGTCCGCCGGATCCGCGAGTACATCGCGGCGGGGGAGGTCTACCAGGCCAACCTCTGCCGGGTGATGTCCGCGCCCCTGCCGGACCCGGCCGCGGCCGATGTGGACGCCCTGACCGCCCTCCTCGCGCGCGGCAACCCCGCCCCCTACGCAGGAACGATTCGGCTGAGGGCCCACGGCGTCGAGATCGCCACCGCCTCCCCGGAGCTCTTCCTGAGCCGCGCCGGCCGCCACGTCGAGTCCGGACCCATCAAGGGAACCGGCCGCACCGCCGCCGACCTGCTTCCCAAGGACCACGCCGAGAACGTGATGATCGTGGACCTCGTACGCAACGACCTCGGCCGCGTCTGCTCCACCGGCTCCGTCACCGTCCCCGAGCTGTGCGCCCTGGAGCAGCACCCCGGCCTGGTCCACCTCGTCTCCACCGTCAGCGGCGAACTCGCCGAGGGCACCGGCTGGCCCGAGCTGCTCTCGGCCACCTTCCCGCCCGGCTCCGTCACCGGCGCCCCCAAATCCTCCGCCCTGCGGATCATCGAAGAGCTGGAGACCGCCCCCCGCGGCCCCTACTGTGGGGGCATCGGCTGGGTGGACGCCGACCGTGGCACCGCCGCGCTCGCCGTGGGCATCCGCACCTTCTGGATCGACCGCGAGGCACCCGGCGGCCCCCGCCTGAGCTTCGGCACCGGCGCCGGGATCACCTGGGGCTCGGACCCCGAACGGGAGTGGGCCGAGACCGAGCTGAAGGCCGCCCGGCTGGTCGCCCTGGCCTCCGGCGGGCCGATACCCGGCACGGAGCCGCCGGCCGCACACGAGACGCACGACCTGAGTGGAGGAACCGTACGGTGAGGATCTGGCTCGACGGCACGCTGCGCGACGCCGATGACGCGAAGGTTTCCGTACTGGACCACGGGCTGACCGTGGGCGACGGGGTCTTCGAGACGCTCAAGGCCCAGCAAGGGACCCTCTTCGCCCTCACCCGCCACCTGGAGCGGCTCACCCGCTCGGCGCGCGGCCTGGGCCTGCCGGACCCCGACCTCGACGAGGTGCGCCGCGCCTGCGCCGCCGTACTGGAGGCCAACCCCGTGCCGCTCGGCCGGCTGCGGATCACGTACACGGGCGGACTGTCCCCGCTGGGCTCCGACCGCGGCGAGACCGGGCCCACCCTCGTCGTCGCCGTCGGCGAGACCACCCGCCGCCCCGACACCACCGCGGTGATCACCGTCCCGTGGGTCCGCAACGAGCGCTCCCCGCTCACCGGGCTCAAGACCACCTCCTACGCGGAGAACGTGGTCGCGCTGGCGCGGGCGAACCGGGCGGGAGCCTCCGAGGCCCTCTTCGCGAACACCGTCGGACAGCTCTGCGAGGGCACCGGCTCCAACGTCTTCGTCGTCCTCGACGGGGAACTGCACACCCCGCCCGTGACCTCGGGCTGCCTGGCCGGCATCACCCGCGCCCTGGCCGTCGAATGGACCGGCGCGAAGGAGACCGACCTGCCCTTCGACGTCCTGGAACGCGCCGAGGAGGTCTTCCTGACCTCCACCCTGCGCGACGTACAGGCCGTGCACCGGGTCGACGGGCGCCTCCTGACCGCCGCACCGGGACCCGTCACCGCCAAGGCCATGCGCGTCTTCGACGAGCGCGCCGCCTCCGACATCGACCCGTAGGCCCCAGGAGCCACGGCGCCCCCTCCGGCGCGGGCCCCCTGGTCACGGCGGCGCGGGGCGGGTAGGAATCGACGATGACCACCACCCTGCGGCCGAGCGGGCCGCTTCAGCAGAGCGGCTCCGGCGCGCGCTCACGCCCGTACGAGGTCCGCGTCAACAGCAGGCGCGTCGGAGCGCTGCTGATCGCCGCCGACACGCCCTTCGGGCCGACGGTGGGGGAGATCCGGGACCTGGCCATCGACGCGCCGGACCGCCGCCGCGGCCGCGCCACGGTCGCGGCGCTCGCCGCCGAGGAGGTGCTCCGCGGCTGGGGCTGCCGGCGGGTGCGGGTCTGCGTCCCGGCCGGCTCCCCGGGCGGGCTGCGGCTCGCCGCGGCCCTCGGCTACACCGAGCAGGGCCGGAACATGGCCAAGGAACTCCCCGCCGAGCCGCCCGCCCTCCCCGAAGGCACCGCCGGCCGCCCGATGACCGGCGCCGAGTACGAGGCCTGGGACGCGCGGGCCCGCGCGGACTACGCGGCGAGCTGGGTCGCCCGCGGGATGCCGCGGGAGGCCGCCCGGGCCAAGGCGCGGGCCGACCACGACGCGCGGCTCCCGCAGGGACCGGCCACGCCGGGGGTTTCGCTCGCCGTCCTGGAGGCGGCCGGCACCCCCGTCGGCCACGTCTGGGTGGCCCCGGCCGGGGAGGGCTCGTACGTCTTCGACGTCGCCGTCGCCGAGGAGCACCGCGGCCACGGATACGGCCGGGGCCTGATGCTCCTCGCGGAGCGCACGGCCATCGCCGCCGGCCACCGGCTGCTCGCACTGCACGTGTTCAAGGGCAACACCCCCGCCCTGCGCCTGTACGAGTCCCTCGGCTACCGGCCCACGGACCTCCACTACGCCAAGGAGCTGATCTAGGCTGTGCCCGATGGGGGCCAGGGAGCGCGAGCGCAAGGTGTACCGGCCGCTGCGGCGGGCCGGTCTCGAGGTGATCCCGGACGCGGTGCCGGACGGCGTCATGCCGTTCGTCATCGGATACCGTGGCGAGGACTTCACGGGGGGCTTCTCCCACCCGTACCGCACCCCGCGCCTCGTCCAGCGGCTCAACGAGGACTGGTACGACCTCGCCGTCTCCACGGGCCTCTTCGACCACCGGCGCGAGTTCCTCGTCCAGCTCCCCCAGGGCACCCGGACGCATCGCGCCGCCCTGCGGTACGCGCACGAGGGCTCCCGCACGGCGCCCCCCTCGCTCTGGACCCGCGTCCGGCTCCTTGAGCGGTGGGACGTCATGGGCCGGGGCGCGGATTCGGCGTTCCTCGGCGTGTACGCGGGCCATCCGGGCTTCGCGATGATGGCGCTCGACGGCGGCGTGTTCGTCGGCTGCTCCACGGGCGAGGCCGGCGTCGACGTGGTCGCGGTGCGCCACCCGGACCGCTCGGAGAACGTCCTGCGGCACCTGGAGTGGACGGCCGGCTACGAGAACCCGTGGGGCAACCCCGAGTACCGCCGGCGGATCGCCGCCTGGCTGGCGGACCGCGCGGGCAGCACCGTCGCGCCGGCCGTGGCCGTGGACGGCCCTTAGGCGCTCTCGCCCGCGAGCAGCCGGTCCGCGATCTCCTCGATGCGGGCGCGCAGGCCCTCCTGGCTCTTGCCGCCGTCCAGGCGCTCGCCGCCGATCACGTACGTCGGGGTGCCGGTCACGCCGATGGCCTTGCCCTCGGCCTGGTCGGCGTCCACGATCAGGATGTGCCGGCCGTCGATCAGGGCGGTGTCGAACTCCTCGACGTCCAGGCCGAGTTCACGCGCGACGTCCAGCAGTACGGCCTCGCCGCGCTCGCCCAGCTCGGCGGTGCGGGCCAGCACGGCCTCCGCGTACGGCCAGCCCTGCCCCTGCTCGGCGGCCTCCTCGGCGGCCTGTGCGGCGGCGAAGGCGTGCTTGTGCTTCTCCAGCGGGAAGTGCCGCAGCCGGACGTCCAGCCGGTCGCCGTAGCGGGCGCGCAGGGCGCGCACGTCGTCCAGGGCGCTGTGGCAGTCCGGGCACTGGAGTTCGCACCAGACTTCGAGGATCACGGAATCGGTCATGCGGACAGTCTCCCAGACCTCCTTCCGGACCCCCGAGGAGGAGATCCGACCCGGAGATGTCCCGGAGATCGGCGCGGAAGGGGCCGGGGGCGTGGCCGCGGCGGCGGGGGCCGGTGCAGGATGGAAGGGACAGACCGCCCACCGCAGACCGCCGGAGGACCGCATGCTGGCCGAGACCATATGTTCCGCGGTGTCCGCGGCGGGCCTGGGCATCGCCGCGCTGACCGCGTACCGCAGGCGGTTCCTCGCGGCCGTTCGGATCACGGCCTACTCGCTGGTGCCCGTGGGGCTGGTGCTGACCGGCGTCGTGCAGTGGGTGTCCGGGATGGTCTTCAAGCCGAGCGTCTGGATCGGCTTCGCCCTGCTGGGCCTGGCCTGGGTGCTCTTCATGACCACCCGGGCGGTGGAGCGCCGGAGCCTCGGCAGGGCCCCGAAGGCCGCCGAGGGTCCCACGGGCGGGAAGGCCGTCGCCCCGGGCGCCTCCGCCCCCTCCCTGGGCAGGGGAGCCCGCCAGGACGCCGGGCCGGCCCGGACGGCGGCCCCGGCGGACGACTTCTCCGACATCGAGGCGATCCTCAAGAAGCACGGGATCTGACGGGATCGCCTAGCGGACGCCCACGGTGAACGCGGCGCGGTAGCCGGAGCCGTCGGGGGTGGGGGAGAGGGTCATCTTCCCGGCGGCGGCCCGGTAGCGGTCGTCGTGTGCGTTGGGGTCGCGGGGGGCCTTGCGGCGCGCGTACGGCTGCCGTCCGTAGACCTCCCTCAGGAGGGCGTCGGGCAGGAAGAACTGCGAGGTCGTCTCGGAGCGCCCGTCGGGGCGGACCTTGAAGTGGATGTGCGGCGCCAGCCCCGCGTACCAGCCGGGCACGATCGTCCGGAAGGCGCAGCGGCCGGAGGCGTCGGTGACCTGGATCCCGCGCAGGTGCGTCTCCTCGCCCTCCGAGTACTCGCCCGCCGCGTCGGCCTGCCAGATGTCGACGGCGGCGCCCGCCAGCGGCCGGCAGCCGTCCTTGACGCCCACCACGGTCAGCTCCAGCCGCAGCGGCACGCCCGCGCGGCCCTCCGTGACGTCCGAGCGGGTCCGGCCCCGGCCGGTGTAGTTCGGGCCCGCACCCGACGTCAGGGCCAGGACGCAGTCCGGAGCGGCGGCGCCCGTCGGCGCGGCCCTGCCGGGCGCGTCCCGACGGGCGCAGGCCGCGGTCAGCGCGGCGATGCCGGCGGACCCGGCGGTCAGCAGGAGGGCCCGGCGGCTGGTCGGGAAGGTGTCCTCGTCGGTCATGCAGGCCTCTCGCGCGTGCGCCCGGGGCCGTCGCGCGCGGACGGCCGCCCACCACGGCCACCGTGCCGCACACCGGCGGCCGGGCCCGCGACCGACACACGGCCGACCGGGTCCTCGTAGCGGATGGGGGGCGGCGCGCGGGGGAGAAGCCGCGGGCAACCACCTGAACTGACGAGAGACGGTGAACCGCCGGGGTGATCACGCCCGTGTTGCGGGCCCGGCCGGTGCGGGCTGCGCGATCATCGGCCCGACATGCTCGACACATCGCAGGGTGAGCCGCAGGCTCCCTCCTCCGAGGCCCCCATCGCCCGGGCCGCAGCCACTCTGGCATCCAAGGCCTCGCGGGCCACGACCGTCGCCAAGGCCGCGACGGCCTCAGAGGCCCCCACAGCGTCCACGGCCTCCGACGTGACGGAAGGGCGCGGATGTCTCTACGCGCTCTCCCAGCCGCCGCTGATGATCTTCCTAGCGGTGATCGGGACCCTGCTGCTGCTCGCCGCCCTGCACGACCTCTATCTGATCTGAGACCTCCGGGTGGACGTCCGCCTCCTTGCGGCGGGCCCGGTACGCGGCCACGTGCAGCCGGTTCCCGCAGGTCCGGCTGTCGCAGTAGCGGCGGGAGCGGTTGCGGGAGAGGTCCACGAAGGCGCGTCGGCAGTCCGGGGCCTCGCAGCGGCGCAGCCGTTCCCGCTCGCCGGAGACCACGATGAAGGCCAGCGCCATGCCGCCGTCGGCCGCCAGGTGGTCGCCGACCGAGGCGCCGGGCGCGAAGTAGTGGACGTGCCAGTCGTAGCCGTCGTGGTCGGTCAGCCGGGGGGTGGTGCCGGCCGTGGCCACCAGCTCGTTGATCAGTGCGGCGGCCGCACGGGAGTTCGGTGCCGCGAAGACCTGGGCGAACTTGCCCCGCACCGTCCGCACCCCGGCGAGGTCGCGCGCGCCCAGCTCGCCGACGTCGCTGATCGCGTGCTCCTCGACGAAGCCGCGCAGCGCCGGGACGTCGGACAGCCGGTCGGGCCGGTCGGGCTCGGCCGCGGTGTTCACCAGCGCGACGACGACGTCGAGCGCGCGACGGGTGTCGTGGGGGATCTGCACGGGGTCGCTCCCTGGGGCCGGGCCTTGCGGCGGCGGGCCGCTGCCGCCCGCTGGGGGCCGACAATAGCGCCTACCGCCGGAAAGGTACCCGAGCACACCGGCGCCGCCCCCGCGGGTGGCTTCCGCGAGGACAGCGCCGGCACTGCCGTATGTGGTTGTCCGTCCCGCACCGTCGCCCCGAGTCGGACGGTGGGGGGCTGGGGGCCTGGCTCAGCTTTCGGCCAGGATGTGCGACAGCTCCTTGTCGAGGTCGAAGTGCCGGTGCTCGGTCCCGGGTGGGACCGCGGCGTCTGTCCGCTTGAGGAACGACTCGAGGGCTCGGGCGGGTGCCTCGAGCAGCGCTTCTCCCTCCGGTGAGCTCAGGGCGATGCAGACGACGCCCTGACCGTGGCTGCGGGACGGCCAGACGCGGACGTCGCCGGTACCGGTGGGCCGGTGGAGGCCCTCCGCGAGGAGGTCGCGGGCGAACACCCATTCGACCGTTTCCTCGGCGCCGGTGTGGAAGGTGGCGTGCACGGCGTAGGGATCGGCCGTGTCATACCGCAGGCCCGCGGGAACAGGCAGTGAGGACTCGCTCGACACAACGAGGCGCAGGTGCAGCTCGCAGCTGACCGTGGTGTTCATAAGCGCCAGGGCCTTTCGCTCAGTGTGCGCTCGGGGATTCGCACGTCGGCGAAATCGACATGCCACCTACGGTGCCGTTGTAAACCCCTCTGACCGTTTTGCGGACCTCTGGGTCCCTCGGACGGCGGATCCAAACCGGTATGCGCGTGTGCTTCCGGCTCCGGTAGATTCGGTGCCATGAATACGGGGAGTGACCGCGGAACCAACGAATCCGCCAGCGGCGAGCCGACCGCCGAAGAGCCGGCGCACGAGTCGAAGGCGCCCGCCTTCATCAAGGCCAACCGCAGCCTGCACCTGAGCTGGCAGGTCGGCGTCTTCATCGTCGGCCTCGCCGTCATCGGCGCGGGCGTCGCCATGCTCGTCCTGCCCGGCCCCGGCTGGGTCGCGATCTTCGCCGGCCTCGCGATCTGGGCCACCGAGTTCGCCTGGGCCTCCCTCGCCCTGCGCTGGACCAAGCGCAAGGTCACCGAAGCCGCGCAGAAGGCCCTCGACCCGAAGGTCCGGCGCCGCAACGTCATCCTCACCAGCGCCGGCCTCACCATCGCGGCCGCGCTGATCGGCTTCTACCTGTGGAAGTACGGCCTCACCCTGCCGTGGAACCTCAAGGACCAGTGAACCGGTCCGCACCGGCCCGGGGGCGGTCACGGAGCACCGCTGACATGCGGTAATGTTTGCGGTGCGTCCGGGCGATTAGCTCAGTGGGAGAGCACTTCGTTCACACCGAAGGGGTCACTGGTTCGAACCCAGTATCGCCCACCCGGAGCAGAGGCCCGGAGACTCGGAAGAGTCTCCGGGCCTCTGTCGTACCCGGCCGCGCGCCGCCCTCAGCGCAGCCGCCCGAACGCCTCCCGCAGCCTGCGCGCGTCCCGCAGCCGCTTCTCGTACGTCGCCCCCGTCACCAGCAGCAGCAGGCCCGCCAGTGCCGGCGGCAGCCAGCGCGGCAGTACGCCAGCCACCTGCACCACGTACGGCGCCAGCTCGTGCAGCGCCACCGCCGCCAGCGTCGCGCCGCCCAGCAGCAGCGGCGCCCGCAGCCGGCGGTGCGCCCCCGCCAGGGTCACCCCCAGCGCCGCCGCGCCCAGCAGCAGCGGACGCTGCCAGTGCACGTCGCCCCAGGCGGCCACCAGGCTCGGCAGCAGCGTCACCGCCAGCCCCGGCCCGTACGAGGACCAGGACGAGGCCCCCGGATCCCGGCGGCGGCGCAGCAGCCCCACCGCCAGCGCGGGCACCGACACCGGCAGCGTGTACGCCTCCGGCACCGTCACCCCCGACGCCGCCAGCCGCACCCACGCGGCCGCCACGAACAGGGCCCCCGCCGCCAGGGCGGCCGCCCGCCGCTCTTGGCGCAGGGCCACCCCCGCGCAGATCACCCCGGCCAGCCCCAGCACCAGCGCCAGCACCGGCGCGTCCCCCGCCGCGAGCGCCACCGCCACCGCCGGCACCCCGGCCGCCGCCGCCTCGGCCGGGACCCGGACCGGGCCCAGCCGGGGCGCCAGGGCCGCCACCAGGGCCGGGACCGCCAGGACCGCCACCGCCCGCCAGGGCCAGCCCAGGCCCGCCACCGCGCCCAGCGCCAGCACCAGCGCCGCCGCGTACCCGACCGCGCCCACCGCGAAGCACGCCCGTACGGGCACCGGCGCGGCCCTGTGAGCCGCCCCCAGGGCGCAGCCGGCGCCCAGCAGGCCGAACACCGCGAAGGTGGCCGTACGGCCGTCCAGGGAGGCCAGGGACAGGTTCAGGGCCCCGAGGGCCGCGCAGCCCGCCGCGGCCCACCCGACGGCCCGCGCCCCCGGCCGTGCCGCGACCCGCGAAGCCGCCACCCCGGCCGCCGCCGTCACCGCGAGCTGCGCGGCGAACACCGCCCCGGCCGGCGGGCCCGGCAGCAGCGGCGCCGCGAACAGCCCCGCCCAGCCGCACACCACCGCCGACGCCCCGGCCACCGGCCGCGGCAGCACCCCGCCCGGCAGCCACAGCGCGCCCGCCGCGAGCAGCAGCGCCACCGCGAGCGCCGCCCCGGGCCCCGCCGGGTGCGGGGTCGTCCCGGCCCACACCTCGCGCAGCACCCCGGCCCGCGCCACCAGCACCACCGCCACCGCCGACAGCCCGGCCAGCGCCCCCGCGGCGGCCACCCCCGCGCCCGCACGCAGCAGCCCCCGCCGCACCGGCTCCGGGACGGCCCCCGCCCGCACCGCCGCCGCCGACAGGGCGAGCGCCGCCGCCACCCGCGCCGCCACCGCCCACCACACGGAGCCCGCCCCGGCCGGCACCAGCGCCCCCGCCGCCGACACCGCCGCCAGACCCCCCACCAGGGCGGCCGCCGAAGCCCGCGGCTCGCGCCAGGCCACCGCCACGCCCAGCACGCCCCCCGCCGCCAGCAGCAGCGCCGGACCGGCCGCCCCGACCCGCGCCAGGGACAGCGCCAGCCCCAGCGCCAGCGCCGCCCCGCCCAGGACCCCCGAGCACACCCACGCGGGCACCCTTACCGCCCGGCGGGCCACCAGCACCGCCAGGCCCGCGTCCAGCGCCGCCGTCGCCAGCAGCGCCGCGCCGGCCCCCAGCGGGTCCGCCCCCGCCGCGGCCGCCGCCAGCGGCAACGGCAGCTGCGCCGCGCCCACCGCGGCGAGCGCCGGCAGCCGCAGTCCCCTCAGGGCCGCCCCGTACCCGGCCCAGAGGCCCGCCAGCACGGCCGCCGCCCAGGCCGCGTACGCGACGCCGTCGGCGTCCGGCAGCCCGACCGCGTGCACCGCGTACGCGTCCAGCACCGTCAGCAGCAGCCCCACCCCGGCGACCGCCTCGGCCGTCGACCGCAGCCCGCGCCGCAGCAGCGCGGCGGGCGCCGCGAGCGCCGCCGCCGTCACGGCCGCCAGCACCGCGGAGCGCCCGCCGATGCCCAGGGAGCCCCAGCTGACGAGGGTGAACGCCAGCGCCGCGACGGCGAGCAGCACCGCGCCGAGCGCCAGCAGCACGTTCTGGGCGCTCGGCTTCGGTGCCCCGGCCGGCGCGGACGGCGGGAACTGCGGGTGCGCCTGCGGCACCGACTGGGCCAGCACGCGCAGCAGCCAGTCCCGGCGGGCCAGCAAGTACAGCCGCCGGGTGTCCAGTTGGGCCAGCTCACCGTCGATGAGCGCCAGCTCCTGGGCCGGCGGCAGGGGGGAGTCCATAGCCGGAGTGTGGCGCCCGTCACGCCATCAGGACATGGGCGTGCCTACTCAGATCACCGCTGAGTACCTACTCGGGAACCGCCCCGCACCGGCGCCCGCCGGGCCACACTGGAGCCATGCCCCGCTGGACGCACTACCGCTTCCGCAGCGTGTGGGACCTCGACGCCCCGCCCGCGCTCGTCTACTCCCTGCTGGCCGACCCCGCGGGCTACCCCGACTGGTGGCCCCAGATCCGCCGGGTCGAGCGGATCGACGCCCGTACCGGGAACGTCCTGATCCGCTCGGTCCTCCCGTACGGGATCCGCGTCACCCTCACCGAACTCCTCCACGACCCCGGGCGCGGGGTCCTCGAAGCGGCGCTGCGCGGGGACATCGAGGGCTGGGCGCGGTGGACCGTACGCCCCCGGGGCGCGGCCGGAGCCCTCCGCACGCGGGCGGTCTACGAGCAGGAGGTCGAGGTGCGGGCCGCCCCGCTGCGGCGGTTCGCGCTCGCCGGCCGGCCGCTGTTCCGGCTCAACCACGCACTGATGATGCGGGCCGGGCGGCGCGGCCTGCGGGCCCGGCTGGCCGCTCCGCCGGAAGCGGTTTGATCCGGCCCCGGGGCTCTTGTATTGTTCAGTGCGTTCCCGGGCGATTAGCTCAGCGGGAGAGCACTTCGTTCACACCGAAGGGGTCACTGGTTCGATCCCAGTATCGCCCACCGGGACAGGCCGGTCCGTCTGATGACGGACCGGCCTTCCGCATGTCCGGGGCCGTTCCGGAGCTCCGGAACCCGTCGGGCGGCCTGTGGCCTGCGGCTCAGGCGGCCTGCGGCAGGTCCGGACGCAGCGGCCAGTGCGGATCCACCGCCTCCGGAGTTCCCTGCCGGGCGTACCACGCCTGGAGCCCCCGCGCCTGCGCCGCGTGCCACACCGCCTGCAGGGTGTGCAGCTCCGCCGGGCTCAGCCGCTCCAGCCGCGCCGCGAACCTGCGCCCGACCGCCCGTACGACCTCCAGCGCCGCCTGCGCGTCCACCGAGGCGTCGTGCGCCCCCTCCAGGTCTATCCCGTAGTGCGCGCACAGGTCCGTCAGCGTGCGGCGGCCCTTGCGGTAGCGGTCCAGGTGCTTGTCCAGGACCCGCGGATCCAGCACCGTCAGCGGCCTGTTGTCCAGGTACCGCGCCAGCGAGGACGCCCGGTGCCGGCGCAACTCCCGGTCCAGCAGCGTCAGATCGAACGGCGCGTTCATCACCACCACCGGCCGCCCCGCCGCCTGCTGCTCGCCCAGCGCGCGGGCTATCTCCTCCACCACCGGCGCCGGCCAGCGGCCGTTGCGCTGGAGGTGCTCGTCCGTCAGGCCGTGCACCTCCGTCGCTCCCGGCGGCACCGGAACGCCGGGATTGACCAGCCACCGGGTGGAGCGGACCCGGCCGCCCGCACACTCCTGCACGACGAGCGCGGCGGACACGATCCGGTCCTGCTCGACGTCCACCCCGGTGGTCTCCGTGTCGAAAGCGGCCAACGGCCCCTCGTACCAGCGCGTCATGACGAACTCCTCGATCCCGGTGGGCAGATGGGCCGCACCGGGCACCTCCGCCCACGGAGCGCGCCGACCCCCGCCGAATCCGTGATACCCGGCCTTTTCGCCCCGTACGCCGTTTGGCGGCACCCGGCTGCGGAGACAACTTCTGCGGGGGGTCGTGCGCGTGACCACCCGTCACCCCCTCACCCGTTCACGGCAGAGCCGGAAGGCATGGGGAGCCGGCCATGGCGCTCACGCAGCCCGAACCGGGCGGGGTACCGCACGGACAGGGCGATCCGCCGACCGGACCGCTGCGCGGCACACTCGCCACCACCGCCTGCATGGAGACCCTCCAGGTGGGCTACCTCCACGCCGTCGCCGCCGCGGCCGGCTGCTCGCTCTCCCAGCCCTTTCCGGACAACGGCATCGACTGGCACGTGAGCCACGGCGCGCCCGAGCACGTCGTCGACGACGAGGTGACCATCAAGGTGCAGCTGAAGGCGACCTACCAGGTACCGCCCCGCCCCACCGGGACCAGCTTCGGCTTCACCCTCGACAACGAGCACCTGGTGAAGCTGGCGCGGACGCCGGTCGCCGTCCACAAGATCCTCGTGGTGATGCTCGTCCCGCGGGAGCGGGAACTCTGGCTGAGCGCCGGGCACGACCGGCTCGACCTGCGGCACTGCTGCTACTGGACCAACCTCGCCGGGCACCCCGTCACCGGCAGGCGCCGCACCACCGTACGGATCCCGACCGGGCGGATCTTCGACGACCGGGCGCTGTGCGAGATCATGACCCGCGTCGGGTCGGGAGGGACACCCTGATGGACCGGTACCCGCCGCACCTCGAACCCCTGCCCCGCCCGCGGCCCGCCCCGGGCACTCCCGATCCGGGGCAGGTCGACCCCCAGGTCCTCGGGGCGCTGCTGCACCGCCACGGCTGGCTGAGGCGCGGCGGAGCGGCGGGCCGCTACGGGCGCTGGACCCCGCCGGACCGGGCCGGGACCAGCCTGCTCGTCCCCGAGAACCGGACCTTCCCCGACTGCGCGGACCTCCTGGAAGAGGCCCTGACCGCGCTCTCCCGCAGCGGGGTGCCCTCCGCGCGGGAGGTGCTCTTCGGGCTGAGCGTGCCCAGCGACGAGGTCCGCTGGGAGCGGGAGGTCCCGCCGGGGCCGTACGGGCTCCAGGGCGAGGCCGCCTGGCCCGCGCAGGAGCGGCTGCGCTCGGCCGCCCGCCGGCTGCTGCTGGCCGGGGCCCTCGCCGACCGGGCCCGCGCCGGTTACTACGGCGCCCGCCACCGCGCGCAGGCCGAACGCTTCCTCGACGGGGTGCTGGTGGGGCCCGCCCCCGGCGGGCGCAGGCTCGCCGCGTACGTCCCGGTGGCCGGGGGGCGCGGGGCGGTGACGCGGCTGCACCACGCGCTGCACGCGGCCCGTGAGGCGGTGGACTACCGGAGGGCGACCGGCGGCATGGAGGCCTTCGACGCCGCGGTGGCCGCGGGGGTCAGCCGGGAGCTCGCCGAGGCGCTGATCGCCCTCGTACGGGGTTCGGAAGGGGCCCGGATCACACTGGCCTGGGCTCCCGCGGCGGGGGTTCCGGCCGGGTGCGCGGCGCGGCCCGAGCCGGTGGAGTTCTCGCCGGGCGACCTGCCGGTGCTGCGCGAGGCCGCCGCCCGCTACACCCGGGCCGAGCCGGCCGTCGCCGTCCGGATCGCGGGGGCCGTGGTCCGGATGCGGCGCTCGGCGTCGCGCGGCGGGGGGACCGTCCGGCTGCGGGTGCTGTCGGGCGCGGAGGTCCCGTACGTCCGGGCCGCCCTCGACGAGGAGGGGTACCGCACCGCGGTCCACGCCCACCTGGCCGGGCTGCCGGTCCGGGTCAGCGGCCGGCTCTCCCGCCGGGGCGGCTTCCGCAGGCTGGCGGGGGCGTCGGAGGTGACGCCCGTGCCGCTGGACGAGATGGAGCGGGACCGGCTGATGAAGTCCCTGGACGCGTCCCTCGACGCCGACGAGGTGCTGCCGTCGGACGGCGACTAGGGCGTTCCCCCTCGGATCGCCTCGCCGACCTGGTGAGGACGGCGGCGAGGCGGGGTCCGGTGAGGACCGCGGCGGTCCTGCCGTACCGGATGGCCGGACCGCGCCTGCGCCGTGACGGTCCGTGGGGACTACGTCCAAGGCCGGGCCCCGTCTGCGTCTTCGGCCCGATCCCCTCGCGCGGCGCGAGCCATAGCGTGCTCGCCGTACGGATCGTCCGCGCAAGGGGGAAGAGCATGAGCACCGCCGCACCGATATCGCTGGTCACGGGCGGCAACAGGGGCATCGGCCGCGAGACCGCGCGCCGGCTCGCCGGACTCGGTCACACCGTCCTGCTGTCCGCCCGCCGTCCGCAGGACGCCGCACGGGCCGTCGCCGGTCTGGCCCCGGGACTGCCCGGCAGGCTGCTGCCGTGCCGGCTGGACGTGACCGACGCCGACGAGGTCCGTGCCCTCGCCCGGCGCGTGGAGGAGGAGTTCGGGCGCCTCGACGTCCTCGTCAACAACGCGGCCATCAACTACGACACCTCCCGGCGAGCCGTCTCCGCCGACCTCGACGAGGTCCGCCACACCCTGGAGACCAACCTCTTCGGCGCCTGGCGGACCGTGCGGGCGTTCCTGCCGCTGCTGCGCCGTTCGCCGCGCGCCCGCGTGGTGAACGTCTCCAGCGAATCCGGATCCCTGGAGCTCATGTCCGGCGGCACCCCCGCCTACGGGGTTTCGAAGGCCGCTCTGAACGCCCTGACCCGCAAGCTCGCCGACGAGCTGCGCGCCGAGGGGATCCTGGTCAACGCCGTCTGTCCGGGGTGGGTCGCCACCGACATGGGCGGCCCGGGCGGCGGCCCCGTCGGCGAGGGCGCCGCCGGCATCGTCCGGGCCGCCACCCTGCCCGACTCCGGACCCACCGGCGGCTTCTTCCGGAACGGCGAACCCCTGCCCTGGTAGCGGCATCCGGTGGTCCCGCCGTGGAGGCCCCGCGCCCCCGTCGGGGGGCGACGGACCCTACGGAGCGACCGGTGATGCCGTGTCCCCGGCCCTCCGGAGCTTGTCGCCCCCGAGGGGCGTGGCCGGGTCGCCCCTTTCCACCGTGACCGGGACACCTTCGGTGATCTGCTCCAGGCGGGCCTTCAGGTCCTTCGAGGCGGCTCCCTCGGCGGTGCTCGTCGCCACCACCCCGGAGGCGTCGGCGGCGGGCGAGAAGCTGTAGAGGGGGAAGGCGGGCCGCCCCTGGTCGGCGGTGAGCCGCTCCACGGCGGTGACGAGCGCGCGGTGGGTGTAGCGGCTCAGGTAGAGGTCCGCGCGGCCGGGGTCGGCGGAGGGGTCGGCCTTCCCGGCGGCTTCCAGCAGCCGGCGGCCCCGGGAGAGGTCGGTGACGCACACCGCGACCCGCCCGGCCGGGCGGTCGGTGACGTGGGTGCCGTACACGTCGGCGAAGGCGCCGTACCCCTGCGCGGCGACGGCCTGCGACAGGCGTGCGGCCTCGGGGGTGTTCGCGGGCGTGCCGTCGACGGTGGTGGGCGGGGCGCCGGGCCCGGCCCGGTCGTGCCCGGGGCAGGCCGGTGCCCCCTCCAGGGACGGCGGCGCGGGCGGCTCGGCCGCCGGGCCGGAACCGCCGGCGGCCGAGCAGCCGCTGAGCAGCGCGGCGGCGAGACAGGCGAGCGTGACGGCGGTACGGCGCATGGTTCCTCGATCCGGCTCGGTTCCCGCTTCGGGCGCCCCTGTGACGTACCCGGCCGCCGGCCGGTTCCCCGGGCCGGCCGCTACGCGGTGCCGCGCAGGGTGAAGGAGGCCATCCGCAGGCCGGGGACGGGGGTGAAGTCCGCGCCCCGGGTGAAGCCGAGGCGTTCGTAGAGGGCGACCGCCGGGGCGTTGTCCGCGCCGGTGGAGACCTCGACGGGGCGGCCCGGGAAGAGCTCCGCGAGGGCGTGGCGCACCAGCAGTGAGGCGATGCCCCGGCGGAACCGGGCCGGGTCCACGCACAGCCGGTCGACGGACACGCCGTCCGGTGTCTCCTCCCAGGCGAGGAAGCCCGCGACCGCGCCGTCCGCGGTGACCGCGCCCAGCCAGCGCAACGGCCGCGCCCGCATCGCCTCCAGGCCCTCGCGGAGCGCGGGGATGCCGTCGAAGCCGATCAGCTCCGCCTCCACCGCGTAGGCGGCCAGGCCCACCGCGTGCACGGCGGCCGCCGTCGCGTCGTCGGTGAGGTCCAGCGGGCGGAGCTGCGGCATGCGGGTGTCCCTTCGGGGGCTCGGACGGGAACGGCCCACGCTACCCGCGCCGCGCCGGGCACGCCCGGGGTTTCCGGACCGGCCCGGACCCGCCCGGGGCCCCGGGGTTTAACCGTTTCGCGGCGCGGCCGCTCGGCTCGGTACGATTCAGGCGCGCGGCGTTCGCCCGCGTGCCCCCTGAGTCAGGAGAGACCGGTGTCAGACGTCCGTGTGATCATCCAACGCGATTCCGAGCGGGACGAGCGCGTGGTGGCCACGGGCACTACGGCGGCGGAGCTCTTCGCCGGCGAGCGCACCATCGTCGCCGCGCGCATCGCCGGTGAGCTGAAGGACCTCTCGTACGAGGTGCGGGACGGCGAGACCGTCGAGCCGGTGGAGATCTCCTCCGAGGACGGCCTCAACATCCTGCGCCACTCGACCGCGCACGTCATGGCGCAGGCCGTGCAGGAGCTCTTCCCCGAGGCCAAGCTGGGCATCGGCCCGCCGGTCCGCGACGGCTTCTACTACGACTTCGACGTCGCCAGGCCCTTCACCCCCGAGGACCTGAAGACCATCGAGAAGAAGATGCAGGAGATCCAGAAGCGCGGCCAGCGGTTCGCCCGCCGCGTGGTCTCCGACGAGGCGGCCCGCGAGGAACTCGCGGACGAGCCGTACAAGCTGGAGCTCATCGGCATCAAGGGCTCCGCGTCGACCGACGACGGCGCGAACGTCGAGGTGGGCGGCGGCGAGCTGACCATCTACGACAACCTGGACGCCAAGACCGGCGAGCTGTGCTGGAAGGACCTCTGCCGCGGTCCCCACCTGCCCACCACCCGCAACATCCCGGCGTTCAAGCTGATGCGCAACGCGGCCGCCTACTGGCGCGGCAGCGAGAAGAACCCGATGCTCCAGCGCATCTACGGCACCGCCTGGCCCTCGAAGGAGGAGCTGAAGGCCCACCTCGACTTCCTCGCCGAGGCCGAGAAGCGCGACCACCGCAAGCTCGGCAACGAGCTCGACCTCTTCTCCATCCCGGACGAGATCGGCTCCGGCCTGGCCGTCTTCCACCCGCGAGGCGGCATCATCCGCCGGGTCATGGAGGACTACTCGCGCCGCCGGCACGAGGAGGAGGGCTACGAGTTCGTCTACTCCCCGCACGCCACCAAGGGCGCCCTCTTCGAGAAGAGCGGCCACCTGGACTGGTACGCGGAGGGCATGTACCCCCCCATGCAGCTCGACGGTGGTACCGACTACTACCTCAAGCCGATGAACTGCCCGATGCACAACCTGATCTTCGACGCGCGCGGGCGCTCCTACCGTGAGCTGCCGCTGCGCCTGTTCGAGTTCGGCACCGTGTACCGGTACGAGAAGTCGGGCGTGGTCCACGGCCTGACCCGCGCCCGTGGCTTCACCCAGGACGACGCGCACATCTACTGCACCCGCGAGCAGATGGCCGAGGAACTCGACCGCACGCTCACCTTCGTGCTGAACCTGCTGCGCGACTACGGTCTGACCGACTTCTACCTGGAGCTGTCGACCAAGGACCCGGAGAAGTTCGTCGGCTCGGACGAGGTCTGGGAGGAGGCCACCGCGGTCCTCCAGCAGGTCGCCGAGAAGCAGGGCCTCCCGCTGACCCCCGACCCGGGCGGCGCGGCCTTCTACGGCCCGAAGATCTCCGTGCAGGCGCGCGACGCCATCGGCCGCACCTGGCAGATGTCGACCGTCCAGCTGGACTTCAACCTGCCGGAGCGCTTCGACCTGGAGTACACCGGCCCGGACGGCTCCCGCCAGCGCCCGGTCATGATCCACCGCGCGCTGTTCGGCTCCATCGAGCGGTTCTTCGCGGTGCTGCTGGAGCACTACGCGGGCGCCATGCCGCCGTGGCTGGCCCCCGTCCAGGCGGTCGGCATCCCGATCGGCGACGGGCACGTGGAGTACCTGCAGGAGTTCGCCGCGGCGGCGAAGAAGCAGGGCCTGCGGGTCGAGGTCGACGCCTCCTCGGACCGCATGCAGAAGAAGATCCGCAACCACCAGAAGCTCAAGGTCCCGTTCATGATCATCGTCGGTGACGAGGACATGGCCGCGGGCACCGTCTCCTTCCGCTACCGCGACGGCTCGCAGGAGAACGGCATCCCGAAGGACGAGGCGCTGGCCAAGCTGGCCAAGGTCGTCGCCGACCGCGTCCAGGTCTGACCCGGACCGATGCGAGAGCGGGGCCCCCGGAAAGGGATCACTTTCCGGGGGCCCCGCTCGTCCGTCCGGACGAGGTCATATGCTGCGCCTATGACGATTGAGCCGGAGCAGCAGATCGGTGTGGGCACGCAGGACGCGTTCCAGCGTCTGTGGACGCCCCACCGGATGGCCTACATCCAGGGCGAGAACAAGCCGACCGGCCCGGAAGCCGGGGACGGCTGTCCCTTCTGCGGGATTCCGGAGATGTCCGACACGGAGGGCCTGGTCGTGGCGCGGGGCAAGCACGTCTACGCCGTGCTGAACCTCTACCCCTACAACGGCGGCCACCTGATGGTCGTCCCTTACCGCCACGTCGCCGACTACACGGAGCTCGACGCGCCGGAGACGGCGGAGCTGGCGGACCTGACCAAGCGGGCCATGGTCGCGCTGCGCAAGGCCTCCGGGGCGCACGGCTTCAACATCGGCATGAACCAGGGCTCGGCGGCGGGCGCCGGCATCGCCGCTCACCTGCACCAGCACATCGTGCCCCGCTGGGGCGGGGACACGAACTTCATGCCGGTCGTCGGGCACACCAAGGTGCTGCCGCAACTCCTCGCGGACACCCGCCAGATGCTCGCCGACGCCTGGCCGAACGACTAGTCCGAGGCGGGGCCGGCAGCGCGGGACGGCGGCCTAACCCTCCGTACGGCCGGACCGCCGCTCCGCCAGGACGGCCTCGACGTCGAACTCGGCGAGGCCGAGCGGCGGGCCCGGCGGCGGCCGGCGCAGGGCCGTGCGGATCTTCTCGTTGACTTCCGTCAGGATCGCCCTGGCCCGCCGCTCCGTGCCGGCCGCCAGGGCGGCCTCCCGGGCGTCCTCGGCCTCCTTGCGCAGGGCCAGCGCGGGCGGCAGCGTGGAGAAGCCCTCGCGGTGCAGCTTCTGCTTGATCCACCACATCTCGTCGTACGGGGCGTCCAGCGAGGACAGCGGCTTGCCCCAGCCCGGCAGTTTCTCGAACTCGCCCCGGTCGGCGGCCTCTCTGATCTGCCGGTCCACGAAGGACTCGAAGCTGACTCCTGGCGGTTTGCGCTCGGTCACGGTGCTTCCTCCCGGCGGCTGCGGCTCCTCCAGCCTACCTAGGCCCTGTCGTCAAAGTCCCGCCTGACCGGCGCTACTTTGACGACAGGGCCTAGGCGTCGTAGACGTCCGCCTTCCGCGGGGCGGGCTCCTGGACGAGGCCGTTCATGATCGAGGAGCGGTTGGTGAAGGCCGAGGTGTCCACGCCGTTCTCCTCCAGCACCCTGAAGGTCGCCCGGTGCACCGACCGCAGGACCGGGGCCACGGTGCGCAGGGCGTCGTCCGCCATGAAGCGGTGGCGCCACATGGAGCTCGCCCACACGTGCCGCAGGCCGAAGGGCTCGGGCAGGACCAGCTTGCCGCCGAAGTACTCCAGCAGCGGCGGGTACCAGGTCAGGGGGGCGCGCACGGCCAGGCGTACGACTTCCATGGTGTCCACCAGCGGCAGCGGGCGCTCCACGGTCTCCCAGAAGCGGATCGACTTGGGGACCTCGACCACGGGGGCCTTGGACTTGGTGGTGAACAGGCCGTGGACGGGGCCGAGGGCGTGCGCGGTGACGTCCACGCGCAGGGTCTTGTAGAGGACGGTGACCGTGACCAGCATCGTGATGACGAGCTGGCCGTCCCAGAGCGGGTACTGGATGCCGAGGTAGTGCCGGTTGCCGGCGCTGAACTGCTGCTCGTTGCAGATCCGGGTGATCTCGTGCGGCTTGACCAGGAAGGTGTCGACGTCCTCGCCGCTCGGCCGGGCCACTTCGGCGGCGCCCTCGCCGACGGGGGTGACGATCCAGTGCTGGATCGAGGCGGGCGGGAAGCCGCCGGTGTGCAGCGGGCCGCGCTCCAGCTTGCGCAGCTCGGTGTCGATCGCGCGTATGACGTCCCAGCTGCGGAAGGGGTGGATGTCGCGCCCGTCCACCTTCGGGGTCAGCTCCTCGGCCATCTGCCAGCTGCCCCAGCGGGTGCCCATGCCGAGGATGCCCTTGGGGCCGGCGTAGAAGACCGAGTTGCTGCGGTCCTCCGCGGTCAGTTTCGCCAGCTGCCGGCGCAGGTCCTCGCGGGCCTTCTCGTCGGGGTTGCCCGGGACCGCCTCCGGGATCTTGGCGGCGACGGGTGCGCCGCCCCCGAGCAGGCCGTCCCAGCGGGAGCGCAGGTCGGCGGCGGTGGTCTCGCAGATCCGTCGGGCCAGGTACCAGCCGAGGACGGGGGCGACGAGCGCGCCGAGCAGGTAGAGCTCCAGCAGGCCGCTGCCGGGCTGGCGGTACACCACCCGGTAGAGCAGCACCGCGCCGAAGAGGACCACCCCGACCAGCA
Source organism: Streptomyces sp. NPDC034043 (assembly GCF_055575675.1). Taxonomy (NCBI): domain Bacteria; kingdom Bacillati; phylum Actinomycetota; class Actinomycetes; order Kitasatosporales; family Streptomycetaceae; genus Streptomyces; species Streptomyces sp. NPDC034043. The sequence continues at coordinate 213,804 of NZ_JBVISF010000010.1, forward strand.
GGGCGGTGCCGATCCAGCCGCTCTTCTTGCCCTCGCCGCCGGACAGGGTCCTGCGGAGCTGGAAGAGGCCGAGCCACAGCAGCAGCCCGGGCAGGAACGCCACTCCGCTGACCAGCGTGATCAGGCGCAGCTTGCGGTCGCGTTCCTTGCGGATCCGGGAGGCGGCCAGGCAGTGCTCGACCACGGTCTGGGGGTCGGCGCCGAAGGACTGGATGAGCGGCTTGCGGCCGGCCCCGAGGGTGCGGGCCTCGACGGCGCGGCAGAAGGCCTCGCCGAGGTTGGGTTCGAAGAGGGAGATCCTGGGCGGCTTGACCGAGGCCGGGTGGTTCTCGCTGTTCGCCCCGAGTATGGAGGACAGGGCGGTGTCCCTGCCGCCGTCGCGGTACGCGGCGGAGGCGAGCGCGTTGGTCGCCGCGGTCTGGCCGCCGCCCCCCTGCAGAGGAATCTGTGCTCCGGGCCTGAAGTCGAAACCGTCGTCCGCCACCGCTGCCCCCATCGCCGTGCCACTGTGCTCTTTGCCCGTGGTGCCGTCGTACTAGTCGTTCCGGTCGTGCCGTACTGCCGTGCTGCCGTGCCGCTTTCGCGGCGTGTCGCGCTCTGTTGTGGTCCGTTGTGCTCTCCGTCGCGGCGAAGAGCCTATAGGCGTACTCGTCCCCATGGTCATGGGACAGGGAAATACCGCCCACCGCAAGCGGGTTGGGTGGGCGGCGTCCGGGCGCTATGTCAACTAACTTCCCTTCTCTGCCTGTTCGCGAACCTTGTCCGCGAGATGGGGCGGCATGGGCTCGTGCCGGGCGTACGCGCGGCTGAAGCGGCCCGTGCCGTGGGACACGGAGCGCAGGTCCACGGCGTAGCGGCCGATCTCGATCTCGGGGATCTCGGCCCGCACCCGGGACCGGCCGGGGCCGGCCTGTTCGGTGCCGACGACGCGGCCGCGGCGGCCGGCGAGGTCGTTCATGACCGGGCCTACGTACTCGTCGGGCACCTCGACGTCGAGTTCGGCGACGGGCTCCAGCAGGTGGATCGGGATGTCGGCGGCGGCTTCGCGCAGGGCGAGGGCGCCCGCCGTCTGGAAGGCGGCGTCGGAGGAGTCCACCGAGTGCGCCTTGCCGTCGCGCAGGATGACGCGTACGTCGACCAGCGGATAGCCGGCCGCGACGCCGCGGGCGGCCTGGGCGCGTACGCCCTTCTCCACGGAGGGGATGAACTGGCGGGGCACCGCGCCGCCGACGACCTTGTCGACGAACTCGATGCCGCTGCCGGGCGGGAGCGGTTCGACCTCGATCTCGCAGATGGCGTACTGGCCGTGGCCGCCGGACTGTTTGACGTGCCGGCCCCGCCCGGCTGCCTTGGCGCCGAAGGTTTCGCGCAGGCTGACCTTGTGGGGGACGGGGTCGACCCGGACCCCGTAGCGGGTCTTCAGCCGCTCCAGCACGAGGTCCTGGTGGGCCTCGCCCAGGCACCACAGGACGAGTTGGTGGGTGTGCGGGTTCTGTTCCAGCCGCAGGGTGGGGTCCTCGGCGACCAGGCGGGCGAGGCCCTGGGAGAGCTTGTCCTCGTCGGCCTTGCTGTGGGCCTCGACGGCGAGGGGGAGCAGTGGGTCGGGCATCGGCCAGGGCTCCATCAGGAGCGGGGCGTCCTTGGCGGAGAGCGTGTCGCCGGTCTCGGCGCGGGTGAGTTTGGCCACGCAGGCCAGGTCGCCCGCGATGCAGGCGGCGAGGGTGCGCTGCTGTTTGCCGAAGGGGGAGGTGAGGGCGCCGATCCGCTCGTCTGCTTCGTGGAGGGCACGGCCCTCGTGGCCCCGGTCCTCCGGGCCGTGGCCGCAGACGTGGACGGTCTCCTCGGGGCGCAGGGTGCCGGAGAAGACGCGGACCAGGGAGACGCGGCCGACGTAGGGGTCGGAGGAGGTCTTGACGACCTCGGCGAGGAGCGGCCCGGCCGGGTCGCAGGTGACGTCGGGGCGCGGGGAGCCGTCGGGGGCGGTGACGCCGAGCGGGGCGCGTTCCGCGGGCGTGGGGAAGCCGCCCGTGATCAGTTCGAGGAGTTCCACGGTGCCCAGGCCCTGGCGGGCGCCGTCGGCCGCCGGGGCGGCCATCAGGACGGGGTGGAAGGTGCCCCGGGCGACGGCCCGCTCCAGATCGTCGATCAGGGTCTTGACGTCGATGTCCTCACCGCCGAGGTAGCGGTCCATGAGGGTCTCGTCCTCGCTCTCGGCGATGATCCCCTCGATGAGGCGGGAGCGGGCTTCGTCGATGAGGGCGAGCTCGGCGGGGTCCGGGTCGCGCTCGGCGCGCTCGCCGGAGGTGTAGTCGTACACGCGCCGGGAGAGCAGTCCCAGGAGGCCGTTGACGGGGGAGTGGCCGTCCGGTCCGGCCGGTCCGTGCAGCGGGAGGTAGAGCGGGATGACGGCGTCCGGGTCGTCGGCGCCGAAGATCTCCCCGCAGACGGTGGTCATCTGGGAGTAATCGGCGCGGGCTGCCTCCAAATGGGTGACGACGATGGCGCGCGGCATGCCGACGGCCTCGCATTCGTCCCAGACCATCCGGGTGGCCCCGTCGATCCCGTCGGAGGCGGAGACGACGAAGAGGGCCGCGTCCGCGGCGCGCAGACCGGCCCTGAGTTCCCCGACGAAGTCGGCGTATCCGGGGGTGTCCAGGATGTTGATCTTGATTCCGGCCCATTCGACGGGGACCAGGGACAGCTGTACGGAGCGCTGGCGGCGGTGCTCGATCTCGTCGTGGTCCGAGACCGTGGTGCCGTCCTCGACCCGTCCTGCCCGGTTCACGGCCCCCGCCGTCAGGGCCAGGGCCTCGACCAGGGTCGTCTTCCCCGCGCCGCTGTGGCCGACCAGCACGACGTTCCGTACGGAATCGGGGCGGTCGGCCGTCAGTGCCCTGCCGGCGGCTCCGGCTTGGTGTGATGTGGCTCCCATGGCGCTCGTGCCTCCTGGTGTCGCGGTGAGGAGGGTGATCGGGGTCCTTCGAGCTTTGCACTGCCGTCACACCGCGTCCATACGTGGTACCGGCCACGGCCGCCCGCGCGGCGGGCGGGTGACACGGGCCCGCCGCGGGCGGCGAGCGGGAGCCAACCGGTGGGTGCGCGGCACTGCGGGCGCGGGGCGCTGGCTACGATGGGCCAGCCGGTGGCCGTGGTGGCCGCTCGGCCCACCGACCCTCTGGGAAGGCCATGCTGAACAAGTACGCGCGTGCGTTCTTCACGCGTGTTCTCACGCCGTTCGCCGCGTTTCTCCTGCGCCGGGGGGTGAGCCCGGACGCCGTCACCCTCATCGGTACGGCCGGAGTGGTGGCCGGGGCGCTGGTCTTCTTCCCCAGAGGCGAGTTCTTCTGGGGCACCATCACCATCACCCTCTTCGTCTTCTCCGACCTGGTGGACGGGAACATGGCCCGCCAGGCGGGGCTCTCCAGCCGCTGGGGGGCGTTCCTCGACTCCACGCTCGACCGGGTGGCCGACGCCGCGATCTTCGGCGGCCTCGCGCTCTGGTACGCCGGTCAGGGGAACGACAACGCCCTGTGCGCGGTGGCGATCTTCTGCCTGGCCAGCGGGCAGGTGGTCTCGTACACGAAGGCCCGCGGCGAGGCGATCGGGCTGCCGGTCGCCGTCAACGGGCTCGTCGAACGGGCCGAGCGGCTGGTGATCTCGCTGGTCGCGGCCGGCCTGTCCGGGCTGCAGACCTTCGGCGTCCCCTCGTGGATCGGGGTGCTGCTGCCGGTCGCGCTGTGGATCGTGGCGGCGGGCTCGCTCGTCACGCTGGTGCAGCGCGTGGTCACCGTACGCCGTGAGGCGGCCGAGGCCGACGCGGCGGCCGCCGGCGCCGAGGGCGGGGCGGCCTGATGGGCACGGCGCAGGACAAGCTGGTCGACGGGCTGTACGGGCTCGGCTGGGCGGGCGTGAAGAAGCTGCCCGAGCCGGCGGCGGTGGCCCTCGGCCGCAAGATCGCCGACGTGGTGTGGAAGCGCCGCGGGAAGAGCGTGCTGCGGCTGGAGTCCAACCTGGCCCGGGTGGTGCCCGACGCGACCCCCGAGCGGCTGCGTGAGCTGTCGCACGCGGGCATGCGTTCGTACATGCGCTACTGGATGGAGTCCTTCCGGCTCCCGGCCATGGACGCGAAACGGTTCGCGGAGGACGTCCAGCTGAAGGACGACCACCTCCTGCGCGAGGCGATCGCCTCCGGGCGCGGGGTCGTCGCCGCCCTGCCGCACCTGGCCAACTGGGACCTCGCCGGCGCGTGGGTCACCGGCCACCTGGGCGTTCCCTTCACCACCGTCGCCGAGCGGCTCAAGCCCGAGTCCCTCTTCGACCGCTTCGTTGCCTACCGGGAGAGCCTCGGCATGGAGGTCCTCCCGCACAACGGTGGCGCCTCCTTCGGCACCCTGGCGCGCCGGCTGCGCTCCGGCGGGCTGGTCTGCCTGGTCGCCGACCGGGACCTGTCGGCCTCCGGGGTCGAGGTGGACTTCTTCGGATCCCGGGCCCGGATGCCCGCCGGGCCGGCGCTGCTGGCGCAGCAGACCGGGGCGGTACTGCTGCCGGTCACGCTGTACTACGGCGACAGCCCGAAGCTGTACGGCCGGTTCCATCCCGAGGTGGAGGTGCCGCGGCAGGGCACGCGGATCGAGAAGACCGCCGCCATGACGCAGGCGGTGGCGGACGTCTTCGCGACGGGGATCGCCGAGCACCCGGAGGACTGGCACATGCTGCAGCGCTTGTGGCTCGATGACCTGGAGGAGCGCCCGTAGTGAAGATCGGCATCGTGTGCCCGTACTCGTGGGACGTCCCGGGCGGCGTCCAGTTCCACATCCGTGACCTGGCCGAGCACCTGATCCGCCTGGGCCACGAGGTGTCGGTGCTGGCCCCGGCGGACGACGAGACCCCGCTGCCCCCCTACGTGGTCTCGGCGGGACGGGCGGTGCCGGTGCCCTACAACGGGTCGGTCGCCCGGCTGAACTTCGGCTTCCTCTCCGCCGCCCGGGTACGCCGCTGGCTGCACGAGGGCGTCTTCGACGTGATCCACATCCACGAGCCGGCCTCGCCCTCCCTGGGCCTGCTGTCCTGCTGGGCGGCCCAGGGCCCGATCGTGGCGACGTTCCACACCTCCAACCCCCGCTCGCGGGCGATGATCGCCGCGTACCCGATCCTCCAGCCGGCGCTGGAGAAGATCAGCGCCCGGATCGCGGTGAGCGAGTACGCCCGGCGCACGCTGGTGGAGCACCTCGGCGGGGACGCCGTGGTCATCCCCAACGGCGTCGACGTCGACTTCTTCGCGCGGGCCGAGCCCAAGGCCGAGTGGAGCGGGGGGACCCTCGGCTTCATCGGCCGCATCGACGAACCCCGCAAGGGCCTCCCGGTGCTCATGGCCGCCTTCCCGGCCATCGCCCGGGCCTGCCCGGACGTACGCCTGCTCGTGGCGGGCCGGGGCGACGAGGAGGAGGCCGTGGCCTCCCTCCCGGCGGAGCTCCGCTCCCGGGTCGAGTTCCTCGGCATGGTCTCCGACGAGGACAAGGCCCGCCTGCTGCGCAGCGTGGACGTCTACGTCGCCCCCAACACCGGCGGCGAGAGCTTCGGGATCATCCTGGTCGAGGCCCTCTCGGCGGGCGCCGCCGTCCTGGCCTCGGACCTCGACGCCTTCGCCCAGGTCCTGGACCAGGGCGCGGCGGGAGAACTGTTCGCCAACGAGGACGCCGCCTCCCTGGCCGCGGCGGCGACCGCCCTCCTGCGCGACCCGGCCCGGCGCGCGGAACTGAGCGCCCGCGGCTCGGCGCACGTCCGCCGCTTCGACTGGTCGACGGTGGGCGCGGACATCCTCGCCGTGTACGAGACCGTCACCGCCGGCGCGGCCGCCGTCGCCGCCGACGAACGGGTCTCCCTCCGCACCCGCCTCGGCTTCTCGCGGGACACGTAGGCGTCCGCAGCGGGTAGTGTCGCCGCCCGTGATCGAAAACCTTGTCTGGATCGCGGTGGCGCTCGCCGTCGTCGGGGTCTACCTCAGCTGGACCGCCGGGCGGCTGGACCGGCTGCACACGCGGATGGACGCCGCCCGGGCCGCCCTCGACGCGCAACTCGTGCGGCGGGCCTCCGTGGTGCTGGAGGTGGCCACCTCCGGGGCGCTCGACCCCGCCTCCTCGCTGGTGCTGTACGAGGCCGCGCACGCCGCGCGGCAGGCGGAGGAGGAGCACCGGGAGGTCGCCGAGAGCGAGCTCAGCCAGGCGCTGCGGGCGGTGTTCGCCGACGCCGACCAGGTGGAGGTGCTCAAGGCGGCCCCGGGCGGCGAGGAGGCCGCCGAGGAGCTCGCCGCGGCGGTGCGCCGGGTGCCCATGGCCCGCAGGTTCCTCAACGACTCCGTACGGGCCGCCCGCGCGCTGCGCCGCCATCGCAAGGTGCGGTGGTTCAGACTGGCGGGACACGCGCCGTTCCCGCTGGCCTTCGAAATGGACGATGAGCCTCCGGTGGACCTCGCGGACCGCCCCGCCTGATCCTCATAGGGCCGCGGGGGACAAGTGAAAGAGCCACCGGCTCCACATTGGCCCTTGTAGTGGACTGGTCGGTGGGGTTTTCTCAGCGAGTACCGCCCGTCTTCCCTTTCGAGTTCCTTTCGAGTGAGGTCAACCCGTGAGCACGCTTCCCACCTCTTCCCAGTCCGCTGAGTCGGCCATCGGCACGTCCCGCGTCAAGCGCGGCATGGCCGAGCAGCTCAAGGGCGGCGTGATCATGGACGTGGTCAACGCCGAGCAGGCGAAGATCGCCGAGGACGCCGGCGCCGTGGCCGTCATGGCCCTGGAGCGGGTCCCCGCCGACATCCGCAAGGACGGCGGCGTGGCCCGCATGTCCGACCCCAACATGATCGAAGAGATCATCGAGGCCGTCTCCATCCCGGTCATGGCCAAGTCCCGCATCGGCCACTTCGTCGAGGCCCAGGTCCTCCAGTCCCTCGGCGTCGACTACATCGACGAGTCCGAGGTCCTGACCCCGGCCGACGAGGTCAACCACTCCGACAAGTGGGCCTTCACCACCCCCTTCGTCTGTGGTGCCACCAACCTGGGCGAGGCCCTGCGCCGCATCGCCGAGGGCGCGGCCATGATCCGTTCGAAGGGCGAGGCCGGCACCGGCAACGTCGTCGAGGCCGTCCGCCACCTGCGCCAGATCAAGAACGAGATCGCCAAGCTGCGCGGCTTCGACAACAACGAGCTGTACGCCGCCGCCAAGGAGCTGCGCGCCCCGTACGAGCTCGTCAAGGAGGTCGCCGAGCTCGGCAAGCTCCCCGTCGTGCTGTTCTCCGCCGGCGGTGTCGCCACCCCGGCCGACGCCGCCCTGATGCGCCAGCTGGGCGCCGAGGGCGTCTTCGTCGGCTCCGGCATCTTCAAGTCCGGTGACCCGGCCAAGCGCGCCGCCGCCATCGTGAAGGCCACCACCTTCTTCGACGACCCGAAGGTCATCGCGGACGCCTCCCGCAACCTGGGCGAGGCCATGGTCGGCATCAACTGCGACACCCTCCCCGAGGCCGAGCGCTACGCCAACCGGGGCTGGTAACCAGCATGAGCAATCCCCCCGTCATCGGTGTCCTGGCACTCCAGGGCGACGTACGGGAGCACCTGATCGCCCTGGCCGCGGCGGACGCCGTGGCCAGGCCGGTCCGGCGTCCCGAGGAGCTCTCCGAGGTCGACGCCCTGGTGATCCCCGGCGGCGAGTCCACGACCATGTCCAAGCTCGCCGTGCTGTTCGGCATGCTGGAGCCGCTGCGCGAGCGCGTGCGCGCCGGCATGCCCGTCTACGGCACCTGCGCCGGCATGATCATGCTCGCCGACAAGCTGCTCGACGGCCGTGACGACCAGGAGACGCTCGGCGGCATCGACATGATCGTGCGCCGCAACGCCTTCGGACGCCAGAACGAGTCCTTCGAGGCCCGGATCGACTTCGCGGGCATAGAAGGGGGCCCCGTCGAGGGCGTCTTCATCCGCGCCCCGTGGGTCGAGTCGGTCGGCGCCGCCGCCGAGGTGCTGGCCACGTACGACGGCCACACCGTCGCCGTGCGCCAGGGCAACGTCCTCGCCACCTCCTTCCACCCCGAACTGACCGGCGACGACCGCGTCCACGCGTACTTCGTCGACCTGGTGCGCGCGGGGCTGTGACGAGGTCCCGGTAGGATCGTTGGTGAACACTGTTGGTTACGCGAAGGAGACAGGCGGATGTCCGGCCACTCTAAATGGGCTACGACGAAGCACAAGAAGGCCGTGATCGATGCCAAGCGCGGCAAGCTCTTCGCGAAGCTGATCAAGAACATCGAGGTCGCGGCCCGTATGGGCGGCGCGGACATCGACGGCAACCCGACGCTCTTCGACGCCGTTCAGAAGGCCAAGAAGCAGTCGGTCCCGAACAAGAACATCGACTCCGCGGTCAAGCGCGGCGGCGGCCTCGAGGCCGGCGGCGCGGACTACGAGACGATCATGTACGAAGGCTACGGCCCCAACGGTGTCGCGGTGCTCATCGAGTGCCTCACCGACAACCGCAACCGTGCCGCCTCCGACGTCCGCGTCGCCATGACCCGCAACGGCGGCTCCATGGCCGACCCGGGCTCGGTCTCGTACCTGTTCAACCGCAAGGGCGTCATCCTCCTGCCCAAGGCCGACCTCTCCGAGGACGACGTCCTGGGCGCGGTCCTGGACGCCGGTGCCGAAGAGGTCAACGACAACGGCGACACCTGGGAGATCATCAGCGAGGCCACCGACCTGGTCGCGGTCCGTACCGCGCTCCAGGAAGCCGGCATCGACTACGACTCGGCCGACTCCAGCTTCGTCCCGACCATGCAGGTCGAACTCGACGAAGAGGGCGCGCGCAAGATCTTCAAGCTGATCGACGCGCTGGAGGACAGCGACGACGTGCAGAACGTCTTCGCCAACTTCGACGTCTCGGACGAGGTCATGGAGAAGGTCGACGCCTGACCGGCGCCGCGCCTTCCCGCTCTCCCTCCGGCGGGCCGACAGGACACACCCTGTCGGCCCGCCGCTTTGTCAGTGGGGGCGGATAGCCTGCACCGACAGGTGAACGGTGGTCGGAGGAGGGGGCGCGCGTGCGCGTACTGGGCGTGGACCCGGGGCTGACGCGATGCGGTGTCGGCGTGGTCGAGGGGGTCGCCGGACGGCCCCTGACCATGATCGGCGTCGGGGTCGTACGGACGCCCGCCGACGCGGAGCTGGGGGACCGGCTCGTCGCGATCGAGGCCGGCATCGAGGAGTGGCTCGATACCCACCGGCCCGAATGCGTGGCGGTGGAGCGGGTTTTCAGCCAGCACAACGTCCGCACCGTCATGGGCACCGCCCAGGCCAGCGCCGTCGCCATGCTGTGCGCCGCGCGCCGCGGGATACCGGTCGCGCTGCACACCCCGAGCGAGGTCAAGGCCGCCGTCACCGGCAGCGGTCGCGCCGACAAGGCGCAGGTCGGGGCGATGGTGACCCGGCTGCTGCGGCTCACCGAACCGCCCAGACCGGCCGATGCCGCCGACGCCCTGGCCCTCGCCATCTGCCACATCTGGCGGGCCCCCGCCCAGAACCGCCTCCAGCAGGCGGTGGCCCGGCACGCCACCGGCGCGCGCGCCGCGCACGCCCTGAACGCCGTCCACGCGCCGAGCGCCCCGAACGCGGGCAGGACCCCGAACGCCCCGAAAGGCCGTACCCGATGATCGCCTTCGTCAGCGGCCAGGTCGCCGCGCTCACCCCCACCCTGGCCGTGATCGAGGTCGGGGGCGTGGGGATGGCCGTGCAGTGCACGCCCGGCACCATCGCCGGACTGCGGGTGGGCGAGCAGGCGCGGCTGGCCACCTCGCTGGTCGTACGGGAGGACTCGCTGACCCTGTACGGCTTCGCCGACGACGACGAACGCCAGGTCTTCGAGCTGCTCCAGACCGCGAGCGGCGTCGGCCCGCGGGTGGCCCAGGCGATGCTCGGCGTGCACAGCCCGGACGCGCTGCGGGCGGCCTTCGCCTCGGGGGACGCGAAGGCGTTGACGGCGGTCCCGGGGATCGGGCCGAAGGGCGCGCAGAAGCTGCTGCTGGAGCTGAAGGACAAGCTGGGCGCCCCCGGCCCGGTGGTCGGAGCCCAGCGCGCGCCCGCGTCGGGACCCGCCCCCTGGACCGAGCAGCTGACCGCCGCGCTGATCGGCCTCGGCTATGCCGCGCGGGAGGCCGACGAGGCCGTGTCCGCGGTGACGCCGCAGGCCGAGGCCGCCATCGCCGCCGGCGGCTCGGCCCCCGTCCCGCAGCTCCTGCGGGCGGCGCTGCAGTCCCTCAGCCGGGCCCGCTGAGCCGGCGCGGAGCGCGTGCCGGACCCCGTACGAACGCTCCGCGCCCGCCGCCGCGGTGGAACGGCCCCCGGCGGGGCCGGGCGGGCGCGGGGGTGACGGCGGGGCCCGGATTGACCAACGCAACGACGGAGAAGGCAGACTGACCACCGTGAACTGGGACGACGACGACACCGGCACTTCCGAGCCCGACAGGCTGGTCACCGCGGCGGCCGACGGGGAGGACACCGCCGTCGAGGCCGCGCTGCGCCCGAAGGACCTCGGCGAGTTCGTCGGCCAGGAGAAGGTCCGCCAGCAGCTGGACCTCGTGCTGAAGGCCGCCCGCCAGCGCGGCGCCACCGCCGACCACGTCCTGCTGTCCGGCGCGCCCGGCCTCGGCAAGACCACCCTCTCCATGATCATCGCCGCCGAGATGGGGGCGCCCATCCGGATCACCTCCGGCCCCGCCATCCAGCACGCCGGAGACCTCGCCGCGATCCTGTCCTCCCTCCAGGAGGGGGAGGTCCTCTTCCTCGACGAGATCCACCGCATGTCCCGGCCCGCCGAGGAGATGCTGTACATGGCCATGGAGGACTTCCGCGTCGACGTGATCGTCGGCAAGGGCCCCGGAGCCACCGCCATCCCGCTGGAGCTGCCGCCCTTCACCCTCGTCGGGGCCACCACCCGCGCCGGCCTGCTCCCGCCGCCCCTGCGGGACCGCTTCGGCTTCACCGGGCACATGGAGTTCTACGCCCCCGCCGAGCTGGAACGCGTCATCCGGCGCTCCGCCGGCCTCCTCGACGTGGAGATCGACACCGCCGGGGCCGCCGAGATCGCCGGCCGCTCCCGCGGCACCCCCCGCATCGCCAACCGGCTGCTGCGCCGCGTCCGCGACTACGCGCAGGTGAGGGCCGACGGAGTGATCACCCGCGAGGTGGCCGCCACCGCCCTCCAGGTGTACGAGGTGGACGCGCGCGGACTGGACCGGCTGGACCGGGCCGTGCTGGAGGCCCTGCTCAAGCTGTTCGGCGGCGGGCCCGTCGGGCTGTCCACCCTCGCCGTCGCCGTGGGGGAGGAGCGCGAGACGGTCGAGGAGGTCGCCGAGCCCTTCCTCGTCAGGGAGGGGCTCCTCGCCCGCACCCCGCGCGGCCGGGTCGCGACCCCCGCGGCATGGGCCCACCTGGGGCTCGTCCCGCCGCAGCCGGGCGGCCGTGGATCAAGCGGACAACAGGGCCTGTTCGGGGCCTGACGGCGCGGAGGTTCGACCGGTCAGGAACTGCGGTGCCATGCTGGGCGTTGTTCCATCGGTGCGGACTCGCCTAGACTCCGCCGATGCCGACCCTTCGGGTCGGCGTGCCCACCCCCGTAGAAATGGCCGCTCCCCGGCGCGGCCGTGCGAAGGATCCTCGTCCCGTGAACAACATCAGCTTCTTGCTCCCGTTCATCGTGCTCATCGGGGCGATGTTCCTGATGACCCGGTCCGCAAAGAAGAAGCAGGCCCAGGCCGCTCAGATGCGTGACCAGATGACGACCGGCACCGGCGTGCGCACGATCGGCGGCATGTACGCCACCGTCAAGGAGATCGGCGAGGACACCGTCACCCTCGAGGTGGCCCCCGGTGTCCACGCGGTCTACGCGAAGAACGCCATCGGCGCCGTGCTGGAGGACGCCGAGTACAACCGGATCGTCCACGGCTTCTCCGAGACTCCGGAGGAGGACGCCCCGGTCGTCCCCGACGACGCCTCCTCGCTGACCGAGGGCGACGCCCCCAAGCTCGACCTGGGCAAGAAGGACGAGCCCAAGGGCGACGACGAGCCGAAGGACGGCAAGACCGACGGCGAGCCCGGCGCCAAGTAGCGTCCGGCAGGGGCCGCGGCGGTGTCCGACCGGCATCCGCCGCGGTTCCCGCAGTGAACTTCTGCGGGGGGCAGGGGTCCCCACCACACATTTCGTGGCCGTCCGCGCGCTGACCCGGCGCGGGACGGTTGGACAGGGAGATACGACAAGGTGGCAGCACCGAAGAAGGGCCGGCGGCCCACGGGGGCTCAGGGGAGGCCGGGGCGCGCCCTGGCCTTCATCCTGATCGCGATGGTGGCGCTCACCGCGGGGATGTTCCTCACGAAGCAGACGACGCCCCGTCTGGGCATCGACCTCGCCGGTGGTACGAGCATCACGCTCAAGGCCAAGAGCGAGCCCGGCAAGCCGGACGCCGTCAACGAGACCAACATGAACACGGCGGTCGGCATCATCGAGCGCCGCGTCAACGGTCTCGGCGTCTCGGAGTCGGAGGTCCAGACCCAGGGCCGCGACCACATCATCGTGAACATCCCCAAGGGGACGAACGAGCAGCAGGCCCGCGAGCAGGTCGGTACCACCGCCCAGCTGTACTTCCGCCCCGTGCTGGCGTTCGCCGACGGCGCTCCCGTCGCTCCCGAGCCGAAGCCGAGCACGCCCGCGAACCCCTCCGCGAGCCCCTCCGCGAGCGGTTCCGGCGCCCCGAAGTCCGAGGGCTCCAAGCCCTCCGCGTCGGCCACCCCGTCGTCCAGCGCCACTTCCCAGGGCCGTGTGCTCAGCGAGGCCCTCAAGGCCCCGGGCACCCCCACTCCCTCGCCGTCGGCGAGCGAGTCGAAGAAGGCAGACGACAACAAGGCCACGCCCCCCGCCTCGGCCCCGGCTCCCGCTCCGACCCCGTCGGCCGACCCGGCCGCGGCGGACCTGCAGGCGAAGTTCGCCGCGCTGGACTGCACCAAGGAGGACCAGCGCGCCGCCGCCGGCAAGGGCGTCAAGCCCGAGGAGCCGATGATCGCCTGCGGTCAGCGCGGCACCGTCTGGGGCAAGTGGCTCCTGGGTCCGGCCCAGGTCAACGGCCAGGACGTGAAGGACGCCCAGGGCGTCATCGACCAGCAGCGCGGTCAGTGGATCGTCACCATGCAGTTCACCGACAAGGGCGCCGACAAGTTCGCCAAGATCACCGGTGAGCTGGCCACCAAGCAGTCCCCGCAGAACCAGTTCGCGATCGTGCTCGACGGCGAGGTCATCTCCGACCCGTCCGTCAGCCAGGCGCTGACCGGCGGCAACGCCGAGATCTCCGGCGGCTTCACCCAGCAGTCCGCGCAGGACCTGGGCAACATGCTCTCGTACGGCGCCCTGCCGCTGTCCTTCCAGGAGGACAGCGTCACCACCGTCACCGCCGCGCTCGGCGGCGAGCAGCTGAAGGCCGGCCTCATCGCCGGCGCCATCGGCCTCGCGCTCGTGGTGATCTACCTGCTCGTGTACTACCGCGGTCTGGCCTTCATCGCCATCGTCAGCCTCATGGTGTCCGCGGTCCTCACCTACACGATCATGGCGCTGCTGGGCAAGGGCATCGGCTTCGCCCTGAACCTGCCCGCCGTCTGCGGCGCGATCGTCGCGATCGGCATCACCGCCGACTCGTTCATCGTGTACTTCGAGCGCATCCGCGACGAGATCCGCGAGGGCCGCACCCTGCGTCCGGCCGTCGAGCGCGCCTGGCCGCGTGCCCGCCGCACGATCCTGGTCTCCGACTTCGTGTCGTTCCTCGCCGCCGCGGTGCTCTTCATCGTCACCGTCGGCAAGGTCCAGGGCTTCGCCTTCACCCTGGGTCTGACCACCCTCCTCGACGTGGTCGTGGTGTTCCTGTTCACCAAGCCGATCATGACCCTGATGGCCCGCACGAAGTTCTTCTCCAGCGGGCACCCGTGGTCCGGGCTCGACCCGCAGCGGCTCGGCGCCAAGCCGCCGCTGCGCCGGTCCCGCCGCAGCGCGCCCGTTCCCGCCCCCGTCGACGCAAAGGAGGCGTGAGAGATGTCGAAGCTGGGAGATCTCGGCGCCAAGCTGTACCGCGGTGATGTCGGCTACGACTTCGTCGGCAAGCGCTTTCTCTGGTACGGCGTTTCCATCCTGATCACCATCACGGCGATCGTGGCCCTGGCCGTCCAGGGCCTCAACATGGGCATCGAGTTCAAGGGCGGGGCCGTCTTCACCACCCCGAAGACCACCGTCTCCGTCGCCAAGGCGACGGAGAGCGCGGAGAAGGCCTCGGGGCACGACGCGATCGTCCAGGAGCTCGGCACCGGCGGCCTGCGCATCCAGATCTCCGGTCTGGACACCGACTCCGCCGCGTCCGTGAAGAAGCAGCTCGGCACCGAGCTCAAGGTCGACGCGGCCCAGATCAACGCCGACCTGGTCGGCCCGAGCTGGGGCGAGCAGATCGCCAACAAGGCCTGGACCGGCCTCGGCGTCTTCATGATCCTCGTGGTGATCTACCTGGCCATCGCCTTCGAGTGGCGGATGGCCGTGGCCGCGCTCATCGCGCTGATCCACGACCTCACCATCACCGTCGGCGTGTACGCGCTGGTCGGCTTCGAGGTCACCCCGGGCACCGTGATCGGTCTGCTCACCATCCTCGGCTACTCCCTCTACGACACCGTCGTCGTCTTCGACGGTCTCAAGGAGGGCTCGAAGGACATCACCAAGCAGACCCGCTACACCTTCAGCGAGATCGCCAACCGCAGCATCAACGGCACGCTGGTCCGCTCGATCAACACGACCGTCGTCGCACTGCTCCCGGTCGCCGGCCTGCTCTTCATCGGCGGTGGCTTCCTGGGCGCGGGCATGCTCAACGACATCTCGCTGTCGCTGTTCGTCGGCCTCGCGGCCGGCGCGTACTCCTCCATCTTCATCGCGACCCCGCTGGTCGTGGACCTGAAGGAGCGCGAGCCGGCGATGAAGGCGCTGACCAAGCGGGTGCTCGCGAAGCGCGCCGCCGGCGGCGCCAAGGGCGAGGACGCCGACGCGGACGCCGAGCCGGAGGACTCCGCGCAGGTCGTGGCCCAGGGCGGCCAGGGGAGGCGGCGCCGGTGACCGCGGCCTCCACTCCCGAACTGCGCGAGCTGCTGCTCGGCCGCATCAAGGACGTCCCGGACTACCCGAAGCCCGGAGTGGTGTTCAAGGACATCACCCCGCTGCTCGCCGACCCGAAGGCCTTCGCGGCGCTGACGGAGGCGCTGGTGGAGCTGGCGGTCCGGTACGGGGCGACGAAGATCGTCGGCCTGGAGGCGCGCGGGTTCATCCTCGCGGCCCCGGTCGCCGTACAGGCGGGCATCGGCTTCGTGCCCGTACGCAAGGCCGGCAAGCTCCCGGGCGCCACGCTCGGGCAGTCGTACGAGCTGGAGTACGGCACCGCCGAGATCGAGGTCCACGCGGAGGACCTGTCGGCGGGTGACCGGGTCATGGTCATCGACGACGTCCTCGCCACCGGCGGCACCGCCGAGGCCTCGCTGGAGCTGATCCGGCGGGCCGGTGCCGAGGTCGCCGGCGTGGCGGTCCTGATGGAGCTGTCCTTCCTCCCGGGGCGGGCCAAGCTGGCCCCCGCCCTGGCGGGCGCCCCGCTGGACGCCCTGATCGTGATCTGATCCCACTGCCTGACGTGAGCGGCGGGTTCCCGGGACACCCGGGGACCCGCCGCTTCCGTGTGCGGGGCCGGCCGCCGCAGGCCCGGGCCGTGCGGGCCCGGGGGCGGTGTCCCGGGGAGCGACCACGGAGAACAGGGCGGCGCAACCCTCGCTACCATGGGTTATCCGGACCTGCCCGGGCCCCCGGATCCTCCCCCGGACGCCGTCCGGGGGGACCCCCAGAGGAGCGCTCTTGCCAGACGAGGTCCAGCCACTCTCCGCCGCACAGCCCGACCCGCAGGCCGAGCGGGCCGCGGCGGCCGCGGCCACGCCCCCGCCGGCCCCGCCGGTCAAGCCCGTGCCGGCCAGGCCGGCCGGGTCCTCCAACCGCGTGCGCGCCAGGCTGGCGCGCCTCGGCGTGCAGCGTTCCAACCCGTACAACCCGGTACTGGAACCTCTGCTCCGCATAGTCCGCAGCAATGACCCGAAGATCGAAACGGCGACGCTGCGCCAGATCGAGCAGGCCTACCAGGTCGCCGAACGCTGGCACCGCGGCCAGAAGCGCAAGAGCGGCGACCCGTACATCACCCACCCGCTCGCGGTGACCACCATCCTCGCCGAGCTGGGCATGGACCCCGCCACCCTGATGGCGGGCCTGCTGCACGACACCGTCGAGGACACCGAGTACGGCCTGGAGCAGCTCCGCCGCGACTTCGGCGACGCGGTCGCCCTCCTCGTCGACGGCGTCACCAAGCTGGACCGGGTCAAGTTCGGCGAGGCCGCGCAGGCCGAGACCGTGCGCAAGATGGTCGTCGCCATGGCCAAGGACCCGCGCGTCCTGGTCATCAAGCTCGCCGACCGCCTGCACAACATGCGCACCATGCGCTACCTCAAGCGGGAGAAGCAGGAGAAGAAGGCCCGCGAGACCCTCGAGATCTACGCGCCGCTGGCCCACCGCCTCGGCATGAACACGATCAAGTGGGAGCTCGAAGACCTCGCCTTCGCGATCCTCTACCCCAAGATGTACGACGAGATCGTGCGGCTCGTCGCCGAGCGGGCCCCCAAGCGCGACGAGTACCTGGCCGTCGTCACCGACGAGGTGCAGGCCGACCTGCGCGCGGCCCGGATCAAGGCCACCGTCACCGGCAGACCCAAGCACTACTACAGCGTCTACCAGAAGATGATCGTCCGCGGCCGTGACTTCGCGGAGATCTACGACCTGGTGGGCATCCGCGTCCTCGTGGACACCGTCCGGGACTGCTACGCCGCCCTCGGCACGGTGCACGCGCGCTGGAACCCGGTCCCCGGCCGGTTCAAGGACTACATCGCGATGCCCAAGTTCAACATGTACCAGTCGCTCCACACGACGGTCATCGGGCCCAGCGGCAAGCCGGTCGAGCTCCAGATCCGCACCTTCGACATGCACCGCCGCGCCGAGTACGGCATCGCCGCGCACTGGAAGTACAAGCAGCAGACCGTCGCCGGGGCCTCGAAGGTCCGCACCGACGTCCCGCAGGCCGCCAAGGGCAGCGCCGGCCACGACACGGTCAACGACATGGCCTGGCTGCGCCAGCTGCTCGACTGGCAGAAGGAGACCGAGGACCCGGGCGAGTTCCTGGACTCGCTGCGCTTCGACCTCTCCCGCAACGAGGTCTTCGTCTTCACCCCCAAGGGCGACGTCATCGCGCTGCCCGCCGGCGCGACCTCCGTGGACTTCGCGTACGCGGTCCACACCGAGGTCGGCCACCGCACCATCGGCGCGCGGGTCAACGGGCGGCTCGTCCCGCTCGAATCGACCCTGGACAACGGCGACCTGGTCGAGGTGTTCACCTCCAAGGCCGAGGGCGCGGGCCCCTCCCGGGACTGGCTCGGCTTCGTGAAGTCCCCCCGGGCCCGCAACAAGATCCGGGCCTGGTTCTCCAAGGAGCGCCGCGACGAGGCCATCGAGCACGGCAAGGACGCCATCGCGCGGGCCATGCGCAAGCAGAACCTGCCGATCCAGCGGATCCTGACGGGCGACTCCCTGGTCACCCTGGCGCACGAGATGCGCTACCCGGACATCTCTTCCCTGTACGCGGCGATCGGCGAGGGCCACGTGGCCGCGCAGGGCGTCGTGCAGAAGCTGGTGCAGGCCCTCGGCGGCGAGGAGGCCGCCAACGAGGACATCGAGGAGAGCGTCCCGCCGTCGCGCGCCCGCGGCAAGCGGCGCGGCAACGCCGACCCCGGTGTGGTCGTCAAGGGCGTCGACGACGTGTGGGTGAAGCTGGCCCGCTGCTGCACCCCGGTGCCGGGCGACCCGATCATCGGCTTCGTCACGCGGGGCAGCGGCGTATCGGTTCACCGCGCCGACTGCGTCAACGTCGACTCCCTCTCCCAGCAGCCCGAGCGGATGCTGGAGGTGGAGTGGGCGCCGACCCAGTCCTCCGTCTTCCTGGTCGCCATCCAGGTCGAGGCGCTCGACCGGTCACGCCTGCTGTCGGACGTCACCCGGGTCCTGTCGGACCAGCACGTGAACATCCTCTCCGCGGCCGTGCAGACCTCCCGCGACCGGGTGGCCACCTCCCGGTTCACCTTCGAGATGGGCGACCCGAAGCACCTGGGCCACGTCCTGAAGGCCGTACGGGGCGTCGAGGGCGTCTACGACGTCTACCGCGTCACCTCGGCCCGCCGGCCGTAGGCCACGACGCCGGACACGCCCGTGGGCGCCGCCCCCCGAGGGGACGGCGCCCACGGGCGTACCGGGCGGCAGCCGGATCAGGGGCAGCCCCACCAGACGAAGTTGAGATTGCCGCCGAAGAAGGCGGAGACGGCGGTGGCCGAACCGACGATCCACACCACGGTGCTCCTGCGGGCCCGGGCCAGGGCCAGCGCGAAGGGGAACAGCAGCGGGAAGGCCGGCATGATGAAGCGCATCTTCGAGGAGTAGAAGCCCGCGCCGCCCAGCGCCATCAGCATGATCATGGCCGCGAAGACCCACAGGACCACCGGGGGCCGGCGCCTGCGCGTCATCAGGACGAACAGCACCACGGCCGTGACCACCGTCAGCGAGACCACCAGGTGGTTGAGGGTGATGTGCCCCTCGGTGAAGGTCCGCTTCAGCTCGTTGAGGGTGTAGAGACCGCCGTCGTAGACGGACCCCCACCGGCGCTGCAGCTCGAAGTAGCCGTCCCAGCGGCCGAAGTGCAGGCCCACGTAGCCCACGTACCCGAACCAGCCCAGCGGGGCGATCAGCGAGGCCACGACGATCCGGCCCACGGCCGGACGCTGCGCACGCCGCTTGCGGCGCCACTGCACGTACTCCCAGACGCCCGCCAGCACCACGGCCGCGACGATCGCGGACCCGGAGGGCCGGGTGGCTCCGGCGAAGAAGGCCAGCACACCGGCCGTCAACCAGGACTTCGCCATCACCGCGTACATCGCCCACACCGACAGGGCGATGAACACCGGCTCGGTGTACGCCATCGACTGGACCAGCGCCGTCGGCACGATCGCGAACAGGGCGCAGGTGAAGAGGGCGACCCGGCGTCCGTAGATCTTGTCCGTGACGGCGAAGATCCCCCACGCGGCGATCACCGACGCGAACAGCGCCACCCCGATCGCCGCCCACATGACGGGCAGCTGCGTGACGTTCGCGGTCCACCGCACCAGCATCGGGTAGACGGGGAAGAACGCCATGTGGCAGCCCGGCCCCACCGGGGCGCAGGACGCGGGCATCTCCGTCGTGAGACCGTGCTCGGCGATGTGCAGGTAGAAGTCGGAGTCCCAGCGCCCGCCCAGGACCTCCAGCAGCCCCATGCCCTCGCGGTGGGCCCAGACGGCCATCACGGCCAGCCCGGTGGCGCGCAGCGCGATGTGGATCAGCAGTGCCTTCCGGGCGCGCTTCAGGGCGGCGAGTACGCGTCGTCCGGCCCCCCGGGGTCCCCGTCCCCTCTTGTCGCCGGCGGGCCGGGCAGCGAGAAGGGGGTCTGGGACATCAGCGCGTATATGGGTGTGCGTCACAATCGATCCTGGTCGCCCGGCAGAGAGCCGCCGGGGCGGCACCGTACAACGGTACACATGCGTCAGGTGTGACGGACGCGCGGCCCGCGTCCGAACCGCACGACGAACGGGACGCGCGGACAGGGCCCGCGAACGGCACGCGCGAGCCCCCGGCCGAGGGACCGGGAAGGCCCCGGCCACCGCTCGCCCCGGAACGCCGGACGGGCACCACCGGACCGAACCGGTGGTGCCCGTCCGCACGAACGGCCGGCGTCAGCCGCCGAACTCCTCCAGGCCCTTCAGCGCCTGGTCCAGCAGGGCCTGCCGGCCCTCCAGCTCGCGGGAGAGCTTGTCCGCCTTCGCGTTGTTGCCGGCCGCGCGCGCCGCGTCGATCTGCTCACGCAGCTTGTCGACGGCCGCCTGGAGCTGCCCCGTCAGCCCGGCGGCGCGAGCCCGCGCCTCCGGGTTCGTACGGCGCCACTCGCCCTCCTCGGCCTCCTGGATGGCCCGCTCCACGGCGTGCATCCGGCCCTCGACCTTGGGACGGGCGTCGCGCGGCACGTGGCCGATGGCCTCCCAGCGCTCGTTGACGGAGCGGAACGCGGCCCGGGCCGCCTTCAGGTCCGTCACCGGGAGGAGCTTCTCCGCCTCGACGGCCAGCTCCTCCTTCAGCTTCAGGTTCTCGACCTGCTCGGCGTCACGCTCCGCGAAGACCTCGCTGCGCGCCGCGAAGAACACGTCCTGCGCACCGCGGAAACGGTTCCACAGGTCGTCCTCGGCCTCGCGCTGCGCCCGGCCCGCCGCCTTCCAGCTGTCCATCAGCTCGCGGTAGCGGGCGGCCGTCGGACCCCAGTCCGTCGACTTCGACAGCGCCTCGGCCTCCGCGACCAGCTTCTCCTTGGCCTTGCGGGCGTCCTCGCGCTGGGCGTCGAGCGCGGCGAAGTGCGCCTTGCGGCGCTTGGAGAAGGCGGAGCGGGCGTGCGAGAAGCGGTGCCACAGCTCGTCGTCCGACTTGCGGTCGAGCCGGGGCAGACCCTTCCAGATGTCCACGAGGGCGCGCAGCCGCTCACCGGCACTGCGCCACTGGTCGCTCTGCGCCAGCTGCTCCGCCTCGGTGACCAGGGCCTCCTTGGCCGAACGGGCCTCGTCCGCCTGCTTGGCCTTCTGGACCTTGCGCTCCTCGCGCCGCGAGTCCACCGTCGCCGCCAGCTTGTCGAGCCGGACGCGCAGCGCGTCGAGGTCACCGACGGCGTGGTGCTCGTCCACCTGCGTCCGCAGGTGCTCGATGGCCGTATGGGCGTCCTTGGCGGACAGATCGGTGGTCCGCACCCGCCGTTCGAGGAGGCCGATCTCGACCACCAAGCCCTCGTACTTGCGCTCGAAGTAGGCCAGGGCCTCCTCGGGGGTGCCCGCCTGCCACGAGCCGACGACCTGCTCGCCCTCGGAAGTACGCACGTACACGGTGCCGGTCTCGTCGACTCGGCCCCACGGGTCGCTGCTCACAGCGCCTCCTCCACCTGATGCCCGCCGGGGGTACGCCCCCGGGCATCGTCCACAGTTTCCTGGGGCGGGCAGCGCCCGCCCTGCACAACGCCAACATAGGCGACCGCCGGGCCGGCTGTCCGCATCCCGCACGACGGAATATCGGCGTACGGGCGGCGGGCCGCCGCCCCGGGGCCGCGCCGCCCGTCAGTTCTTGGTGACGGTGCCCTTCTCGATGGTCACCGGGGTCTTGGGGGCCCCGTCCTGGGCCCCGTCGGCGGTCCCGGCCTTGGCGACCTCCTCCAGCACCTTCAGTCCGGCCGCGTCGATCTTGCCGAAGGGGGTGTAGGACGGGGCGAGCGGGCTGTCCTTGTAGACCAGGAAGAACTGGCTGCCGCCGGTGCCGGGGCGGCCGGTGTTGGCCATCGCCACCGTGCCGGCCGGGTAGATCACCTGGCCCTGCTCGTTCGGCTTGCCCAGGGCGTCCAGGTTCTCGTCCGGGATGTTGTAACCGGGGCCGCCCATGCCGGTGCCCTCCGGGTCGCCGCACTGCAGGACGAAGATCCCGCCGGTCACCAGGCGGTGGCACTTGGTCTTGTCGAAGAAGCCCTTGTCGGCGAGCGACTTGAACGAGTTGACCGTCTGGGGCGTCTTCGCCGCGTCCATCTCGAACGTGACGTCGCCCGCGCTGGTCTTCAGGCCGAAGGTGTACTTCGCCTTGTCGTCGATGGCCATCGCGGGGGAAGGGGACTTCTTCGGCGTGGGCGCCGACGGGGACGACGAGGGGTCGGCCGCCGCGTCCTTCGTGTCCTCGCCGTCGAAGACACCGCCCACGACGAGGCCGACCAGCGTGGCGATCACCACGGCCGCGGCCGCGCCGATGACCGCCAGGCGCTGCCGCGACTTGCGGCGGGCCTCCGCGCGGCGCTTCTGCTGGCGCTCGTACTTCTCCCTGGCGAGCTGTCGCCGACGCTGATCGCTCGTGACCACCGGGTCGTCTCCTTGTGCGTCTCTGATATCGCTGTCCGGGCTGGGTTAGGCCGTACCGTATATGGGTTCGCTGTGTAATGAAGGCCGCCGGTAGGCTCTGAGCAGCAGATTCCGATCCGCTGCCTCCCGCCGGACGACGATTGAGGACGAACGTGCTGATTGCCGGATTCCCCGCCGGGGCCTGGGGCACCAACTGCTACCTGGTCGCCCCCGCCGCCGGTGAGGAGTGCGTCATCATCGACCCGGGCCACCAGGCCGCCCAAGGAGTCGAGGAGACGCTGAGGAAGCACCGTCTCAAGCCCGTCGCGGTCGTCCTCACCCATGGCCACATCGATCATGTGGCCTCGGTGGTCCCGGTGTGCGGAGCACACGACGTGCCGGCCTGGATCCACCCCGAGGACCGCTACATGATGAGCGACCCGGAGAAGGCCCTCGGCCGTTCCATCGGCATGCCGCTCATGGGGGAGCTGACCGTGGGAGAGCCGGACGACGTCCGCGAGCTCACCGACGGCAGCCGGCTCAAGCTGGCCGGGATGGAGTTCTCGGTGGCGCACGCGCCCGGGCATACCAAGGGGTCGGTGACCTTCCGGATGCCCGAGCAGGCCGACGTCCCGCCGGTCTTCTTCTCGGGCGACCTGCTCTTCGCCGGCTCCATCGGACGCACCGACCTGCCCGGCGGCTCCCACGCCGAGATGCTCCAGTCGCTGGCCCGCGTGTGCCTGCCGCTGGACGACTCGACGGTGGTGCTGTCCGGCCACGGTCCCCAGACCACCATCGGCCGCGAGCGCGCGACCAACCCGTACCTGCGGGAGGTCGCCGCCGGCCCGGGGGGCGACACCGCCGCCCCACGACGAGGAATGTGACGAGTTTCGTGAGCACCTTCAAGGCCCCCAAGGGCACGTACGACCTGCTGCCGCCCCGGTCCGCCACCTTCCTGGCGGTCCGCGAGGCGATCGCCGCGCCCCTGAAGAACTCGGGCTACGGCTACGTCGAGACCCCCGGGTTCGAGGACGTCAAGCTGTTCTCGCGCGGTGTCGGCGAGTCCACCGACATCGTCAGCAAAGAGATGTACACCCTCACGACGAAGGGGGGCGACGAGCTCGCCCTGCGCCCGGAGGGCACCGCCTCGGTGCTGCGAGCCGCCCTCCAGGGCAACCTGCACAAGCTCGGCGGCCTGCCCGTCAAGCTCTGGTACTCCGGTTCGTACTACCGCTACGAGCGCGCCCAGGCGGGCCGCTACCGCCACTTCTCGCAGGTCGGGGCGGAGGCCATCGGCGCCGAGGACCCGGCACTGGACGCCGAGCTGATCATCCTCGCCGACCAGGCGTACCGCTCGCTGGGCCTGCGCGACTTCCGCATCCTGCTGAACTCGCTCGGCGACAAGGAGTGCCGCCCGGTGTACCGGGAGGCGCTGCAGACCTTCCTGCGCGGCCTGGACCTCGACGAGGAGACCGTCCGCCGGGCCGAGATCAACCCGCTGCGCGTCCTCGACGACAAGCGGCCCGAGGTGCAGAAGCAGCTGGTGGGCGCGCCGGTGCTGCGCGACTACCTGTGCGACGCGTGCAAGGCGTACCACGAGGAGGTCCGCACCCTGGTCTCGGCCGCCGGTGTCGCCTTCGAGGACGACGAGAAGCTCGTGCGCGGCCTCGACTACTACACCCGCACCACCTTCGAGTTCGTCCACGACGGCCTGGGCTCGCAGTCCGCGGTGGGCGGCGGCGGCCGTTACGACGGCCTGTCGGAGATGATCGGCGGACCGGCACTGCCGTCGGTCGGCTGGGCGCTCGGCGTGGACCGGACCGTGCTCGCGCTCGAGGCCGAGGGCGTGGAGCTGGACATCCCGGCCTCCACGGCCGTGTTCGCGGTGGCGCTGGGCGAGGCCAAGCCGGCCGTGTTCGCCCTGGTGACCGAGTTGCGCAAGGCCGGCGTCGCGGCCGACATGTCGTACGGGGGCAAGGGCCTCAAGGGCGCCATGAAGGACGCGAACCGCAGCGGCGCGCGCTTCGCGATCGTCGCGGGCGACCGCGACCTCGCCGAGGGCGTGGTCCAGCTCAAGGACCTGGAGTCCGGGGAGCAGACCGCCGTGGCGGTCGCCGACGTCGTCGCCGAGGTACGGGCCCGGCTGGCCTGACACCAGCGTCCTTTGGTGGCGGGGCGGGGAAGGATCCCCGCCCCGCCACCGGCGTTTCCGGACCGTCCTTATCTCCGCCGAACGGATGGCGGACGCCCCCGTACGGCACAATGGCCCTGCTTGATGACCTTGCGGACGCGGAGCGGGCGGGATCGGGATGACGACAACAGGCGCAGGCGCGGACACCGCTGCGCGGACCGTCGGCGCGAGCCGGGCACTGGCCTGGCTGCTGGTGACAACCGGAGCGGCGGGCCTGCTGGCCGCCTGGGTGATCACCATCGACAAGTTCAAGCTGCTCGAGGACCCGAACTTCACCCCCGGCTGCTCCCTGAACCCGATCGTCTCCTGCGGCAACATCATGAAGAGCGAGCAGGCGGCCGTCTTCGGCTTCCCCAACCCGATGCTGGGCCTGGTCGCCTACGGGATCGTGATCTGCGTCGGCATGAGCCTGCTGGCCGGGGCCCGGTTCGGCCGCTGGTACTGGCTGGCCCTGAACGCCGGCACCCTCTTCGGCGTCGGATTCTGCACCTGGCTGATGTACCAGTCGCTGTACAACATCAACTCGCTCTGCCTGTGGTGCTGCCTGGCCTGGGCCGCCACCATCCTGATGTTCTGGTACGTCACCTCCCACACCGTGCGCCAGGGCCTGCTGCCCGCCCCCGGCTGGCTGCGCGGCTTCCTCGACGAGTTCACCTGGGTGCTGCCGGTGCTGCACATCGGGATCATCGGCATGCTGATCCTGACCCGCTGGTGGGACTTCTGGACCTCCTGAGCGCGGCCGCCCTGTCGGTGGGCTCGCTTAGGCTTCCGGTGTGGAACCAGATCTCTTCACCGCCGCCGCCGAGGACCGCCAGGAGAAGGACCCCGCGAGCTCCCCGCTCGCCGTCCGCATGCGCCCGCGCAACCTGGACGAGGTCGTCGGCCAGCAGCACCTGCTGAAGCCCGGCTCGCCGCTGCGCCGCCTGGTGGGGGAGGGCGCCGGGGGGCCGGCCGGAGCCTCGTCGGTGATCCTCTGGGGACCGCCCGGCATCGGCAAGACCACCCTCGCCTACGTGGTCAGCCAGGCCACGAAGAAGCGGTTCGTCGAGCTGTCGGCGATCACGGCGGGGGTCAAGGAGGTCCGGGCCGTCATCGAGGGCGCCAAGCGCGCCGCCGGCGGCTACGGCAAGGAGACCGTCCTCTTCCTGGACGAGATCCACCGGTTCAGCAAGGCGCAGCAGGACTCGCTGCTGCCCGCCGTGGAGAACCGCTGGGTCACCCTGATCGCGGCGACCACCGAGAACCCGTACTTCTCGATCATCTCCCCGCTGCTGTCGCGCTCGCTGCTCCTCACGCTGGAACCACTGACCGACGAGGACCTGAGCGCGTTGCTGCGGCGCGCGCTGACGGAGGAGCGGGGGCTGGGCGGGGCGGTGTCCCTGCCGGCCGAGGCGGAGGCGCACCTGCTGCGCATCGCCGGCGGCGATGCCCGCCGGGCGCTGACCGCGCTGGAGGCCGGGGCCGGCTCGGCCATCGCCAAGGGCGAGGAGGAGATCACCCTCCAGACCCTGGAGGAGGCCGTCGACCGGGCGGCCGTCCGCTACGACCGGGACGGCGACCAGCACTACGACGTGGCGAGCGCCCTGATCAAGTCGATCCGGGGCTCGGACGTGGACGCGGCGCTGCACTACCTGGCCCGGATGATCGAGGCGGGGGAGGACCCCCGGTTCATCGCCCGGCGCCTGATGATCTCCGCGAGCGAGGACATCGGCCTCGCGGACCCGACTGCCCTGCCGCTGGCGGTGGCGGCGGCCCAGGCGGTGGCGATGATCGGCTTCCCGGAGGCCGCGCTGACCCTGTCGCACGCCACGATCGCGCTGGCCCTCGCCCCGAAGTCGAACACCGCCACGACCGCGATCGGCGCCGCGCTGGCCGACGTACGGGCCGGGCTGGCCGGGGCGGTTCCGGCGCACCTGCGGGACGGGCACTACAAGGGCGCGGCGAAACTGGGGCACGCGGTGGGCTACGTCTACCCGCACGACGTGCCGGGCGCCATCGCCGCGCAGCAGTACGCCCCGGACGAGATCCACGGCAAGCGGTACTACGAGCCGACGCGGTACGGCGCCGAGGCGCGCTACGCGGACGTGGTGGACAAGGTCCGGGAACGGCTGCGGGGCGGCGGCCCCTCCTCCGCGTGACCTCAGCGCGCGGCGGCGAACAGGGCGCGCATCGCGCGGCGCAGTCCGCAGACGTCGGCCACCGGCTCGGGGAAGTCGAACCGGGCGTCGAAGGAGGTCCGGCCGGGGCCCCGGCTGAAGCGCACGCGCAGCCCGAGCCGGTCCAGGGCCAGCGGGACGGCGGTCGTCCCGGCCGCCGCGCGCGGGCCCAGCAGCGCGCACAGGTCGGCGACGCGGTCGGCGTGGGCGGAGGCGAGGTGCTGGAGCAGCTCGGTTTCGTGGGCGGCCAGCGGGTCGGGCTCGGCCGCCGCCAGCTCGTCGGGGTCCACCGGGCCGGTGCCCCACAGGTCGTCCAGCGAGATCTCGCCGACCTCCAGGCGCAGCATCGTCCAGGCGGGGCGGCCGGCGTACGGCGGGTCCTGCGTCTCGCTCAGGCCCAGCAGCTCGCCCACCGGCCGCCGCTCCACGAGCAGCGCCGCGCAGGCAGCGCGGGCCTCCCCGCGCACCGTGGTCAGCCACCCGGAGAGCCGGGCGCGGCCTCGGATACGATGGGGCACGGACACCGGCGCCACATCCGTGATCTCGATCACGGCGGTGAGGTCGTCGTCCTGGGCGTGAGCGGCAGCCCTGGCAGCCGCGGATTCCCCTGATACCAGGAGGATCACGTCCCCGTCCGGGGTGACGGTCCGCGCGGCCGGCACCCCTGTCCACCACTCGGCCTGGTCAGGAGCACCCGGCAGCGTGAGGGATACTGAGGCGTTGGACTCTACGAGGGTTCGTACGCGTTCGGCTCCGGTGAGCTGCCGAACGCCTTCCCTGGGACGCGGCTGACCTTGCCTATCGTCGTCGAAAGCGGATTCCGTTTCGTTGGAACCCGAACTGCGGCGCGCACTGGGCAGGGGGATCCCATGTGGTCGAGACATTACGTCCTCCTCGCTAAGGTAAGCCTCACCTAACTTACATGGAGGTAGGTTCCACGTGAACCAGAAGCGACCCAAGGTCAAGAAGTCCCGTGCCCTCGGCATCGCCCTGACGCCGAAGGCCGTCAAGTACTTCGAGGCCCGCCCCTACCCGCCGGGCGAGCACGGCCGTGGCCGCAAGCAGAACTCGGACTACAAGGTCCGTCTGCTCGAGAAGCAGCGTCTGCGCGCCCAGTACGACATCTCCGAGCGCCAGATGGCCCGCGCGTACGACCGCGCGAAGAAGGCCGAGGGCAAGACGGGCGAGGCGCTGGTCGTCGAGCTCGAGCGTCGTCTGGACGCCCTGGTCCTGCGTGCCGGCATCGCCCGCACCATCTACCAGGCCCGCCAGATGGTCGTCCACGGCCACATCGAGGTCAACGGTGGCAAGGTCGACAAGCCGTCGTTCCGTGTCCGTCCGGACGACGTCATCACCGTGCGCGAGCGCAGCCGCGAGAAGCACCCCTTCCAGGTCGCCCGCGAGGGTGGCTACGCCGGTGAGGGCGAGACCCCGCGCTACCTGCAGGTCAACCTGAAGGCCCTGGCCTTCCGCCTCGACCGCGACCCGAACCGCAAGGAAATCCCGGTCATCTGCGACGAGCAGCTCGTCGTCGAGTACTACGCCCGCTGATCCGGCGGCCGTAGCCCTCACAGGCTGGTATCGGCCCGCCGTCCCCTCCGGGGGGCGGCGGGCCTTTCCGTTCCCCGGCGCGGCCCGGCAACCCACTGCGCCCGCAGCACCAGCGCCTCCAGCGTCAGCTGCCGCCCCTCGTCCGCGTACGCCGCGTACCGCTCCGGGCCCAGCACCTCACCGGCCCGCTCCTGGCACAGCAGCCGGGGCGCGTTGAAGTACCCCGACCCGAAAAGACGCAGGCCGACCCCGTCCCACATCGGCTCCGCCGCTCCCTGGAGCACCGCAGCCTCGGCCGCTGCCCCCTCGGTGACCGTGACCAGCGCCAGCAGCTCCACCGCCAGCACGAGCCCGACCAGGTCGCGGAAGGTGTGGTTCACCGTCACGCACTCGGTCAGCAGCCGCCGGGCACGGGCCGGGTCCCCCTCGTCCAGGGCCGCGTACGCCAGCACGTACAGGGCGTACGCCTTCGTCCAGCGCTCCCCGCGTTCCAGGCAGACGTCCCGGACCTCCTCGCACAGCGCGACCGCGCCCGCCAGGTCCCCCTGGAAGGCCCGCGCCATCGCCAGCTCCACCTGGCACATCAGCACGTTGCTGTTCAGCTCCCCGGCCTCCCGGTAGCGCTCCAGCGCCTCGCCCAGCAGCTCCCCGGCCCGCGCCATCTCGTCCGAGACCAGTGCCAGGCACCCCAGCCGGTGCACCGCGTACGCGGCCGCCACCCGGTTCCCCGTGAGCTCCGCGCGGTCCCGGCACTCGTGGAGCGCGCCGATCGAGGCCACCGCGTCACCCTGGAGGGCCGCCACGTACCCCAGCACCCACAGGGCCTTCAGCCGCGAGCCCTCGTACTCCTCGTCCTCACCGGCCTGCCCCGGCCCGGACTCCAGGCTGCGCGCCAGCCAGTGCCGGCCCTCGGTGAGCCGGCCGCAGCCCGCCCAGTAGAACCACAGGGTCCCCGCCAGGTACTGCCCCAGGTGCTGCTCCCCGGGCTCCTCCAGGCAGCACTCCAGGGCCAGGCGCAGATTCGGCAGCTCCGCCTCCACCAGCGCGGCCACCTCCTGCTGGCGCGGGCCGAACCAGTCCAGCTCGCACCACGTGGCCAGCCCCACGTACCAGTCCCGGTGGCGCCGCCGCAGCCGCCCGGCGTCACCGAGCGACTCCAGCCACCCGGCCCCGTACAGCCGTACGGTCTCCAGCATCCGGTAGCGCACCCCCGCCGGCGTCTCCTCCCGCGCCAACACCGACTGCGCGAGCAGTTCCCCGACCAGGTCGAGCACGCTGTCCGCCGGCAGGTCCGGGCCCGAGCACACGTACTCCGCGGCGTCCAGGTCGAACCGCCCGGCGAACACCGACAGCCGGGCCCACAGGAGCCGCTCCGCCGGGGTGCACAGCTCGTGGCTCCACCCGATCGCCGTCCGCAGCGCCCGGTGCCGCGGCAGCGCCCCGCGCGCCCCGCCGGTCAGCAGCGCGAACCGGTCCTCCAGCCGGGCCAGGACCTGCTCCGGGGAGAGCACCCGCAGCCGGGCCGCCGCCAGCTCCAGGGCCAGTGGGATCCCGTCGAGCCGGGCGCACAGCTCGGTGAGGGCCGGCCGGACGGCCGCCGTCACCGCGAAGCCGGGGTCGGCGGCCGCGGCCCGTTCGGCCAGCAGGGCCACGGCCTCCGCGGGGGCGGGCGGGGCCAGCGGGAAGAGCGCCTCCCCGTCCAGGCCGAGCGGGCGCCGGCCGGCCGCCAGCACCCGCAGGCCGGGGGAGCGGCGCAGCAGCCCGCCCAGCAGGGCGGCCGCCTCGTCGACCAGCTGTTCGTACCCGTCGAGGACCAGCAGGAGACGGCGACCGGCCAGGTGTTCGGCCAGGACCGTGCGGGGCGGGCGGACGGAGTGGTCGGTGAGGTCGAGGGCCTCGGCCAGGGTGAACTCCAGCAGCGCCGGATCGCGCAGGGCGGACAGCTCGGCCAGCCATACGCCGTCGCAGTAGCGTTCCTGCTGCTCGTCGGCGGCCGCCCGGGCCGCGGCCAGCGCCAGCCGGGACTTCCCCACGCCGCCCATCCCCGTGACGGTGACCAGCCGGGACGACTCCAGGAGCCGTGCGACCGCGGCCAGTTCGGCACCCCGCCCGACGAAGGAACTGAGCTCCGAGGGAAGATTGCCCGGCGTCACTCGTCGGGTGGGTCGCGCATGGGACACGGAGAGTACTGTTCCGGACGCGCCGCGTACAAGGCGGGTCCGTGCGGGCGTGCGCCGGACCCGGAATTCCGGTACTGCGGCGGATCTCCGGCGCGATAGGGTCGGAGGAAGACTTTTCTCCGTAGTTCAATCCGTAGGCAAGCAGATCAGGGAGCGGTGCAACGTGTCCGGTGGAGAGGTGGCCGGCATCCTCGTGGCCGTCTTCTGGGCCATCCTGGTGTCCTTCCTCGCCGTGGTCCTGGTGCGGCTCGCGCAGGTGCTCCGCGCGGCCACCAAGCTCGTGGCCGACGTCACCGAGCAGGCCGTCCCGCTGCTGGCCGACGCCTCGACCACCGTCCGCTCCGCGCGCACCCAGCTCGACCGGGTCGACGCCATCGCGAGCGACGTCCAGGAGGTCACCTCCAACGCCTCCGCGCTGTCCTCCACCGTCGCCACCACCTTCGGCGGCCCCCTGGTCAAGGTCGCGGCCTTCGGCTACGGCGTGCGCAAGGCGCTGGGCCGCACGGAGGACGCCCCGCAGAAGACCACCCGGCGAACCGTGATCGTCGGCCGTACGGTGCCGTCGGCCCGGCGCCGGAAACAGAAGGGCTGAGACCGCCGATGTTCCGCCGAGCCTTCTGGTTCACCGCAGGCGCCGCCGCCGGCGTGTGGGCCACCACCAAGGTCAACCGGCAGCTGAAGAA
This sequence comes from Streptomyces sp. NPDC034043, assembly GCF_055575675.1. NCBI lineage: Bacteria > Bacillati > Actinomycetota > Actinomycetes > Kitasatosporales > Streptomycetaceae > Streptomyces > Streptomyces sp. NPDC034043. The sequence goes on from NZ_JBVISF010000010.1 coordinate 244,689, forward strand.
GCTGACCCCGGAGAGCCTCGCCGCCCAGGCCGCGGACAAGGCCGTGGAGGCCGGGCACCGCCTCAAGGAATTCGCCCTCGACGTCCGGGCGGGAATGACCCAGCGCGAGGACGAGCTGAACGACGCACTGGGGCTGCACCAGGACCCCGGGATGCCCGACAACGTCACCGCCCTCCCCGGGCCGCGGCGGCTGCGGGCCATCGCGCACCACCAGAACGACCAGAACACCCACCGTTCGAGCAAATCGACGGTCACGCCCAACCGGAATGAGGACCACTGATGGAGTCGGCTGAAATCCGCCGCCGCTGGCTGAGCTTCTTCGAGGAGCGCGGTCACACCGTTGTCCCTTCGGCGTCGCTCATCGCGGACGACCCGACTCTGCTGCTGGTCAACGCGGGCATGGTCCCCTTCAAGCCGTACTTCCTCGGCGAGACCAAGCCCCCCGCCCCCCGGGCCACCAGCGTGCAGAAGTGCGTCCGTACGCCGGACATCGAAGAGGTCGGCAAGACCACCCGCCACGGCACGTTCTTCCAGATGTGCGGCAACTTCTCCTTCGGGGACTACTTCAAGGAAGGCGCCATCAAGTACGCCTGGGAGCTGCTGACCAGCTCCGTGGCGGACGGCGGCTACGGCCTGGAGCCCGAGAAGCTCTGGATCACGGTCTACCTCGACGACGACGAGGCCGAGACGATCTGGCGCGACGTGATCGGCGTTCCCGCCGAGCGCATCCAGCGCCTGGGCAAGAAGGACAACTTCTGGTCCATGGGCGTCCCCGGCCCCTGCGGCCCCTGCTCCGAGATCAACTACGACCGCGGCCCGGAATTCGGCGTCGAGGGCGGCCCGGCCGTCAACGACGAGCGCTACGTGGAGATCTGGAACCTGGTCTTCATGCAGTACGAGCGCGGCGCCGGCGACGGGAAGGAGGACTTCCCGATCCTCGGCGACCTCCCGTCGAAGAACATCGACACCGGCCTCGGCCTCGAACGCCTCGCGATGATCCTGCAGGGCGTGCAGAACATGTACGAGACCGACACCCTGCGCGTGGTCATGGACAAGGCCACCGAGCTCACCGGCGTGCAGTACGGCGCCGCGCAGCACACCGACGTCTCGATGCGCGTGGTCGCCGACCACATGCGCACCTCCGTCATGCTCATCGGCGACGGCGTCACCCCCGGCAACGAGGGCCGCGGCTACGTGCTGCGCCGCATCATGCGCCGCGCCATCCGCAACATGCGCCTCATGGGCGCCACGGGCCCGGTCGTCCAGGACCTGATCGACGTCGTGATCGACACGATGGGGCAGCAGTACCCCGAGCTCGTCACCGACCGCAAGCGCATCGAGACCGTCGCCCTCGCCGAGGAGGCCGCCTTCCTGAAGGCCCTCAAGGGCGGCACCAACATCCTCGACACCGCCGTGACCGAGACCAAGGCCGCCGGCGGCACGGTCCTCTCCGGCGACAAGGCGTTCCTGCTCCACGACACCTGGGGCTTCCCGATCGACCTCACCCTGGAGATGGCCGCCGAGCAGGGCCTCTCCGTGGACGAGCCGGGCTTCCGCCGCCTGATGCAGGAGCAGCGCGACCGCGCCAAGGCCGACGCCAAGGCCAAGAAGACCGGCCACGCCGACATGTCGGCCTACCGGGAGATCGCCGACGGCTCCGGCGCCACCGAGTTCACCGGCTACGCCACCACCCAGGGCGAGTCCACCATCGTCGGCCTGCTGGTCAACGGCGTCTCCTCGCCCGCCGCCTCCGAGGGCGACGAGGTCGAGGTCGTCCTCGACCGCACCCCCTTCTACGCCGAGGGCGGCGGCCAGCTCGCCGACCAGGGCCGCATCAAGCTCGACACCGGCGCCGTCATCGAGGTCCGCGACGTGCAGCAGCCCGTCCCCGGCGTCTCCGTGCACAAGGGCTCCGTCCAGGTCGGCGAGGTGACGGTGGGCGCCTCCGCGTACGCCGCCATCGACGTCAAGCGCCGCCGGGCCATCGCCCGCGCCCACTCGGCCACCCACCTGACCCACCAGGCGCTGCGCGACGCCCTCGGCCCGACGGCCGCCCAGGCCGGCTCCGAGAACAGCCCCGGCCGCTTCCGCTTCGACTTCGGCTCCCCGAACGCCGTCCCCGGCACGGTCCTCACCGACGTCGAGCAGAAGATCAACGACGTGCTCTCCCGCGAGCTCGACGTCACCGCCGAGATCATGAGCATCGACGAGGCCAAGAAGCAGGGCGCCATCGCCGAGTTCGGCGAGAAGTACGGCGAGCGGGTCCGCGTCGTCACCATCGGCGACTTCTCCAAGGAGCTGTGCGGCGGCACCCACGTCGGCAACACCTCCCAGCTGGGTCTGGTGAAGCTGCTCGGCGAGTCCTCCATCGGCTCCGGCGTGCGCCGCGTCGAGGCCCTGGTCGGCGTCGACGCGTACAACTTCCTCGCCAAGGAGCACACGGTCGTCGCCCAGCTCCAGGAGCTGGTCAAGGGCCGTCCGGAAGAGCTGCCGGAGAAGATCGCCTCCATGCTCGGCAAGCTGAAGGACGCCGAGAAGGAGATCGAGAAGTTCCGCGCGGAGAAGGTCCTCCAGGCCGCCGCCGGTCTCGCCTCCAACGCCCAGGACATCCGGGGTGTCGCCCTCGTCGTCGGCCAGGTGCCGGACGGCACGGGCGCCGACGACCTGCGCAAGCTGGTCCTCGACGTCCGCGGCCGCATCCAGGGCGACCGGCCGGCCGTCGTCGCGCTGTTCACCGTGGCGAACGACCGCCCGCTGACCGTCATCGCCACCAACGAGGCGGCCCGCGAGCGCGGCCTCAAGGCCGGTGACCTGGTCCGCGCCGCCGCCAAGACCCTCGGCGGCGGCGGTGGCGGCAAGCCCGACGTGGCCCAGGGCGGCGGCCAGAACCCGGGCGCCGTGCCCGAGGCCATCGCGGCCGTCGAGCGCCTCGTGGCAGAGACGGCCTGACGATGAGCCTGCGCCGCGGCCGCCGACTGGCCATCGATGTCGGAGACGCCCGGATCGGGGTCGCCTCCTGCGACCCCGACGGGGTGCTCGCCACGCCGGTGGAGACCGTCCCGGGCCGGGACGTCCCCTTCGCCCACCGGCGGCTGCGGCAGCTCGTCGAGGAGTACGAGCCCCTCGAAGTCGTGGTCGGCCTCCCCCGCTCGCTCAGCGGGCGGGAGGGGCCGGCCGCGGCCAAGGTGCGCGCATTCGCGAACGAACTGGCCAAGGGAATCAAGCCGGTGACCGTGCGTCTGGTGGACGAGCGGATGACGACGGTCACCGCCGCCCAGGGCCTGCGGGCCTCCGGGCGCAACGCGAAGAAGGGCCGGTCGGTCATCGACCAGGCGGCCGCTGTGGTCATCCTCCAGAACGCTCTTGAGACCGAACGGGTATCAGGTAATCCGCCCGGTGAGTGCGTCGAAGTGGTTGTCTGATCGCGATACGGTAACGTTCCGCGCGATGAGACGGCATTCGAACAGCCGTCGCTCACCACCAAAGAGGCGGAACCGGGTGTCGCGGCCGACGTAAGCCGCGGCCTTCGTCTCGCGGCTCTAGGGGACCGATGACTGAGTATGGCCGGGGCGGTGGCTCCGAACCGTGGCACCCCGGGGACCCGTTGTACGGGGACCAGGGGTGGACCGCGCACCAGACGCAGCAGGCGCAGGTGCCCTACGCCGGCGACCCGCAGCAGCAGTACGCGCAGCCGCAGGAGCCGCACTACCAGCAGCAGCACACGGGGCAGTACCCGCAGCAGTACGACGAGCAGGGCTACGCCCAGCAGGTCCAGTACCAGCAGATGGCGCCTCAGCAGATGGCCCCTCAGCAGATGGGGCAGCCATTGGCGCCCCAGCCGATGGCCCCTCAGCCGGCGTACGACGGCGGGGGCGGCGGCCAGGGCTGGGACACCGGCCAGGGCCAGTACGCGGCCGCCGCCGTACAGGTCGACCCGTACGCGGGCGCGGACCCGTACGCCCAGCAGGCCGTCGGGACCTACCCCGGTGAGGCCCCCGACCTGTACACCACCCCCGAGGCGTACCCGCCTCCGCAGCCGCCCGGCCTGCGCCACCTGGAACCGGATCCGGTCGAGGAGCCGCTCGCCGAGGAGCCCGAGGAGGAGATCCTCCCCGCGGCCGGCGGCGACGAGCCGCCCGCGCGCGGGCGCCGCGCCGGCGGCCGGGCCAAGGGCGGCAAGGGCGGCAAGCAGAAGAAGCGCAGCGGCACCGCCTGTCTGCTCGCCGCCGTGGTGATCATCGGCGTCGTCGGCGGCGGTGGCTACTACGGCTACACGTACCTGAAGGACCGCTTCGGCGCGGCCGAGGACTTCGCGGGCGAGGGCAGCGGCGAGACGGTCGACGTGGAGATCCCCAAGAGCGCCGGCCTGGGCCAGATGGGCCGGATCCTCAAGCAGGCCGGCGTGGTCGCCAGCGCCCAGGCCTTCGTCGACGCCGCCACCGCCAACCCCAAGGGCAAGTCGATCCAGCCCGGCGTCTACCCGCTGAAGAAGCGCATGTCGGCGGCGGCCGCCGTCGCCGTGATGATCGACCCCAGCAAGCTGAGCGTCCTCACCGTCACCGAGGGCATGCGCAACTCCAAGGTGTACGAGGCGATCGACAAGAAGCTCGGCAAGCCGGACGGCACCACGAAGGACATCGCCCTGCGGGAGGCCAAGAACCTCGGCCTGCCGGCCTGGGCGGCCAACAACCCGAAGGCCATCGACCCGCTCGAGGGCTTCCTGTTCCCCATGCGCTACGACCTCAGCAAGGACAGCACCCCCGAGTCGCTGCTCCGGCAGATGGTCAAGCACTCCGCCGACAAGTACCTGGAGATGGGGATCGAGGGCAAGGCCAAGGAACTGGGCCTGGACAGCCCGCTCCAGGTGGTCACCGTCGCCAGCCTCGTCAACGCCGAGGGCAAGAACCACGACGACTTCCGCAAGATGGCCGAGGTGGTCTACAACCGCCTCAAGAAGACCAACGACGTCACGAACCAGAAGCTCCAGTTCGACTCGACGTACAACTACGTCAAGAACCAGAGCGAGATCAACTTCAACCTGAAGGAAGCCCAGGCCTTCGACCACCCGTACAACACCCACTTCGTCAGGGGACTGCCGCCCGGCCCGATCGGGAACCCCGGCGCGGAGGCGGTGAGCGCTACGCTCGACCCCGACCACGGCGGATGGATGTTCTTCGTGTCGGTCGACGGCGACAAGACGACCTTCACCAAGACCTACGACGAGCACCTGAAGCTCGTCGCGGAGTTCCAGGAGCGCCAGGCGCAGAAGAAGAACGGCGGGTAGGCAGGACATGTCACGGATACGGGCCGCGGTGCTGGGTTCGCCCATCGAGCACTCCCTCTCACCGGTGCTGCACCGCGCCGCGTACCGGGAGCTCGGCCTCGACGACTGGACCTACGACCGGTTCGAGATCGACGAGGCCGCGCTGCCCGCCTTCGTGGCCGGCCTCGGCCCCGAGTGGGCCGGGCTGTCGCTGACCATGCCGCTCAAGCGGGCGGTCATCCCGCTGCTCGACGGGATCAGTGACACCGCCGCCTCGGTGGAGGCCGTCAACACGGTCGTCCTCACCGAGGACGGCCGCCGCCTCGGCGACAACACCGACATCCCCGGGATCGTCGCCGCGCTGCACGAGCGCGGCGTCGACGAGGTGCCCGCCGCCGCCGTCCTGGGGGCGGGCGCCACCGCCTCCTCGGCGCTCGCCGCCCTCGCCCGGATCTGCGCCGGCGAGGTCACCGCGTACGTCCGCTCGCGCGCCCGCGCCGACGAGATGCTCCGGTGGGGCGAGCGGCTCGGCGTCGACGTGCGCACCGCCGACTGGTCGGACGCGGCGCAGGCGCTCGGAGCCCCGCTGGTGATCGCCACCACCCCGGCCGGCGCCACGGACGAGCTGGCCACGGCCGTCCCCGCGGCGCCCGGCACCCTCTTCGACGTCCTCTACGACCCCTGGCCCACCGCCCTGGCCGCCTCGTGGTCCGGACGCGGCGGCACCCTCCTCGGCGGCCTCGACCTGCTCGTCCACCAGGCCGTGCTCCAGGTCGAGCAGATGACCGGCCGCACCCCCGGCCCGCTGGCGGCCATGCGGGCCGCCGGGGAAGCGGCCCTGCGCGCCCGCCACTGACGTCCCGCGCGCCCGCGCGTAGGAAGCGGATAGCCGTACCCGCCACCATCGCCGCGTACCCTCCCCGGCCACCGCTGGGGGACCCCCAGTCCGTCAGCTGGACCGAGATCGGCTCGACGGCCCGGACGTGGGAGGATTCGGGTATGGCGGTCCCGTCCGCGCTCCGCCCGGCCACCGCCGGGAGGGCCCCGGGGACGCGCCGCCGCTGTACCAGGCGCGAGCATGAGGAGCATCGTTGAGCAGGTTGCGTTGGCTGACCGCGGGAGAGTCGCACGGACCGGCCCTGGTCGCGACGCTGGAGGGCCTTCCCGCCGGCGTCCCGGTCACCACCGAGCTGGTGGCCGACCACCTGGCGAGGCGCCGGCTCGGCTATGGCCGCGGTGCCCGCATGAAGTTCGAGCAGGACGAGATCACCTTCCTCGGCGGCGTCCGCCACGGGCTGTCCCTGGGCTCCCCGGTCGCGGTCATGGTCGGGAACACCGAGTGGCCCAAGTGGGAGACGGTGATGTCGGCCGACCCGGTCGACCCCTCGCTGCTCAAGGACACCGGCCGCAACGCGCCGCTGACCCGCCCCCGCCCCGGCCACGCCGACCTCGCGGGCATGCAGAAGTACGGCTTCGACGAGGCCCGCCCGATCCTGGAGCGCGCCAGCGCCCGCGAGACGGCCGCACGCGTCGCCCTCGGCGCCATCGCCCGGTCCTTCATCAAGGAGGCCGCCGGCATCGAGATCGTCTCGCACGTGGTGGAGCTGGCCTCGGCCAAGGCCCCCTACGGCGTCTACCCGACCCCCGCCGACGTCGAGAAGCTCGACGCCGACCCGGTGCGCTGCCTCGACGCCGACGCGTCGAAGGCGATGGTCGCCGAGATCGACCAGGCCCACAAGGACGGCGACACCCTCGGCGGCGTCGTCGAGGTGCTCGCGTACGGCGTGCCCGTCGGCCTCGGCTCCCACGTCCACTGGGACCGCCGCCTCGACGCCCGTCTCGCCGCCGCGCTCATGGGCATCCAGGCCATCAAGGGCGTCGAGGTCGGCGACGGCTTCGAGCTGGCCCGCGTGCCCGGCTCGAAGGCGCACGACGAGATCGTCTCCACCCCCGAGGGCCTCAAGCGCACCTCCGGCCGCTCCGGCGGCACCGAGGGCGGCCTGACCACCGGCGAGCTGCTGCGCGTGCGCGCCGCGATGAAGCCCATCGCGACCGTGCCGCGCGCCCTGGCCACCGTCGACGTCGCCACCGGCGAGGCCACCGTGGCCCACCACCAGCGTTCCGACGTCTGTGCCGTGCCCGCCGCGGGCATCGTCGCCGAGGCCATGGTGGCGCTGGTGCTGGCCGACGCCGTGGTCGAGAAGTTCGGCGGCGACTCGGTCCCCGAGACCCGACGCAACGTCCGGTCGTACCTCGACAACCTGCAGATCCGGTGACCGGCGGCCCCCGGGTCGTACTCGTCGGCCCCATGGGCTCCGGCAAGTCCACGGTGGGCGGCCTGCTCGCCCGCCGGCTCGGCGTCCCCTACCGGGACACCGACGCGGACATCGTCGCGGCCCAGGGCCGGGAGATCTCCGACATCTTCGTCGACGAGGGCGAGCCGTACTTCCGTGAGCTGGAACGCGAGGCCGTGGCCGCCGCCGTCGCCGAGCACACCGGAGTCCTCGCCCTCGGCGGCGGCGCCGTCCTCGACGAGGGCACCCGCGCCCTGCTGAGCGGGCTGCCCGTCGCCTACCTGTCGATGGGCGTCGAGGAGGCCGTGCGCCGCGTCGGGCTCGGCGCCGCCCGCCCGCTGCTCGCCGTCAACCCGCGCCGCCAGTGGCGCGAGCTGATGGAGGCCAGGCGCCACCTGTACACCGAAGTCGCGCGCGTCGTGGTGGCCACCGACGACCGCACCCCCGAAGAGGTCGCCCAGGCGGTCCTCGACGCTCTGGAGTTGAAGGACGTATGACAGACCAGGTGACGCGGATCCACGTCGGCGCCAGTGCCGGACACGACGCGTACGACGTGCTGGTCGGCCGGCAGCTGCTCGGCGAGCTGGGCGGCCTGATCGGCCCGAAGGCCCAGCGGGTCGCCGTGATCCACCCCGAGGCGCTGGCCGAGACCGGCGAGGCACTGCGCGCGGACCTGGCGGAGCAGGGCTACGAGGCGGTCGCCATCCAGGTGCCGAACGCCGAGGAGGCCAAGACCGTCGAGGTGGCCGCGTACTGCTGGAAGGCGCTCGGCCAGTCCAACTTCACCCGCACCGACGTCATCGTCGGCGTCGGCGGCGGCGCCACCACCGACCTGGCGGGCTTCGTCGCGGCCAGCTGGCTGCGCGGGGTGCGCTGGATCGCCGTGCCGACCACCGTCCTCGCGATGGTGGACGCGGCCGTCGGCGGCAAGACCGGCATCAACACCGCCGAGGGCAAGAACCTCGTCGGGGCCTTCCACCCGCCGGCCGGGGTGCTCTGCGACCTCGCCGCGCTGGAGTCGCTGCCGGTCAACGACTACGTCAGCGGCCTGGCCGAGGTCATCAAGGCCGGATTCATCTCCGACCCGGTGATCCTCGACCTGATCGAGGAGGACCCGGCGGCGGCCCGTACGCCCGCCGGCCCGCACACGGCCGAGCTGATCCGCCGCTCCATCCAGGTCAAGGCCGACGTGGTCTCCAGCGACCTCAAGGAGTCGGGGCTGCGGGAGATCCTCAACTACGGCCACACCCTCGCTCACGCCATCGAGAAGAACGAGCGCTACAAGTGGCGGCACGGTGCGGCGGTCTCCGTCGGCATGGTCTTCGCCGCCGAGCTCGGCCGGCTGGCCGGGCGGCTGGACGACGCCACGGCCGACCGCCACAAGGCGGTGCTCGCCTCGGTGGGCCTGCCGCTGACCTACCGCGGCGACCAGTGGACCAAGCTGCTCCAGACCATGCAGGTCGACAAGAAGTCCCGCGGCAACCTGCTGCGCTTCATCGTCCTGGACGGGCTGGCCAAGCCCACCGTGCTGGAGGGCCCCGACCCGGCCCACCTCGTCGCCGCCTACGGCGAGGTCTCCGCGTGAGCCGCCGGGTGCTGGTCCTGAACGGCCCGAACCTGGGCCGGCTCGGGTCCCGCGAGCCCGACGTGTACGGGGCCACCTCGTACGCCGGTCTCGTGGAGAGCTGCCGCGCCCTGGGCGCGGAGCTCGGCTTCGACGTGGAGGTCCGCGAGACCAACGACGAGGGCGAGCTGGTGCGCTGGCTGCACGAGGCGGCCGACGGCAGGATCCCGGTCGTCATCAACCCGGGTGCCTTCACGCACTACTCGTACGCCATGCGGGACGCGGCCGCCCAGCGGACCGCACCGCTGATCGAGGTGCACATCTCCAACCCGTACGCCCGGGAGGAGTTCCGGCACACCTCGGTCATCGCGGCCGTGGCGACCGGCACCGTCGCGGGCTTCGGGCTGGGCTCCTACCGGCTGGCGCTGCGTGCGCTGGCGGAGGAAGTCACGGCCTGAGATAACGTTCTCGCATCAGTCGCCTGAACGAGACGGAGTGGCGCGGATGCAGCACGGAGTGGGGGGCTGGGGTCCGACGGGACAGCACCCGGCGGTTCCCCCGCAGCCGCCGATACCCCCTGCCCAGGGCTGGCCGGTGACGCCGGTCCCCGAAGCGACGGGGCACATCCCGCTGCCTCCCGCCGCGGCCCCCGGGCCGGGCGCGCCCGCGCCCGGCACCGGCGGGGCCGTGCTCGCCGTACTGCTCATAGGGCCGGCCGGGGCCGGCAAGACGACCGTGGCCCGGCACTGGGCGGGCACCCGCCCGGTGCCGACCGCGCACATCAGCCTGGACGACGTCCGCGAATGGGTCTGCTCGGGCTTCGCCGACCCGCAGGCCGGCTGGAACGAGCACTCCGAGGCCCAGTACCGCCTCGCCCGCCGCACCTGCGGCTTCGCCGCCCGCAACTTCCTGGCCAACGGCATCTCCTGCATCCTCGACGACGCGGTCTTCCCCGACCGGCCCGTGGTCGGCCTGGGCGGCTGGAAACGGCACGTGGGGCCGGCGCTGCTGCCGGTCGTCCTGCTGCCCGGGCTGGACGTGGTCCTCGACCGCAACGCGGCCCGCTCCGGCAACCGCCGGCTCTCCGACGAGGAGGTCGCCCGCATCCACGGCCGGATGGCCGGCTGGTACGGCTCCGGGCTGCCGATCATCGACAACTCCCACCTCGACGTCGAGGGCACCGCGCGGGCCCTGGACGAGGCCCTCGCCCGGGCGATGACGAGCCCGCCCCGCTGGTAGCGCCGCCGCGGCGCCGCGGCCGTGGGCGTGGACCCGGCCCCGTCCGGCCGCGCTCGCCGGGCCGGATGCGCGTGGCGCTCGTAGGCTCGAAGACATGTCAGACGTGTACGCGGCCCGCAGGGGCCTGCTCCGCGAGCGCTGCGCCGCCGCGGGCAATGCCGCCGCACTGGTCACGCGTCCAGCGAACGTCCGCTACCTCGCCGGGGCGTCCCCGCTTGGCGCCGTCATGCTGGTCGGGCCCGCCGAGGACGTGCTGTTCTGCCCCGGGGCGCCCACCGGGGAGGTGGACGAGGGACGGCTCGACGAGGGCCTGCGCGTGTCCGTCCTGCCCGCGCCCGGAGCCGATCCGGCCGTGGCCGCCGCCGATCTGGCCGCCTCCGTCCGGGCCGACTCCCTCGCCGTCGAGGAGCACCACCTGACCGTCGCCCGGCACCGGGCCCTGCACTCGGTCGCGCCCCGGCTGCGGCTGGCCGACCTCGGTTCGGCCGTGGAGCAGCAGCGGCTGGTGAAGGACGAGGAGGAGATCGCCTGCCTGCGGATCGCCGCCGAGATCGCCGACCAGGCCCTCGGCGAGCTGCTGGAGTCGATCCTCGTGGGCCGGACCGAACGCCACCTGGCCCTGGAGCTGGAGCGCCGCCTCGTCGACCACGGCGCGGACGGCCCGGCGTTCCCGACGTCCGTCGGCACCGGCCCCCACTCGGGCCGCTCCCGGCACCGGCCCTCGGACCGGAGGGTGGAGGAGGGCGACTTCCTCTCGGTCTGCCTCGGCGCCGGCTACCGCGGCTACCGCTGCGAGATCGGCCGCACCTTCGTGATCGGCACCACTCCCGCCGACTGGCAGATCGAGCTGTACGACCTGGTCTTCGCCGCCCAGCGGGCGGGCCGGCAGGCCCTGGTGCCGGGGGCCGCGTACCGCGACGTGGACCACGCGGCACGGTCCGTACTGGACTCGGCGGGGCACGGTGAGGCCCTCGCCGGGTGGATGGGGCACGGGGTCGGTCTCGAAATCGACGAGGACCCGCAGCTTGCACCTACGGCAATGGGTAAACTGGACGCTTGCGTGCCGGTCACCGTCGAACCGGGGGTTCACCTCCCCGGCCGGGGAGGTGTCCGGATCGATGACACGCTCGTCGTGCGCCCCGAGGCGGACGGCGGTCCCGAGCTACTCACCATTACGACCAAGGAGCTGCTCGCGCTCTAGTCCGCGACGCCGGACCGTGCGCGCATCCGTGGTCTTCCAGTGCAGGAGATTCCGCAACCGTGGCTTCCACGAACGACCTCAAGAACGGCATGGTGCTCAAGCTCGACGGTGACCAGCTCTGGTCCGTCGTCGAGTTCCAGCACGTCAAGCCCGGCAAGGGCCCGGCCTTCGTGCGCACCAAGCTCAAGCACGTGCTCTCCGGCAAGGTCGTCGACAAGACCTTCAACGCCGGCACGAAGGTCGAGACCGCCACGATCGACCGGCGTGACATGCAGTTCTCGTACATGGACGGCGAGTACTTCGTCTTCATGGACATGCAGACCTACGACCAGCTGATGGTCGACAAGAAGGCCGTCGGCGACGCCGCCAACTTCCTCATCGAGGGCTTCACCGCCTCCGTCGCCCAGCACGAGGGCTCGGTCCTCTACGTCGAGCTCCCGGCCGCCGTCGAGCTGGTCATCGAGCACACCGACCCGGGCGTCCAGGGCGACCGCTCCACCGGCGGCACCAAGCCGGCCCGCCTGGAGACCGGCCACGAGATCCAGGTCCCGCTCTTCGTCAACACCGGCGAGAAGGTCAAGGTCGACACCCGCACCTCCGACTACCTCGGCCGGGTGAACAGCTAACCGTGGCTGCCCGGAGCAACGCGCGCAAGCGCGCCTTCCAGATCCTCTTCGAGGCCGACCAGCGCGGCGTGTCCGTGCGCGAGGTCCTCGCGGACTGGATCCGCCACGCGCGGTCCGACGACCGGCAGCCGCCGGTCAACGCCTTCACGATGGACCTCGTCGAGGGCTACGCCGACAAGGTGAACCGCATCGACGACCTGATCGTCACCTACGCCGTGGACTGGGAGCTCGACCGCATGCCGGTCGTCGACCGGAACATCCTGCGGCTGGGCGCCTTCGAGCTGATCTGGGTCGACGAGACCCCGGACGCCGTGGCGATCGACGAGGCCGTGCAGCTGGCCAAGGAGTTCTCCACGGACGACTCGCCCGCGTTCGTGAACGGCCTGCTGGCCCGCTTCAAGGACCTGAAGCCGAGCCTGCGCCGGGGCGAGTAACCCCGGGGCGGACGGCTGAGCGGAGGGCCCGCGGCGCGCTGAGCGCCCCGGGCCCTCCGCCGTTTTTGCGGCCGGCCGCGTGCGGCACCGGGCCCGGCACCGCCCTCCGCCGCGCCTGCCGCCGCCCGGCCGATGAAAAAACCGGCGGGTGCCGGCGCCCTGGGGCGCCGGCACCCGCCGGTAACGTTTCTGCTGGGCCGGGACGGCCCCCGGGACTAGATGTCCTCGTGGGCCACGGCGCGACGCGCGTCGGCGTCGAGGACGCCCCAGCTGATGAGCTGCTCGGTCAGGACCGAGGGGGACTGGTCGTAGATGACGGCCAGGGTGCGCAGGTCGTCCTGGCGGATCGACAGCACCTTGCCGTTGTAGTCGCCGCGCTGGCTCTGGATGGTCGCGGCGTAGCGCTGGAGCGGGCCGGCCTTCTCGGCGGGGACGCCCGCCAGGCGCTCCAGGTCGAGGCGCAGCTTCGGCGGCGGCTCGGCCGCACCGCCGGGGGTCGTGCCCGGCAGCAGTTCCTGGACCGGAACCCCGTAGAAGTCCGCCAGCTCGGCGAGGCGCTGGACGGTCACGGCGCGGTCCCCGCGCTCGTAGGAACCGACCACCACGGCCTTCCAACGGCCCTGCGACTTCTCCTCGACACCATGGAGGGAGAGGCCCTGCTGGGTGCGGATGGCGCGGAGCTTGGCCCCGAGCTGTTTGGCGTATTCGCTGGACATAACGCTCCCGGACGCTGTGACGCTGTGACTACATGGAGACCATGCGGCTCCGCCGCGCGGCTGGTAACTCACTGTGAGGTTACGCAGCGTTACGTGGATGCGTCAAGCCGAATGCTCTTCCCCGCCCACTTACGAGCGGGATCACCGGGGTCCGGTGCGGAGCCGGGCGCCCGCCCCTGGTACCGTGGTCGGCGTACATCAGACGTCCTTTAAGGTCCGTCCCGTGAGGCGGAGAAGGAGGTCCTTTTCATGGACAGCACGACTTCCCAGGTCTCGGCCGATGAAGAGATGCGCCCCGTTCTGGAGGCGCAGGACATCGCCCGGGTCCTGACGCGTATCGCCCACGAGATCGTCGAACGCGCCAAGGGCGCCGACGACGTGGTGCTCCTCGGCATTCCCACCCGCGGTGTGTACCTGGCCCGCCGGCTGGCCGCCAAGCTGGAGGAGATCACCGGGACGAAGATCCCGGTCGGCTCCCTCGACATCACCATGTACCGCGACGACCTGCGCCTGAAGCCCGCCCGGGCGATCGGCCGCACCGAGATCCCGGGCGACGGCATCGACGGCCGCCTGGTGGTCCTCCTCGACGACGTCCTCTTCTCCGGCCGCACCATCCGGGCGGCCCTCGACGCGCTCGGCGACATCGGCCGCCCCCGCGCCGTCCAGCTCGCGGTCCTCGTCGACCGCGGTCACCGCGAACTCCCGATCCGCGCCGACTACGTGGGCAAGAACCTGCCCACCTCGCTGCGCGAGACCGTCAGGGTCCAGCTCCAGGAGGAGGACGGCCGCGACGCCGTGCTGCTCGGCCAGCGGACCGCCCGGGCAGCAGGGCAGTAACCCCCGCGCGTACGGGACCCCTCGCGGGAGCCCGCGCCGAGCCCTGCCCTGCCCTGCCGCACCACCGTCAGCCCCGCCTGCCTGCCCTCCCGACTTACGGAGCACCCAGATGAAGCGCCACCTCATCTCGGCCGCCGACCTCACGCGCGACGACGCCATCCTGATCCTCGACACCGCCGAGGAGATGGCCCGCGTCGCCGACCGGCCGATCAAGAAGCTGCCCACCCTGCGCGGCCTCACCATCTGCAACCTGTTCTTCGAGGACTCGACCCGTACCCGGATCTCCTTCGAAGCAGCCGAGAAGCGCCTCTCCGCCGACGTCATCAACTTCGCCGCGAAGGGCTCCAGCGTCTCCAAGGGCGAGTCCCTCAAGGACACGGCCCAGACCCTGGCCGCCATGGGCGTGGACGCCGTGGTCATCCGCCACCACGCCTCCGGCGCCCCCTACCGGCTCGCGAACTCCGGCTGGATCGACGCCCCGGTGATCAACGCCGGCGACGGCACCCACCAGCACCCCACCCAGGCCCTCCTCGACGCGTTCACCATGCGCCGCCGCCTGGTCGGCCGCGACGCGGGGCTCGGCAAGGGCCTGGACGGCCGCCGGATCACCCTCGTCGGCGACGTCCTGCACAGCCGCGTGGCCCGCTCCAACGTCGACCTGCTGCACACCCTCGGCGCCGAGGTCACCCTGGTGGCCCCGCCGACCCTGGTGCCGGTCGGCGTCGAGAACTGGCCCTGCGAGATCTCGTACAGCCTCAACGAGGTGCTGCCGAAGTCGGACGCGGTCATGATGCTGCGTGTGCAGCGTGAGCGGATGAACGCCGCCTTCTTCCCGACCGAGCGCGAGTACTCGCGCCGCTACGGGCTGGACGCCGCCCGGATGGCCCGGATGCCGGAGCACGCCATCGTGATGCACCCCGGCCCCATGGTCCGCGGCATGGAGATCACCGCCGAGGTCGCCGACTCCGACCGCTGCACGGTCGTCGAGCAGGTCGCCAACGGCGTCTCGATCCGCATGGCCGTCCTGTACCTGCTGCTCGGAGGCTCCGAGCCCGCCGTCACCACCCCCGCCGCCGCCCGTACCGAGGAGAACAAGTAACCATGAGCAAGATCCTTATCCGCGGCGCGAAGGTCCTCGGCGGCGAGGCGCAGGACGTCCTGATCGACGGCGAGACCATCGCCGAGGTCGGCACCGGGCTGTCCGTCGAGGGCGCCCAGCTCATCGAGGCCGAGGGTCAGGTCCTCCTCCCGGGCCTCGTCGACCTCCACACCCACCTGCGCGAGCCCGGCCGCGAGGACTCCGAGACCGTCCTCACCGGCACCCGCGCGGCCGCCTCCGGCGGCTACACGGCCGTCTTCGCCATGGCCAACACCTTCCCCGTCGCCGACACCGCCGGCGTCGTCGAGCAGGTGTGGCGCCTGGGCAAGGAGTCCGGCTACTGCGACGTACAGCCCATCGGCGCCGTCACCGTCGGCCTGGAGGGCAAGAAGCTCTCCGAGCTGGGCGCCATGCACGAGTCCGCCGCCCGCGTCACCGTCTTCTCCGACGACGGCAAGTGCGTGGACGACGCCGTGATCATGCGCCGCGCCCTGGAGTACGTGAAGGCCTTCGGCGGCGTCGTCGCCCAGCACGCCCAGGAGCCCCGCCTCACCGAGGGCGCCCAGATGAACGAGGGCATCGTCTCGGCCGAGCTGGGACTCGGCGGCTGGCCGGCCGTCGCCGAGGAGTCGATCATCGCCCGCGACGTGCTGCTCGCCGAGCACGTCGGCTCCCGCGTGCACATCTGCCACCTCTCCACCGCCGGCTCCGTCGAGATCGTCCGCTGGGCCAAGTCCCGCGGCATCGACGTCACCGCCGAGGTCACCCCGCACCACCTGCTCCTCACCGACGAGCTCGTGCGCTCGTACAACCCGGTCTACAAGGTCAACCCGCCGCTGCGCACCGAGCGCGACGTGATGGCCCTGCGCGAGGCGCTCGCCGACGGCACGATCGACATCGTCGCCACGGACCACGCCCCGCACCCGCACGAGGACAAGGACTGCGAGTGGGCCGCCGCCGCCATGGGCATGGTGGGCCTGGAGACCGCGCTCTCCGTCGTCCAGCAGACGATGGTGGAGACCGGACTGCTCGACTGGACGGGCGTCGCGGAGCGGATGTCGCACGCCCCGGCGCGCATCGGCGGCCTCGCGGGGCACGGCCGGCCCGTCTCGGCAGGTGAACCCGCGAACCTGACCTTGGTCGATACCTCGTACCGTGGTGTCGTGGACCCCGCACTCTTCGCCTCCCGCAGCCGCAACACGCCTTACGAGGGCCGTGAGCTGCCGGGACGCGTCACTCACACCTTCCTGCGGGGCCGGGCAACGGTCGTGGACGGGAAACTGGCGTGACACCTGCAGTGATCCAACTGGCCGCCGAGGCCGCCGAACGACAGTCGGCGGAGGTGACGGACTGGGGCCCCCGCCTGGCGTGGGTGCTCGGCCTGCTCGTCTTCATCGCGTTCGTGTACTGGCTGATGCGGCAGGGCTGGAAATGGCGCGGCGCCCTGCAGAGCGATCTGCCGGAGCTGCCCGCCACCCCCGGCGGTCTTCCCGAGCACCGGCTGGCCCTGACCGGCCGGTACCACGGGTCCACCACCGCCGGGCAGTGGCTCGACCGGATCGTCGCCCACGGGCTCGGAGTCCGCAGCCGGGTCGAGCTCACCCTCACCGACGCGGGCCTGGACGTGGTCCGTCCGGGGGCAACCGACTTCTTCGTACCGGCCGCGCAGCTGCGCGGCGCCCGCCTCGACAAGGGAATCGCGGGCAAGGTACTCACCGAGGGCGGCCTGCTCGTCGTCACCTGGGCGCACGGCGACAAGCTGATCGACTCCGGATTCCGCTCCGACCGGGCCGCCGAGCACGCCGCCTGGGTCGAAGCGATCAACCTCATGAACTCAACCACCACGACGGAAGGCGCCGAACGATGACGACCTCCACCAGGGGAGCAGCCAAAGCTCCCGCCGTACTCGTCCTGGAGGACGGTCGGATCTTCCGCGGCCGCGCCTACGGCGCCGTGGGGGAGACCTTCGGCGAGGCCGTGTTCTCCACCGGCATGACCGGCTACCAGGAGACCCTGACCGACCCGTCGTACCACCGGCAGGTCGTCGTGATGACCGCCCCCCACGTGGGCAACACCGGTGTGAACGACGAGGACCCCGAGTCCTCCCGCATCTGGGTGTCCGGCTACGTCGTACGCGACCCCGCGCGCGTCCCCTCCAACTGGCGCTCCCGGCGTTCGCTGGACGAGGAGCTGGCCGGGCAGGGCGTCGTCGGGATCTCCGGCATCGACACCCGCGCCCTGACCCGACACCTGCGCGAGCGCGGCGCCATGCGCGTCGGCATCTTCTCGGGCGAGGCCGTCGCCGACGACGCGGCCCTGCTGGCCCGCGTCCTGGAAGCCCCGCAGATGAAGGGCGCCGACCTCTCCGCCGAGGTCGCCACCAAGGAGACGTACGTCGTCCCCGCCATCGGCGAGAAGAAGTTCACCGTCGCCGCGGTGGACCTCGGCATCAAGGGCATGACCCCGCACCGGATGGCCGAGCGCGGCATCGAGGTGCACGTGCTCCCCGCCACCGCCACCGTCGAGGACGTCTACGCCGTCTCCCCGGACGGCGTGTTCTTTTCCAACGGCCCCGGCGACCCGGCCACCGCCGACCACGCGGTCTCCGTCATGCAGGGCGTCCTCGCCCGCAAGACCCCGCTCTTCGGCATCTGCTTCGGCAACCAGATCCTCGGCCGCGCCCTCGGCTTCGGCACCTACAAGCTGAAGTACGGCCACCGCGGCATCAACCAGCCGGTCCAGGACCGCACCACCGGCAAGGTCGAGATCACCGCGCACAACCACGGCTTCGCCGTCGACGCGCCCCTCGACCAGGTGTCCGAGACCGCCTACGGCCGCGCCGAGGTCTCCCACGTCTGCCTGAACGACAACGTCGTGGAAGGCCTCCAGCTGCTCGACCAGCCGGCCTTCTCCGTCCAGTACCACCCCGAGGCGGCCGCCGGCCCGCACGACGCCGCGTACCTCTTCGACCGCTTCGTATCTCTGATGGAGGCCGAGCGTGCCTAAGCGCACCGATATCCAGTCCGTCCTGGTCATCGGCTCCGGCCCGATCGTCATCGGCCAGGCCGCCGAGTTCGACTACTCCGGCACCCAGGCCTGCCGCATCCTCAAGGCCGAGGGCCTGAGGGTCATCCTGGTCAACTCCAACCCCGCGACGATCATGACCGACCCGGAGATCGCCGACGCCACGTACGTCGAGCCGATCACCCCCGAGTTCGTCGAGAAGATCATCGCGAAGGAGCGCCCCGACGCGCTGCTCCCGACCCTCGGCGGCCAGACCGCGCTCAACACGGCCATCTCCATGCACGAGCAGGGGGTGCTGGAGAAGTACGGCGTCGAGCTCATCGGCGCCAACGTCGAGGCCATCAACAAGGGCGAGGACCGCGACCTCTTCAAGGGCGTCGTCGAGGCCGTCAAGGGCAAGATCGGCTACGGCGAGTCCGCCCGTTCGGTGATCTGCCACTCGATGGACGACGTCCTCAAGGGCGTCGACACCCTCGGCGGCTACCCCGTCGTCGTGCGCCCCTCCTTCACCATGGGCGGCGCCGGCTCCGGCTTCGCCCACGACGAGGAGGAGCTGCGCCGCATCGCCGGCCAGGGCCTCACGCTCTCCCCGACCACCGAGGTGCTCCTGGAGGAGTCCATCCTCGGCTGGAAGGAGTACGAGCTGGAGCTGATGCGCGACACCAAGGACAACGTGGTCGTCGTCTGCTCCATCGAGAACTTCGACCCGATGGGCGTGCACACCGGTGACTCGATCACCGTCGCCCCGGCGATGACGCTCACCGACCGCGAGTACCAGCGGCTGCGCGACATCGGCATCGCGATCATCCGCGAGGTCGGCGTCGACACCGGCGGCTGCAACATCCAGTTCGCGATCAACCCGGACGACGGCCGCGTCATCGTCATCGAGATGAACCCGCGCGTCTCCCGCTCCTCCGCGCTCGCCTCGAAGGCCACCGGCTTCCCGATCGCCAAGATCGCCGCGAAGCTGGCCATCGGCTACACGCTGGACGAGGTCCCGAACGACATCACCGAGAAGACCCCGGCCTCCTTCGAGCCGACCCTCGACTACGTCGTCGTGAAGGCCCCGCGCTTCGCCTTCGAGAAGTTCCCGGCCGCCGACGCCACCCTCACCACCACCATGAAGTCGGTGGGCGAGGCCATGGCCATCGGCCGCAACTTCACCGAGGCCCTCCAGAAGGCCCTGCGCTCCCTCGAGAAGAAGGGCTCCCAGTTCACCTTCGTCGGCGAGCCCGGCGACAAGGAGGAGCTGCTGGCCACCGCGGTCCGCCCGACCGACGGCCGCATCAACACCGTCATGCAGGCCATCCGCGCCGGCGCCACCCAGGAAGAGGTCTTCGAGTCCACGAAGATCGACCCCTGGTTCGTCGACCAGCTCTTCCTGATCAAGGAGATCGCGGACGACCTCGCCGCCGCCGAGAAGCTCGACCCCGAGCTGCTCGCCGAGGCCAAGCGCCACGGCTTCTCCGACGCCCAGATCGCGGAGATCCGCGGCCTGCGCGAGGACGTCGTCCGCGAGGTCCGCCACGCGCTGGGCGTCCGCCCGGTCTACAAGACGGTCGACACCTGCGCCGCCGAGTTCGCCGCGAAGACCCCGTACTTCTACTCCTCCTACGACGAGGAGTCCGAGGTCGCCCCGCGCGAGAAGCCCGCGGTGATCATCCTGGGCTCCGGCCCGAACCGCATCGGCCAGGGCATCGAGTTCGACTACTCCTGCGTCCACGCCTCCTTCGCCCTCAGCGAGGCCGGCTACGAGACCGTGATGGTCAACTGCAACCCCGAGACCGTCTCGACGGACTACGACACCTCCGACCGCCTGTACTTCGAGCCGCTGACGCTCGAGGACGTGCTGGAGATCGTCCACGCCGAGTCGCTGGCCGGACCGATCGCCGGTGTGGTCGTCCAGCTCGGCGGCCAGACCCCGCTGGGCCTCGCCCAGGCGCTCAAGGACAACGGCGTCCCGGTCGTCGGCACCTCCCCGGAGGCCATCCACGCCGCCGAGGACCGCGGCGCCTTCGGCCAGGTCCTCGCCGACGCGGGCCTGCCCGCGCCCAAGCACGGCACCGCCACCACCTTCGCGGGGGCCAAGGCGATCGCCGACGAGATCGGCTACCCGGTCCTGGTCCGCCCGTCCTACGTGCTCGGCGGCCGGGGCATGGAGATCGTCTACGACGAGACCCGCCTGGAGTCGTACATCGCGGAGTCCACCGAGATCTCCCCGACCCGTCCCGTGCTGGTCGACCGCTTCCTCGACGACGCGATCGAGATCGACGTCGACGCCCTCTACGACGGCACCGAGCTCTACCTCGGCGGCGTCATGGAGCACATCGAGGAGGCCGGCATCCACTCCGGCGACTCGGCCTGCGCCCTGCCCCCGATCACCCTCGGCGGCTTCGACATCAAGCGCCTGCGCGCCTCCACCGAGGCCATCGCCAAGGGCGTCGGCGTCCGCGGCCTGATCAACATCCAGTTCGCGATGGCGGGCGACATCCTCTACGTCCTGGAGGCCAACCCCCGCGCCTCCCGGACCGTCCCCTTCACCTCGAAGGCGACCGCCGTCCCGCTCGCCAAGGCCGCCGCCCGCATCTCGCTCGGCGCCACCATCGCCGAACTGCGCGCCGAGGGCATGCTGCCCAAGACCGGCGACGGCGGCACCCTGCCGCTGGACGCGCCGATCTCCGTCAAGGAAGCCGTCATGCCGTGGTCGCGCTTCCGCGACATCCACGGCCGCGGCGTGGACACCGTCCTCGGTCCGGAGATGCGCTCCACCGGCGAGGTCATGGGCATCGACACGGTCTTCGGCACGGCCTACGCCAAGTCGCAGGCCGGCGCCTACGGCCCGCTGCCGACCAAGGGCCGCGCGTTCATCTCCGTCGCCAACCGCGACAAGCGCTCGATGATCTTCCCGGCCCGCGAGCTCGTCGCCCACGGCTTCGAGCTGCTCGCCACCTCCGGCACCGCCGAGGTGCTGCGCCGCAACGGCATCAACGCCACCGTGGTGCGCAAGCTCAGCGAGGGCGAGGGCCCGGACGGCGAGAAGACCATCGTCCAGCTGATCCACGACGGCCAGGTCGACCTGATCGTCAACACCCCGTACGGCACCGGCGGCCGCCTCGACGGATACGAGATCCGTACGGCCGCCGTGGCGCGCAGCGTCCCGTGCCTGACCACGGTCCAGGCGCTCGCCGCCGCCGTGCAGGGCATCGACGCGCTCAGCCGCGGTGACGTCGGCGTGCGCTCCCTCCAGGAGCACGCGGAGCACCTGAACGCCGCCCGCGACTAGCAGCCCGTAGCGGAGAGGGGGACACCGGACGCGCGAACCGCGCCGGGTGTCCCCCTCTTCTTGAGCGCAGAAGGGACTTTTCGGACGATGTACAAACTGTTCTTCAACCTGGTCTTCAAGCGGATGGACCCCGAGCGGGCCCATTACACGGCCTTCCGGTGGATCCGCCTCGCCGCCCGCGTCCCGGTGCTGCGCACCTTCGTCGCGGCCGTCCTGGCGCCCCGTTATGCGTCCCTGCGCACGGAGGCGCTCGGTCTGCGGATGCACGGCCCCTTCGGGCTCGCGGCCGGCTTCGACAAGAACGCCGTCGCCATCGACGGCATGGCGATGCTCGGCTTCGACCACATCGAGATCGGCACCGTCACCGGCCAGGCGCAGCCCGGCAACCCCAAGAAGCGCCTCTTCCGCCTGGTCCCCGACCGGGCGCTGATCAACCGCATGGGCTTCAACAACGAGGGCTCGGCCGCCGTCGCCGCCCGCCTCGGCGCCCGCAACCCGGTCTTCCGGACGGTCGTGGGCGTCAACATCGGCAAGACCAAGGTGGTTCCGGAGGCCGAGGCGGCCGCCGACTACGTGGTCTCCACCGAGCGCCTGGCCCGCCACGCGGACTACCTGGTCGTCAACGTCTCCTCGCCGAACACCCCGGGCCTGCGCAACCTCCAGGCCACGGAGTCCCTGCGGCCGCTGCTGACCGCGGTGCGGGAAGCCGCCGACCGCGCGGTCACCGACCGCCGGGTGCCGCTGCTGGTCAAGATCGCCCCCGACCTCGCGGACGAGGACGTCGACGCGGTCGCCGACCTCGCCCTGGAGCTGGGTCTGGACGGCATCATCGCCACCAACACCACCATCGCCCGCGAGGGCCTCGGCCTGAAGTCCGACCCCGCCCTGGTCAAGGAGACCGGCGGGCTGTCCGGCGCCCCGGTCAAGGAGCGCTCCCTGGAGGTCCTGCGCCGCCTGTACGCGCGCGTCGGCGACCGCCTGGTCCTGGTGGGCGTCGGGGGCATCGAGAACGCCGAGGACGCCTGGCAGCGGATCCTGGCGGGAGCCACCCTGATCCAGGGCTACAGCGCCTTCGTCTACGAGGGCCCGTTCTACGCCCGCGCCATCCACAAGGGCCTGGCCGCGCGCCTGGCCGCCAGCCCGTACGCGACCCTGGCCGAAGCCGTGGGTGCGGAGACCCGAAAGGCCGCGCTGTGAGCCCTGTGACCCCCTTCGGAACCCGGCTGCGCGCCGCCATGGACTCCCGGGGCCCCCTGTGCGTGGGGATCGACCCGCACGCCGCCCTGCTGGCCTCCTGGGGCCTGGGGGACGACATCGCCGGTCTGGAGCGGTTCTCCCGCACGGTCGTCGAGGCCCTGGCCGAGTCCGTCGCCGTCTTCAAGCCGCAGGCCGCCTTCTTCGAGCGCTTCGGCTCGAAGGGCGTCGCGGTGCTGGAGCGGACCGTCGCGGACGCCCGGGCCGCCGGGACCCTGGTGGTCATGGACGCCAAGCGCGGTGACATCGGCTCCACGATGGCCGCGTACGCCTCCGCCTTCCTGGACCCCGCCTCCCCGCTGTTCTCGGACGCCCTGACGGTCTCCCCATACCTCGGCTACGGCTCGCTCGCCCCGGCCGTGGAGCTGGCCCGACGCTCGGGCGCCGGCCTCTTCGTCCTGGCCCTGACCTCCAACCCGGAGGGCGCGGAGGTCCAGCGCGCGGTCCGCGAGGACGGCCGTTCGATCGGCGCGACCATGCTGGCCCACCTGGCGGCGGAGAACGCGGGCGCCGAGCCCATGGGCTCCTTCGGCGCGGTGGTCGGTGCCACGCTGGGCGACCTGTCCTCCTTCGACCTGGACATCAACGGCCCGCTGCTGGCCCCGGGCATCGGCGCGCAGGGCGCGACCGCGGCGGACCTCCCGGCGGTCTTCGGCTCCGCCGTCGCCAACGTGGTCCCGAACGTCTCCCGCGGGGTCCTGAAGCACGGTCCGGACGCCGCCGCCCTGCGCGCCTCGGCGAAGCGCTTCGCCGAGGAGGTGCGGGAGGCCGTCGCGGGCTGATCCCCGGGGTACGGGACCGGACGCGTGACACGGGATCTCGAAATTCGAACGTCTTTCCCCGGACAAAACCAGGGTGGTATGTCCGTGATGTACGGTTCAGTGGAGGCTGACCAGGACTTTTCGTCCGTTCTCGCTGACTGGAGCGGCCTTGGCCGCTAGTCTCCGACCAGGGTGAACGAGCAGCGAGCGAATTCCATCGCTGTTCGGGACCTCACCCGGCGTGGTGCCCACGGGCTCCCCGCCGTCCGTATCCGACAGTTCGACATCCGAGGTGACGTAGGCGTGGCTCTTCCGCCCCTTACCCCTGAACAGCGCGCAGCAGCGCTCGAAAAGGCCGCCGCGGCTCGCCGGGAGCGGGCCGAGGTGAAGAATCGACTCAAGCACTCCGGCGCCTCCCTCCACGACGTCATCAAGACGGGTCAGGAGAACGACGTCATCGGAAAGATGAAGGTCTCCGCCCTTCTCGAGTCGCTGCCCGGCGTCGGCAAGGTCCGCGCCAAGCAGATCATGGAGCGCCTCGGCATCTCCGAGTCCCGGCGTGTCCGAGGTCTCGGCTCCAACCAGATCGCCTCTCTGGAGCGCGAGTTCGGCGGTAGCAGCGCCTGAGGCGCTGCCCGAAGTGCTCCCGGCGTTCTCAGGCAGTCCCGAGAACCTGGATAATCGCTCTATGGCAGCAGAGGTTCGTCCGCGGCTGACCGTGCTCTCCGGCCCCTCGGGGGTCGGCAAGAGCACGGTCGTCGCGCATATGCGCAAGGTCCACCCCGAGGTATGGCTCTCGGTGTCGGCCACCACCCGCAAGCCGCGGCCCGGTGAGCGACACGGAGTCCACTACTTCTTCGTCAACGACGACGAGTTCGACAAGCTGATCGCCAACGGCGAGCTGCTGGAGTGGGCCGAGTTCGCGGGCAACCGCTACGGCACACCGCGCGGCGCGGTACTGGAACGCCTGGACAACGGCGAACCGGTACTGCTGGAGATCGACCTGCAGGGCGCCCGGCTCGTCCGCGAGTCCAAGCCCGACGCGCAGCTGGTCTTCCTGGCCCCGCCGAGCTGGGACGAACTGGTCCGCCGCCTCACCGGCCGCGGCACCGAGTCGCCCGAGGTCATCGAGCGCCGGCTGGAGAGCGCCAAGATCGAACTCGCTGCCGAGTCCGAGTTCGACACCACCCTGGTGAACACCTCCGTCGAGGACGTGGCACGTGAGCTGCTAGCCTTGATGAAAGTTGTTTGATCGAATTTGTTTCGATCTTCACCCATCTTCGGAAGGTAGAGCGTGTCCTCTTCCATCACCGCGCCCGAGGGCATCATCAACCCGCCGATCGACGAGCTGCTCGAGGCCACGGACTCGAAGTACAGCCTCGTGATCTACGCGGCCAAGCGTGCGCGTCAGATCAACGCGTACTACTCGCAGCTCGGTGAGGGCCTGCTCGAGTACGTCGGCCCCCTGGTGGACACCCACGTCCACGAGAAGCCGCTTTCGATCGCGCTGCGCGAGATCAACGCGGGTCTGCTGACCTCCGAGGCCATCGAGGCCCCGGCCCAGTAGGGCAGCGAGAATTCCTTCACCACAGGCCCGGCAGAACATCTGCCGGGCCTGTGGTGTGTCATAGGTGTCGTACGCGAATCGTCAAGGGGAGTGCGTGGTGGACAAGCCGAAGGTCGTGCTGGGCGTCAGCGGCGGGATCGCCGCCTACAAGGCCTGCGAGCTGCTGCGCCGGCTGACCGAGTCCGGGCACGACGTACGGGTGGTGCCGACCGCGGCGTCCCTGAACTTCGTCGGCGAGGCCACCTGGGCCGCGCTCTCCGGGAACCCGGCCTCCACGGAGGTCTGGGAGACCGTCCACGAGGTGCCCCACGTGCGCATCGGCCAGGAGGCCGACCTCGTCGTCGTCGCCCCGGCCACCGCCGACATGCTGGCCAAGGCCGCCCACGGGCTGGCCGACGACCTCCTCACGAACACCCTGCTCACCGCCCGCTGCCCGGTGGTCTTCGCGCCCGCGATGCACACCGAGATGTGGGAGCACCCCGCCACCCAGGAGAACGTCGCCACGCTGCGCCGGCGCGGTGCCGTCGTCATCGAGCCCGCCGTCGGCCGGCTGACCGGCAAGGACACCGGCAAGGGCCGGCTGCCCGACCCGGACGAGATCTTCGAGGTCTGCCGTCACGTCCTGCGCGGGCACCGCACCCGCGGCGCGGCCGGGCCCGACCTCGCCGGGCGGCACGTGGTCGTCAGCGCCGGCGGCACCCGCGAGCCCCTGGACCCGGTGCGCTTCCTCGGCAACCGCTCCTCCGGCAAGCAGGGCTACGCCCTCGCCCGCACCGCCGCCGCGCGCGGCGCCCGGGTCACCCTGGTGGCCGCCAACACCGCGCTGCCCGACCCCGCCGGGGTGGACGTCGTACGGGTGGGCACGGCCCTCCAGCTGCGCGAGGCGGTGCTCAAGGCCGCCGCGGACGCCGACGCCGTGGTGATGGCCGCGGCCGTGGCAGACTTCCGGCCGGCCCGGTACGCCGACGGCAAGATCAAGAAGCAGGACGGGCAGGACCCCGAGCCCGTGGCCCTCGTACGGAACCCCGACGTCCTCGCGGAGATCTCCGCCGAGCGGGCCCGGGAGGGCCAGATCGTCGTGGGCTTCGCCGCCGAGACGGACGACGTGCTCGCGAACGGCCGGGCCAAACTCCGGCGCAAGGGGTGCGACCTCCTCGTGGTCAACGAGGTGGGCGAGACCAAGACCTTCGGTTCCGAGGAGAACGAGGCCGTCATCCTCGCTTCGGACGGGACGGAGACTGCCGTGCCCCATGGTCCGAAGGAAGCTCTGGCGGACGCCATCTGGGACCAGGTCGCCCCGAGGCTCGCGCCCCGGCGTGACCTCCACCGTGCCTGAGCGTTTCCCTTCTCGCCGGTAGATCCGTACGTCAGAATGGAGTGCCGCAGGTCACACGGCTCCCATAGGGCGAGACGGGTGGTCCGGCGAACGGTGGCGACCGATAAACTGCACACTTGGAACGTGATCGGGCGCAGCCCCCGGTGTGGTTCCGCCAAATGATCAGCCAGCAGCCGCTGCAACCCCAGGGAGCGTTGTGTCCCGTCGCCTGTTCACCTCCGAGTCCGTGACCGAGGGTCACCCCGACAAGATCGCTGACCAGATCAGCGACACGATCCTCGACGCGCTCCTCACCGAGGACCCGACCTCGCGTGTGGCCGTGGAGACTCTCATCACCACCGGTCTCGTGCACATCGCGGGCGAGGTGACGACCAAGGCCTACGCGCCGATCGCCCAGCTCGTCCGCGACAAGATCCTCGAGATCGGCTACGACTCGTCCGAGAAGGGCTTCGACGGAGCCTCCTGCGGCGTGTCGGTGTCCATCGGCGCGCAGTCCCCGGACATCGCGCAGGGTGT
>NZ_JBVISF010000011.1:0-249861 GCF_055575675.1 Streptomyces sp. NPDC034043
CCCGACGCCCCCATCATCACCACCGACGCCCGCCACCGCGCGGACGCCAAGAGCGCACTCATCACGCTCGTCGAGCACGCCCTCATGGCACGGCTGCGGTAGGAGAGTCCGGGCAGGCGCGCGCAGGCGCCGCAAGGACGTAGGAAGGCCCCCGTGTCCCGGACACGGGGGCCTTCTCCTTGCCCGCTCCTTCCCCTTCGCGTCGCCCGCTCCCCCCGGGCAAGCCGAAGGCCCCGCACCCCTTCAGGGGGTGCGGGGCCTTCCGGCGTTGGTGCGCCGCTGCTCAGCCGCGCCAGCTGTGGGGGGCCTGGAAGCCCCGGCTGCGCTCCAGGCGGCGCCAGCCCGCGGTGGAACGGCGGGTGACGGCGGCCTCTTCCGGGGTGGCGGCGGCGCGGGCGAGGAGGATCGCGGTGATCGCGGCCAGTTCCTCGGGCTCGGCGTTGCCCTTCTCGACCTTCAGCAGGGTGTCGGTGGCGGTGCTCATCGTTGGCAGGTCTCCTTCGCTCGTTACTGCGGCGGGTTGCCGTGCTTGCGGGACGGCAGGTCGGCGTGCTTGGTGCGGAGCATCGCCAGGGCGCTGACGAGCACCCCCCGGGTCTCGGCCGGGTCGATGACGTCGTCCACTAGGCCGCGCTCGGCCGCGTAGTACGGGTGCATCAGTTCGGCCTTGTATTCCTTGACCATCCGGGCCCGCATCGCCTCGGGGTCCTCGGCGTCCGCGATCTGCTTGCGGAAGATCACGTTTGCGGCGCCTTCGGCGCCCATGACGGCGATCTCGTTGGTGGGCCAGGCGTAGGTGAGGTCGGCGCCGATGGACTGGGAGTCCATGACGATGTACGCACCGCCGTAGGCCTTGCGCAGGATGAGCGAGATCCGCGGCACGGTCGCGTTGCAGTAGGCGTACAGCAGCTTGGCGCCGTGGCGGATGATGCCGCCGTGCTCCTGGTCGACGCCCGGCAGGAAGCCGGGGACGTCCAGCAGCGTGACGATCGGGATGTTGAAGGCGTCGCACATCTGGACGAAGCGCGCGGCCTTCTCGGACGCGTGGATGTCCAGGACGCCGGCGAGGTGGCCGGGCTGGTTGGCGACGATGCCGACGACCTGGCCGTCCAGGCGGGCGAGGGCGCAGATGATGTTGCGCGCCCAGCGCTCGTGGATCTCCAGGACGTCCCCGTCGTCGACGAGCTCCTCGATGACCTTGAGCATGTCGTACGGGCGGTTGCCGTCGGCGGGGACCAGGTCCAGCAGGACGTCCGAGCGCCGGTCGGCGGGGTCGGAGCACTCGTGGACCGGGGGGTTCTCGCGGTTGTTGGAGGGCAGCATCGTGATGAGGTACCGGACCTCGGCGATGCAGGTCTCCTCGTCGTCGTACGCGAAGTGCGCGACGCCCGAGGTCTCGGCGTGCACGTCCGCGCCGCCGAGGCCGTTCTGGGTGATCTCCTCGCCGGTCACCGCGCGGACCACGTCCGGGCCGGTGATGAACATTTGCGAGGTCTCGCGGACCATGAAGACGAAGTCCGTGAGGGCCGGGGAGTACGCGGCTCCGCCGGCGCAGGGGCCGAGCATCACCGAGATCTGCGGGATGACCCCGGAGGCCTTGGTGTTGCGCTGGAAGATGCCGCCGTAGCCGGCGAGGGCGGAGACGCCCTCCTGGATACGGGCGCCGGCGCCGTCGTTGAGGGAGACCAGCGGGGCACCGGCCGCGATGGCCATGTCCATGATCTTGTGGATCTTCGTGGCGTGGGCCTCGCCCAGGGCGCCGCCGAAGATGCGGAAGTCGTGCGCGTAGACGAAGACCGTGCGGCCCTCGACCGTGCCCCAGCCGGTGATCACACCGTCCGTGTAGGGCTTCTTCGCCTCCAGGCCGAAACCGGTCGCCCGGTGCCGGCGCAGCTGCTCGACCTCCCTGAAGGAACCTTCGTCGAGCAGGAGCGCGATGCGCTCGCGCGCGGTCAGCTTGCCCTTGGCGTGCTGGGCTTCGGTCGCGCGGTCGCTGGGGCCGCGCCGGGCCTCCTCACGGAGGGAGTGCAGCTCGGCCACGCGCCCACGGGCGTCCGTCGGCTCGCTCGAAGTCTGGTCCACAACGGTCATGTACCGACCTTACGGAGCGTGGCCATCAAAACCCTCCGTCGGTTCTACACAGTCTCCGGCCCCGTCCGCTGTCCGGCCCGGACAGAACCTCCGAAGCATGCATGGACTCCCCCAGCGGGGACCTCCGCCCTTTGTGGGGTTCCTATAAAAACGCCGACACGGGCCCAAGAAGTTGAAATTTGAACAGAATGGGTCTAGCGTCGGTCTTGTTGAAAGTTTAATGAAACAGTCTCCTCAGGAGGAAGTCATGGGTCTCTTCTCCCGCCGCGGCACCCGCAGCGAGTCCGTTCCGCAGGCTCCGGTCGCCACGCTCGACGTCGACCCGGCGCTCGCCGCGCTCACCGGCGACTACGTCATCGACCCCGCCCACAGCAGCATCGGCTTCACCGTGCGCCACGCCATGGTGACCAACGTCCGCGGCGGTTTCGCCCGGCACGAGGGCACCCTGCACCTGGACGGCGGCGACCCGTCGCGCTCCACCGCCTCCATCGACGTCGAGATCGCCTCGGTCAGCACCGGCATCGCCGACCGCGACGCCCACCTGCTGGGCAGCGACTTCTTCGACGCCGAGCTCTTCCCGCGGATGACCTTCCGCTCCACCTCCGCGGCGCACCTCGGCGGTGACGCGTATCGGATCACCGGCGAGCTGACGATCAAGGACGTGACGCGTCCGCTCTCCATCGACCTGGAGTTCTCCGGTTCCGCCACGGACGTCTACGGCAGCGAGCGCGTCGGCTTCGAGGGCTCCGCGGAGATCCTCCGCTCCGACTGGGGCCTCACCTGGAACGCGGCCCTGGAGGCCGGCGGCGTGATGGTCAGCGACAAGGTGAAGCTGACCTTCGACATCTCGGCGGTCAAGCAGGCCTGATACCGGCCGCGCGGAACCCCGGGGGCGGCTACCAGCCGCCCCCGCCGTCGAAGCCGCCGCCACCGTCGAAGCCGCCACCGCCGCCGAAGTCCCCGCCGCCGAAGTCCCCGCCGCCGAAGTCGGACGGGTCGTAGTCGGATCCGGAGACCTCCCCGCCCTCGAATCCCCCGCCGCCGTACCCGCCGCCGAAGTCCGAGGCGTAGGCGGGAGTGGCCATCATCGAGCCGAGCATCGTGCCCATCAGCAGGCCGGGCAGGATGCCGCCGCCGAAGTACCCGCCGGCCCACGGTCCGTACGCCGGGCCGGCGTCGTAGTACGGGCGCGGGCCGTGCTCCGTGTCCACGGTGCGCACCGCCGGGTCCACGCCGTCGCGCAGCCGTACGGCGTCCGCCGTGCAGACCGGCACGGTACGGGCCGCCCCGCCGGCCGGCGCCCAGGCCGCGTCCTGCGTACTCGGACCGTGCCGGGGATCGAAGAAGCAGGGCGGGCGGCGCTCGGGCGGCGGCTTGCCCTGGCGGCGGGCGTCCAGGCGGGCCAGCGCGTACCGGCCGTCCTCCAGCGCCTGGGTCACGCCCTGCACCTCGTGCGGTTCCCGCACCGAGGCCATGATCCGCTTGGCCTTCTCGTAGGAGTCCAGCGCGTGCTCGTAGTCCTCGCGCATGGCGTCGTCGGCGCCGGGCTCACCGGGGTGGAAGTCGAGGCGGTCGAGTTCCTCGCCGAAGGCGGTGATGTCCTCGTCCACCACCACCGCGAGCCGGGCGACCGCTTCGCGCCGGGTCTCTTCCTTCTTCTTCCGGTTCCGCTTGACCAGCAGGTACGTGCCTCCGCCGCCGGCCAGGGCCACCGCGCCGAGGGCGATCAGCGCCCCGGCGGAGGATCCGCCCCCGCCGGACCCCTCGCTCCAGGAGGCGGGGGCCCGGCCCTTGAGCTGCGGGAGGGCCTGGTCGGCGAAGTCGTTCAGCTGGGTGGCGGCGTCCGCCGCCCCGCCGGCCTTCACCGCGTCGGTGAGGTTGCGGACCGCGTTGCCCGGCATGACGGCCCGGTCGGCCCCGGCGTTGAATCCGTCGCCGAGCCGGACGGCGTAGAGCCCGGTGATCCCGGTCTGCGTGCGCACCGTGCGCAGCACGCTGTCGGCGGGGAAGGCGGCGGTGGCGGGCAGCACGGCGACGAAGAGCGGCTTGCCGGCCGCCTTGATCTTCGCGGCCAGGGCGTCCGCCTGGGCGGGCGACAGCTGTGCGGCGGCCCCGGGATCGACGTAGACCGGGCCCTTCTTGAGCGCCTCCGCCACCGCGGCGGTCCCCCCGTCGGCGGCGACGGCCCGGGGGGCGGCGCCGAGCGCCCCGGCGGACAGGGCCAGCAGCAGACCGGACAGCATCGATCCCACGCGTATGGATATCAGCCTGGTCCTCATACTGACGACGCTACCCGAACCGGCAATTCCCTGTGTAAGCCGGACATAAGCGACATGCTCGGGGGTCGAGGACCTCGCCGGTCCGGAGCCCGGCGAGGTGTGCGCCGGAGCTACTCGGCCGGCTCGACGCCCGCGTGGAGGAGGCCGAAGGTGTAGGCGTCCTCCAGGGCCTGCCAGGAGGCCGCGATGACGTTGGGGGCGACGCCCACCGTGTTCCACTCGCGGGTGCCGTCCGTCGTGGAGATCAGGACGCGGGTCGTGGACTCCGTGCCGTGCTTGCCCTCCAGGATGCGGACCTTGTAGTCCACGAGCTCGAACTTGGCCAGCTGCGGGTAGAAGCGCTCCAGGGCGACCCGCAGGGCGCGGTCGAGGGCGTTGACGGGGCCGTTGCCCTCCGCCGTGGCGACGATCCGCTCGCCCTTGGCCCACAGCTTGACGGTCGCCTCGTTGGCGTGGGTCCCGTCGGGGCGGTCCTCGACGATGGCCCGCCAGGACTCGGTACGGAAGTACTTGCGCGCCCGGCCCTCGGCCTCGGCGCGGAGCAGCAGCTCGAAGGAGGCGTCGGCGGCCTCGTACGTGTAGCCGGCCAGCTCGCGCTCCTTGACCCGCTCCACCACGCGGGCGATCAGTGCCCGGTCCCCGCCGAGGTCGACGCCGAGCTCCTTGCCCTTGAGCTCGATGGAGGCGCGGCCGGCCATGTCGGAGACCAGCATGCGCATGGTGTTGCCGACGCGCTCGGGGTCGATGTGCTGGTACAGGTCCGGGTCGACCTTGATCGCCGAGGCGTGCAGGCCCGCCTTGTGCGCGAAGGCGGAGACGCCGACGTACGGCTGGTGCGTGGAGGGGGTGAGGTTGACGACCTCGGCGATGGCGTGGGAGATGCGGGTCATCTCGGCGAGCGCGCCCTCGGGGAGGACCTTGCGGCCGTACTTGATCTCCAGCGCGGCGACGACGGGGAAGAGGTTGGCGTTGCCGACGCGCTCCCCGTATCCGTTTGCGGTGCACTGGACGTGCGTGGCGCCGGCGTCGACGGCGGCCAGGGTGTTGGCGACGGCGCAGCCGGTGTCGTCCTGGGCGTGGATGCCCAGGCGGGCGCCGGTGTCGGCCAGTACGGTCGAGACGACCGCGCTGATCTGGGCGGGGAGCATGCCGCCGTTGGTGTCGCAGAGGATGACGACGTCGGCGCCGGCCTCGTGGGCGGTGCGGACGACGGCCTTGGCGTACTCGGCGTTGGCGCGGTAACCGTCGAAGAAGTGCTCGCAGTCGACGAAAACGCGGCGGCCCTGGGCGACGAGGTGGGAGACGGTGTCGCGGACCATCTCCAGGTTCTCTTCGAGGGTGGTGCGCAGCGCGAGTTCGACGTGGCGGTCGTGGGACTTGGCGACGAGGGTGATGACCGGCGCGCCGGACTCCAGGAGGGCGCGTACCTGCGGGTCCGAGGCGGCGTCGCCGCCTGCCCGGCGGGTGGCGCCGAAGGCGACCAGCTGGGCGTTCCTGAAGTGGATCTCGGCCCGGGCGCGGGCGAAGAACTCGGTGTCGCGGGGGTTGGCGCCGGGCCAGCCGCCCTCGATGAAGCCGACTCCGAACTCGTCGAGGTACCGCGCGATCGTCAGCTTGTCCGCGACCGTGAGGTTGATGCCCTCACGCTGGGCGCCGTCGCGCAGGGTGGTGTCGAAGACGTGGAAGCCGTCGTCGAGTGCCTCTGTCGGCTGGCTCGCCTCTGTCGTCGTCATGCTGATCTGACTCCTGTCGGATGAGTGGTTCCGGAGACCGGGGATCCACTGCCCCCATCATCGCGCGCTGTCCGGTTCCGGCATGTTTCTGCCCTGGAAACGAAAAGACCCCTCGCGGGTGCGAGAGGTCTGCGCGCGGGTCTGAGGCACGGTGGCCGCTGCCGCGGAGGTCGTCCACGGTTTCAGCGGTCACAGAGGACCGGCGCGCTGCTGTCCATAATCATGAGCCGAGCAGACACGCCCGCAGTGTGACACAAGGCCCTCGGTCCGTGGACGCCGGTCTCAGCATGCGGGCACCCGCCGTCCGGCGGGCGGCCCGCGGCCCGGGGACGGCCTACCCGGCCAGGGTCTCGGCGAGGAATTCCCCGACGTGCGCCAGGATGTCCTCCCGCTCGATGCCGGGCAGTCCGACGGCGACCTGGATGCTGAAGCCGTCGAGCAGGGCCCGCAGCCTGGCCGCGAAGCGGTCGGGGTCGACCGCGCGGAACTCGCCGCGCGAGATGCCCTCGGCGAGCAGGGCGACCAGGTCGCGGTGCCAGGCGCCCTCGATGGCGGCCTGCCGTTCGCGTTCCTGGGGGCCGGCGTTCTGGGACCGGTTCCAGACCTCCAGCCACAGGGTCCAGTGCGGGTCCCGGGCGCCGTCGGGCACGTACAGGTCCACGTACGCCTGTACGCGCTCGCGCGCCGGGCCGCGGCGGGCCAGCAGGGCCCTGCGCTGGTCGCCGAGGGCCGCCTCGCTCCACTCCAGGGTCTGCAGCAGGAGCTCGTCCTTGCTGCCGAAGTAGTAGAGGAGGTGGCCGCTGCTCATGCCGACCTGCCGGCCCAGGCCGGCCATGGTCAGGCCCTCCAGTCCGCGCTCGGCGATCGTGGCCATGGCGGCGACGAGTACGTCCTCGCGCGGGGGCGCGTTCTTGCGCGCCGCCCGTACCGGTACTCCACCCGCCGCCATGGTCCGCTCCTTCACGAGGTCCGCCTCGGGTCAGACCTTCGGCTGCTGCTGGGTGATGCAGTGGATACCGCCACCCCCGGCGAAAATCGTACGTGCGTCAACGAGCGTCACGGTCCGCTCGGGGAAGAGTCCGCGGAAGATCTCAGCGGCCTCCTCGTCGCGCGGGTCGTCGAAGGCGCACAGCACCACGCCCCCGTTGCAGAGGTAGTGGTTGATGTACGAGTAGTCCACCCACTCGCCGTCCTCCTCGAGAACGGTCGGCGCGGGGACCTCCACGACCTCCAGCAGCCGGCCCCGCGCGTCGGTGGAGGCGCGCAGGATGGCGGCGATGGTCTTGCAGCGCTCGTGGTCCGGGTGGGCCGGGTCGGGCTGGGTGTGGACCATGACCACGCCGGGGCGGGCGAAGGCGGCGACGATGTCCACGTGGCCCTGGGTCCCGTAGGTGCCGTAGTCGCCGGCCAGGCCGTACGGCAGCCAGATGGCCTTGGTGGTGCCGAGGTGGGCGTGGATCTCCTCCTCGACCTGCTTGCGGGTCCAGCCGGGGTTGCGTCCCTCGCCGAGCTGCACGGTGTCGGTGAGGAGCACGGTGCCCTCGCCGTCGACGTGGATGGCGCCGCCCTCGTTCACCAGGCGGGTGCTGTAGGTGCGGGTGCCGACGAGGTCGGAGACGTGCCGGGCGATCTTCGCGTCGTGGTCCCATCGGGCCCACTCCTGGGCGCCCCAGCCGTTGAAGGTCCAGTCGACGGCCGCCAGTTCACCGGCGTCGTTGGTGACGAAGGTCGGGCCGATGTCGCGCATCCAGGCGTCGTCGAGCTCCCGCTCGACGAGCTCGACGTCGTCCCCGACGACCGCCCGGGCGCTCTCGGCGTCGCCCGGGGAGACGACGAGGGTCACCGGTTCGTACGCGCGCACGGCGCGGGCGACCGCGCCCCAGGCCTCACGGGCCTCGGCCAGCTCCTGGGCGTTGGTGAAGGTGGGGTTGGGGCTGGGCCAGGCCATCCAGGTGCGCTCGTGGGGGGTCCACTCGGCGGGCATCCGGAAGCCGTCGGCCGAGGGCTTGGCGGGCTGTGCAGTCATGGCGGGGGTCCTTACGGGCTTGCGGGCTGTGCCGTTCACAGGGTGTGCCGTTTACAAGAAGTAGAGGCGGTTGAGGGAGACCGAGTCGGCCGCTTCGGAGCGCAGGGGTTCCCCGTCGAGGGAGACGAGTCCGCTGCGCGCGTCGACGTCGACCGCGCCCACCCGGGAGTTGAGGAGCATGTCCTTGGGGCCGATGCCCCGGGTGCCGCGTACGGCGACCCGGCGGCGGCGGGTCGGCAACGCGTCGCCGCCCAGCGCCGCCGCGGCGGCGGAGACGAAGGCGACGGAGATGTCGGCGGCGGTGGCCCCGTACGAGCCGAACTGCGGTCCGAGGACGAGTGGTTCGCAGGTGTCGGTGGCGGCGTTGGGGTCGCCGGTGACTCCGTAGGCCGGGAAGCCCGACTTGAGGACCAGCTGCGGCTTGGCGCCGAAGAACTGCGGGCGCCAGAGCACGATGTCGGCGAGCTTGCCGGTCTCGATGGAGCCGATCTCGTGGGCCAGGCCGTGGGCGACGGCCGGGTTGATGGTCAGCTTGGCCATGTAGCGCAGGACGCGGGCGTTGTCGTCGCCCTCGCCGTCGCCGTCCAGGGGGCCGAGCTCGCCCTTCATCTTGGCGGCCATCGCGAAGGTGCGGCGGATGGTCTCGCCGGCCCGGCCCATGCCCTGGGCGTCGGAGGAGGTGATGCCGATGGCCCCGAGGTCGTGCAGGACGTCCTCGGCGCCCATCGTCCCGGCGCGGATCCGGTCGCGGGCCATGGCCGCGTCGCCGGGGAGGTCCGGCTTGAGGTCGTGGACGGAGACGATCATGCCGTAGTGCTCGGCGACGGCGTCGCGGCCGAAGGGGAGGGTGGGGTTGGTGGAGGAGCCGATGACGTTCGGCACGCCCGCCATCTTCAGCACGTTGGGGACGTGCCCGCCGCCGCAGCCCTCGATGTGGAAGGCGTGGATGGTCCGGCCGTCCAGGACGCGCAGGGTGTCCTCGACGGAGAGGCACTCGTTCAGGCCGTCGCTGTGCAGGGCGACCTGTACGTCGTGCTCCTCGGCCACGCGCAGGGCGGTGTCCAGGGCGCGGGTGTGCGCGCCCATGTCCTCGTGGACCTTGAAGCCCGAGGCGCCGCCCTCGGCGAGGGCCTCCACCAGGGGCGCGGCGTCCGAGGAGGAGCCGCGGGCGAGGAATCCGATGTTGACGGGCCAGGCGTCGAAGGCGTTGAAGGCGTGCTTCAGCGCCCAGGGGGAGTTGACGCCGACACCCCAGACGGGGCCGAACTCCTGGCCGATGACGGTGGTGACACCGGCGGCCAGGGAGGCCTCCATGATCCGCGGGGAGAGCAGGTGGACGTGGGTGTCCACGGCTCCGGCGGTGGCGATCAGACCCTCCCCGGAGACGATGCTCGTGCCGGTGCCGACGACGACGTCGACCCCGTCGAGGGTGTCCGGGTTGCCGGCGCGGCCGATCGCGTGGATGCGGCCCTCGCGGATGCCGATGGAGACCTTCTTGATGCCGAGCACGGCGTCGATCACCAGGACGTTGCTGATCACGACGTCGCAGGTGTCGCGGACGGCGGCGCCCTTCAGGTGCAGGCCGTCGCGGGCGGTCTTGCCGAAGCCGGCCAGGAACTCGTCTCCGGGCTTCTGGGCGTCGTACTCCACCCGGACGGTCAGCCCCGAGTCGCCGAGCCGGACCCGGTCGCCGGCGCGGGGGCCGAAGACGGAGGCGTACTCGTGCGGGTCGATGTGGCGGCTGCCCGGGGCGCAGTGCGCGCTGTGGTCGCTGTGGGGGGTCTGACGGCTCACGCCTGGTTTCCTTCCGGGGCGTCGTCGGTCGGGGCGGCGCCGAGGTAGCCGCAGGCGGCGGCGCGGGCCAGGGCCTGCTCCTTGGCTCCGGGGGCGTCCAGCGGGCCGTCGACCAGCCCGGCGAAGCCGATCGCGATGCGCTCGCCGCCGATCGGGACGAGGCCCACCTCCCCCTCGCCGTGCGGGTCGAAGCGCACCGAGGAGCCCGCCGGTACGCACAGCCGCATGCCGTAGGCGGCGGCGCGGTCGAAGTCGAGCCGGGGGTTCGCCTCGAAGAAGTGGAAGTGGGAGGTGACGCTGACCGGCACGGACGCGGTGTTGCGCACGCGCAGGAGCAGCCGCGGTTCGGGCTGGGGGGCGCCGGGGCCGGGCACGACGGCGCCGGGGGCGTCGTCACCGAGCGACACGGCGCCCTCGATGGGCGCGGAGACCACCGCGAGGCGGGACCCGTCGTCGAAGACGGCCTCCACGTGGACCTCGGTGACCACGTCGGCCACGCCGGGCAGCACGTCGTCGGGGCCGAGCACGCCGCGGGCCTCCTCGATGGCCTCCGCCAGGCGCTTGCCGTCGCGCGCGGCCTCGCAGACCGTGTCCGCGATCAACGCGGTGGCCTCGGGGACGTTGAGCCTCAGGCCCCGGGCCCTTCGGGCCCGGGCCAGTTCCGCGGCGCTGCGCAGCAGCAGCCGGTCGCGCTCCGTAGGGGTCAGCCGCACGCCGATCCACCACCTTTTGAGTCAATGGGTTAGAGCATCACTCTAACTCTTCATTTCCTCGTGGTGAAGGATTGACCTGCGCCACGGGCTCAGGTCACATTGAATGACGCTCAAACCACTGTGCAACCACCCCCCGCCCTGCCAAGGGAGTCCCCCATGCCCATCGAACAGCGCGGAGTCGACACCATCCCCGAGGAGGAGCGGACCAGCGGTCCCCGCGACCTGGTCTCGATCCTCCTCGGCTCCAACCTCTGCCTCGGCGTGATCGTCTTCGGCTGGCTGCCCCCGTCCTTCGGGCTCGGGCTGGTGCCCTCCGTCACCGCCATCGTGACCGGCACCCTGGCCGGCATCGCCTTCACCGCGCCGCTCGCCCTGGTGTCCCTGCGGACCGCGACCAACCTGTCGACCTCCAGCGGCGCCCAGTTCGGCGTACGGGGACGGCTGGTCGGCTCCGTCGTCGGACTGCTGCTCTCCCTCGGCTACACCGCCCTCACCCTGTGGATAGGCGGCGACGTGATGGCCGCGGCCCTGTCCCGCCTCACCGGGCTGCCGGACACCGGTGCCACCCGGGCCGTGATGTACGGCGCACTCGCCGCGTGCACCGTCGTCGCGGCCGTCTTCGGCTACCGGCTGCTGCTGCGCATGAGCAAGGTGCTGTCGGTGGCCATGGTCGTCCTGCTGGCCGTCGGCGTCGTGGCCTACGCCCCGGACTTCACCACCGCCGCCCCGCCGGACACCGCGTACCTGCTCGGCTCGTTCTGGCCGACCTGGCTGCTGGCCGCCGTCGCGGCCGGGCTCAGCGGACCCGTCGCCTTCATCACCCTGCTGGGCGACTACACCCGCTACGTCTCCCCCCGGCGCCACGGCTCCCGCAAGGTCTTCCGGGCCACCTGCCTGGGACTGCTGGTCGGCCTGCTGGTCCCGCAGCTGTTCGGCACCTACACCGCCCTCGCCGCCCGCGCCGGCGCCGACTACGCCGGGCCGCTCGTGGAGGCCGCGCCCTTCTGGTACCTCGTGCCGCTGCTCGCCGCCGCGGCGGCCGGCTCGGTGGGCAACGCCGGGCTGATGCTCTACTCCATGGGCCTGGACCTGGACGCCATCGTGCCGAGGACGACCCGCACCAAGGCCACCGTGATCGCCGCGGTGGCGGCCACCGCGTTCGTCTTCTTCGGCTCCTTCGAGTGGGACGTGCAGTCCGCGATGACCTCCTTCGTCCTGCTGCTCACCGCGATCGGCACCCCCTGGGCCGTGGTCACCCTGATCGGCTTCGTGCGCTGCCGCGGGATCTACGACGCCGATGCCCTCCAGGTGTTCAACCGTCGGGCCCGCGGCGGCGTCTACTGGTACAGCGGCGGCTGGAACGTCCGCGCCACGGCCTCCTGGGCGGCGGGCGCGGCCGTGGGACTGGCCGCCGTGTCGACCCCGGTGTACGAGGGCCCGCTGCTGGCCCTCACCGGCGGGGTGGACTGTAGTTTCATCCTGTCGGGGCTGGTCGGCGGGGCGGTGTACACCGCCCTGACGGTCCGGCCGCAGGCGGCACCGGCCGCCGGACCGGCGGGGAACGCAGTGGTGGCGGCGGCCGAATAGGACGGGGCCGGCGCCCACGACACGGGGAGGCATCGTGGAAGAAGTCGCGTACGTGGCGGGGAAGATCGTCAAGGGAATCGCCGGCCTGGCCTACGCGTTCGGCGACGCCGTCGTGGGGCTCGGCCCGGAGGGGAAGGGCAAGGAGCGCGAGGAGAAGAAGGACGACGGCGAGACGGAGGACGAGCGCTGACCCGCGCTCCCTCCCGGAACGCCGGAAGGCCCCCCGCGCGGTGCGCGGGGGGCCTTCCTTGCGCCCGGGGCGCGGAACGCCTAGCCGAGCGGGTGCATCCAGCCGTGGGTGTCGGGGGTGCGGCCGGTCTGGAGGTCGAGGAGCGCCTTGCGGAGCTTCATGGTGACCTCGCCGGGCTGCCCGTCGCCCTGGGTCCAGCCGGCGCGCTCCGACTTGACCGAGCCGACCGGGGTGATGACGGCGGCGGTGCCGCAGGCGAACACCTCGGTCAGGGTGCCGTTCTCGTTGTCGCGCTTCCAGTCCTCGGTGGAGATCCGGCCCTCCTCGGCGGTGTAGCCGAGGTCGCGGGCGATGGTGAGGAGGGAGTCACGGGTGATGCCGGGCAGGAGCGAGCCGGTGAGCTCGGGGGTGACGATGCGGTCGCCGTACACGAAGTACAGGTTCATGCCGCCCATCTCCTCGATCCAGCGGTGTTCGACGGCGTCGAGCCAGACGACCTGGTCGCAGCCGTGCGAGGCGGCCTGGGCCTGGGCGACGAGGGAGGCCGCGTAGTTGCCGCCGGTCTTGGCGGCGCCGGTGCCGCCCTTGACGGCGCGGACGTACTCCTCGGAGAGCCAGACGGAGACGGGCTTGACGCCACCGGGGAAGTAGGCGCCGGCGGGCGAGGCGATGACCATGAAGAGGAACTCGTTGGCCGGGCGGACGCCCAGCCCGACCTCGGACGCGAACATGAACGGACGCAGGTACAGGGAGGCCTCGCCGGAGTCCGGCACCCAGGCGCGGTCCTGCTTGATCAGGGCGTCACAGGCCTCGATGAAGAGATCGGCCGGCAGCTCGGGCATCGCCATGCGGCGGGCGGAGGCCTGGAACCGCTCGGCGTTGGCGCGCGGGCGGAAGGTGGCGACGGTGCCGTCGGGCTGGCGGTAGGCCTTGAGGCCCTCGAAGATCGTCTGCGCGTAGTGCAGGGTCATGTTCGCCGGGTCGATCGACAGCGGAGCGTACGGGACGAGCTCGGCGTCGTGCCAGCCGCGGCCCTCGGTCCACTTGATCGTCACCATGTGATCGGTGAAGTGGCGGCCGAAGCCCGGGTTGGCCAGGATCGCTTCGCGCTCCGCGTCGGACAGCGGGTTCGAGGAGGGCTTGAGCTCGATCGTGGGCGTCGTCATGAGTGCTTGTCCTTCACCGGTTGGGTAGGGCGGACCGCGCTCATGCGTACCAGGACGTCCGAGCTTCCCCGTATTCCGCGGCCTCGCGTTCGATTATCGCTCGTGGGCACGCTTCGGAGAAACGGGGCTTAGCGGCCCAGGGAGATGGTGGCACCGGGGGCCGCACAGGAGAAGCCGCCAGGTCCCTTTGTGACCTGGCGGCTTCCTGGAGGAACGGCCGGGTCAGCCGGCTACTCGCGCGGCGAGGGCGTCGCCGATCGCGTCGGTGGAGCGGAAGGTGCCGTCGCGCCCGGCCAGGTCGGCGGAGACGGCGTCCTCGATGCGGACGGCCTGCTCCTCGTAGCCGAGGTGGCGCAGGAGCAGGGCCACCGAGAGGATCGTCGCGGTCGGGTCGGCCTTGCCGGTGCCAGCGATGTCGGGGGCCGAGCCGTGGACGGGCTCGAACATGGACGGGAAGGCGCCGGTCGGGTTGATGTTCCCGGAGGCGGCCAGGCCGATGCCGCCGGTCACGGCCGCGGCCAGGTCGGTGAGGATGTCACCGAACAGGTTGTCCGTGACGATGACGTCGAAGCGCTCGGGCTGGGTGACGAAGAAGATCGTCGCGGCGTCGACGTGCAGGTAGTCGGTGGTGACCTCGGGGTACTCCTGGCCGACCTTGTCGAAGATGTTCTTCCACAGGTGGCCCGCGTACACGAGGACGTTGTTCTTGTGGACGAGCGTCAGCTTCTTGCGGGGGCGCGCGTTGGCCCGCTCGTACGCGTCGCGCACGACCCGCTCGACGCCGTAGGCGGTGTTCACGCTGACCTCGGTGGCCACCTCGGCGGGGGTGCCGGTGCGCAGGCTGCCGCCGTTGCCGGTGTACGGGCCCTCGGTGCCCTCGCGGACCACGACGAAGTCGATCTCCGGACGGCCGGCCAGCGGGGTGGCCGTGTTCGGGAACAGCTTCGAGGGGCGCAGGTTGATGAAGTGGTCGAAGGCGAAGCGGAGCTTCAGCAGCAGACCGCGCTCCAGGACGCCCGACGGGACCGAGGGATCACCGATGGCGCCCAGCAGGATCGCGTCGTGGTGCTTGAGGGCCTCGAGCTCCGCGTCCGGGAGGGTCTCACCGGTGCGGTGCCAGCGCTGGGCGCCGAGGTCGTACTCCTTGGTCTCCAGCTTCACATCCTGGGGCAGGACCGCGGTAAGGACCTTGAGGCCCTGAGCCACGACTTCCTGGCCGATGCCATCACCGGGGATCACTGCGAGATTGATGCTGGTCGACATGTCGGAACCGTACTCCGTGTCCCAGCCCTCAGACATATCGCGTCCACCATTCGGACCGCAGGAGGGCCGCGGGAGGGCCGCGGGACCGGCGGGGACGCGATGTGCCCGGTGCGGACGGGCTGTTCGGCGGCCCCCGCCGGGAGCCCGGTCAGTGGCCGGTCGAGCCGCCGTTGTCACGGCGGTCCAGGGCGCGCTGGAGGGCGGCGGCGGCGTTCTTGCGGTCGGCGTCGGCCGGGGAGGAGTGGCGGACGCGGCGCGTTGCGGCGGTGGTGGGGGTCATGGTGATCGACTCCTTGGGATCACGGCGTGGCGGGGCCACGGATGAGGGGTGTTCCTTCAAGGCGCCGGAAGAGGCGGGGAGCCGTGCGCCGCAGGGGTTGCCTGCCAGGGGCGCGCGCTCTCGACCGCCATTCGCAGGATCAGCGAGACGTTCGGCTCCTACAAAGCTAGGGCAGGTCCGGCTGTCTGTCTCCGCAATTACTCGGACTTCCTAGTATCTGAGACGGGAGACCCCCCAAAGGGAGCCCTCCGGTGGTTCCGTTTTTAGACCTTCTCAGCCCGGAGTTCCCTGATCAGAGCCCTGACGACGCGGGTCGATGCCAATTCCGGTGTGGTGACGTATCCCACCTGCCTCACCGGCCTCCGTGGCCCCAGGCCGGTGATCTCGACGGTGTCCGGCGCCTCGCGCAGCGACAGCTCCGGCATGATCGCCATCCCCAGCCCCCGCCCGACCATGGTCAGCACCATGGCGTCGTCCTCGGCCTTCACGGTGGCCCCGGGGATCCAGTCCTGGGCACGCCACCACTCCCGGGTGTAGGAGCCGCAGTTCTCGTCCCAGTCCAGCAGGGGCAGCGCCCTCGGGTCCGGGTGCCCGGCCGGGTGCACCAGCGCGTACGCCTCCTCCACGAGCACCCCGGTCAGCAGCCCCGGCGGTACGTCCTCCCGCGCGCCCAGCGTCGCGATGCCCAGGTCCGCCCGGCCCGCGGCCACCTCCCCCGCCGTGCCGGCACCCAGTTCGCGCACCACCCTGACCTCGGGGCGGATCCCCGGGTACAGCACGGCCAGCCGCTCCAGCGCGGGTGGCAGCAGGTGCAGGGCCGCGCTGCGGAAGGCCGCGACGCGCAGCACCCCCTCCCCGGCGTCCCGCCCGGCGGGGGCCCGGGCCGCGCCGCGCGCCTCCGCGCCCAGCACCTCGTACAGCCGCAGGATGCGCCGGCCCAGCGCCACGGCCCGCTCCCCGGCCGGGGTGGGCGAGGCCCCGCCGCGCCCGCGCTCGAAGAGCACCGCGCCGACCTTGCCCTCGCTGCCGCGCACCGAGTGCGAGACGGCGGACTGGCTGATGCCCAGCACGGCGGCCGCGGCGGAGAAGCCGCCCGTCTCCGCGACGGCGACCAGCACCCGGATTTCCTGCGGGGCGAGCTCGGCCATGGGTTCCCACCTCGGTGTATGAGCAGCGTTCATGGATGTGCGGCTTCCATGAGCGCAACCCCCTGCCCGGCTCCGGGATTCCTTCCTACGGTCGGGGCCATGAGCACCGAAACGGCCCACTCCGTCCACCAGATCGCCCGTCCGACCGGTTTCCCGGCCGCCTCCGACTTCGCGTACGTCTCCTCGCCCGTCCCCGAACCCGCCCCCGGCACCGCCCTGGTGGAGAACCTGCTGCTGTCGGTGGACCCGTACCACCGCGGGATGATGGACGGCGGCGAGGGCGGCTTCGAGCTGCACGCCCCGCTGGAGGGCCGCACGGTGGGCCGGGTGACCGCCTCCCGCGACCCGGGCCTGGCGGAGGGCGACCTGGTCTTCCACCGCGCGGGCTGGCGCACCCACTCCCTGGTCACCCTGGGCGTGGACGGCACCCGCAAGCTGCCCGGCCACGCGGGCGTCCCGCTGGAGGCCTACCTGTCGATCCTCGGCGGCACCGGCCTGACGGCCTACGCCGCCCTCACCCGGACGGCGGCCCTGCGCGAGGGCGAGGACCTCTTCGTCTCCGCCGCCGCCGGCGGGGTCGGCACCGCCACCGGGCACATCGCCCGGCTGCTCGGAGCCCGCCGGATCATCGGCAGCGCCGGATCGGCGGCGAAGACCTCCCACCTCACCGGGACCCTCGGGTTCGACGCCGCCTTCGACTACCACGACGGGCCCGTCGCCGAGCAGCTGGCGCAGGCCGCGCCGGACGGCGTCGACGTCTACGTGGACAACGTGGGCGGGGAGCACCTGGAGGGCGCGATCGCATCCCTGCGCGAGTACGGGCGGATCGCCTGGGTCGGCGCCATCTCGATGTACAACGGGGACCGTTCCCCCGCCGCGCCGCGCAACCTCTTCGAGGTGGTCCACAAGTCCCTGCGCCTGGAGGGGGTGTTGGTCCGCAATCACACCGGTCTCCAGGACGAGCTGGAGGATCTCCTGGTCCCCCACCTGCGCAGCGGCCGGATCGGCACCGACACCACCGTCGCCGAGGGCTTCGACCGCTCCGTGGAGGCCTTCCTGGGCATGCTCCGCGGGGAGAACCTGGGCAAGATGCTCGTACGGGCCGGCAGCTGATTCCGGCCCCGGCTACAGGACGTCCCCGTTGCGCCAGTCGAAGTCGAGCCGCCCGGCGGCGTCCGGCACGGCCCCGCCGGGCGGCGTCCACAGGTAGGTCGAGCCCTCCTCCCCGGCCAGCCGCTCGGGCCCGGCCGGGCCGAGGACGCCGATCTGCCCGGCGTACGGCTTCCAGCCCCGGCTCCCGTACAGGGCCGCGCCCTCGTCGGAGGCGGACAGGGCGCCGAGGACGTACGCCGCGGCGATGACGCCCTCCAGCCCGGCCATCACCGCCGCTCCG
This sequence comes from Streptomyces sp. NPDC034043, assembly GCF_055575675.1. NCBI lineage: Bacteria > Bacillati > Actinomycetota > Actinomycetes > Kitasatosporales > Streptomycetaceae > Streptomyces > Streptomyces sp. NPDC034043. Next base: position 17,664 of record NZ_JBVISF010000011.1, read on the forward strand.
AGCCCGCGCCGGCGCCGGTCGGCGCGTACGGCGACGGCCTCGACGTACCCGGTCCGCAGGGCCCGCCCCTGGTGCAGCACCCGCCGCTGGACGACGCTGCCGTGCGCCGCGAGCACGCCGCCCTCGTACACCAGGGCGTGCATCCCGCCGAGGGCGTGCTCGAAGTCCTCGTCGCCGAAGTCCCCGTCGAAGGCCGCGTCGAGCAGGTCCCGGATCACGGCGAGGTCGTCCGCGCCGAGCTGCGAGGTGTGCGCGAGACGGGTGTGCGTGGCGTCGCTCATGCCCCCAGTCTGCCCCGGAGCCGGTCCAGTTCGGCGGCCGTCAGCCCCGCCCCGCTCAGGTAGGCGCCCGCGTCCAGCCACCGCGCGGTGTCCGCGGCCAGGGCGTGCACGGTGGTGCCGAGACCGGCGACGTAGTCCTGGATCTCGGCGGCGTCGTAGGGCCGGCCCAGGGCCGCGCACCGGGCCCGGACCCGCAGCTCGCTCAGAGCGTGGTCGTCGGCCGTCTGCTCCGGGGTCGCCCCGGCCAGCCTCAGCAGGACGAGCGCGATGATCCCCGTCCGGTCGCGGCCCAGACCGCAGTGGAAGACGACCCCGCCCGGCGGGGCGGTGGCGACGGCCCGGGCGACGGAGGCCACGCGGTCGGGGAACCGTTCCAGGAAAGGCCGGAAATACGCGGGGGTGCCGAAGCCCGGAGTGCCCCACCACACGTCCCAGAAGTCCCGGTGCTCGATGCCGTCGAGCGGGATCCGCAGGGTGGTCAGCCCGGGCGGACGCGGGGCGTGGTCCGGCTCGGCTTCGCCGTCGTTGCGCAGGTCGATGACGGTGCGCACCCCGTGGCGGGCCAGTGTGGTCCAGCCGCGGGCGGTGAGCCCGTCGAGGCTGTCGGCCCGTACCAGCGTCCCGGGCCGGAGCGCTCCCGGGCCGCCGAGGTCACGGGCGTTGAAGCAGCCCTCCCACTCCACGAATCGACCGACGTTCGACACGGTCATAGCCCCCCTGTCAGTACACAACGGACATTGGCTGATGACGCTCCCCTGGCCTCGGGGGTTCCCTCGCTGGAAGATCTGCGCATGTCGCCTGAGACCCAGCAGTGGACCCCCACCCATGGCCGGCCCTACCGGCCCGTCCCCTACCGTCCCGCGCGCATGCCGGGCCCCGAATCGCTCGCGCGCGCGGCGGAGTTGCGGGCCCGGATGGACGAGCGGCGGACGGTGCGCCACTTCTCCCCCGATCCCGTCCCCGAGCAGGCCGTCCGCGACGCGATCGCCTGCGCCGCCACCGCGCCCTCCGGGGCGCACCAGCAGCCGTGGACCTTCGTCCTGGTCAAGGACCCGGGCATCCGGCAGCAGATCCGCGCCGCGGCCGAGCAGGAGGAGCAGATCTCCTACGACGGCCGCCTCGGCGACGAGTGGCTCGCCGCGCTGCGCCCCATCGGCACGGACGCCGTGAAGACCCACCTCACGGACGCGCCGGCGCTGATCGTGGTCTTCCAGCAGCGCTACTGGCTCGGCCCCAACGGCACGAAGCGCAAGCACTACTACGTCGACGAGTCGGTCGGCATCGCGGTCGGCATGCTGCTGTCGGCCCTGCACCTGTCGGGCCTGGCGGCGCTCATCCACACCCCGAGCCCGATGCGCTTCCTGGGGCACGTCCTGAACCGCCCGGAGAACGAGAAGGCCTTCGCGGTGATCCCGGTCGGCTACCCCGCGGACGACTGCGAGGTCCCGGACCTGGTCCGCAAGTCCCTGGACCAGGTCCTGGTGGAGGTCTGAACCCGCGGTCCGCCCCCGCGACCTGGACCGCCCCCGCTCCGGGCTTGGGGGTACCGGAGCGGGGGCGGGATTCAGGGGTCGGGCGGGGTCAGCCCATGTGGGGGTAGCCGTACTCGGTCGGCGGGACCAGCGTCTCCTTGATGGAGCGGGTCGAGGTCCAGCGGAGCAGGTTGGACGCCGCGCCGGCCTTGTCGTTCGTACCCGAGGCACGGCCGCCACCGAAGGGCTGCTGGCCGACGACGGCGCCGGTCGACTTGTCGTTGATGTAGAAGTTGCCCGCCGCGAAGCGGAGCTTCTCCATCGTGTCGGCGGCCGCGTAGCGGTCCTGGGCGATGACGGAGCCGGTCAGGGCGTAGGCCGAGACGTTCTCCATCTGCGCCAGCATCTCGTCGTACTTGTCGTCCTCGTAGACGTGGATCGCGAGGATCGGGCCGAAGTACTCGGTCGTGAAGACCTCGTTCTCCGGGTCGGTGCACTCGATGACGGTCGGGCGGACGAAGTAGCCCTCCGAGTCGTCGTACGTGCCGCCCGCGACGATCGTGCAGGTCGGGTCGGCCTTCGCACGGTCGATAGCGGCCTTGTTCTTCGCGAAGGAGCGCTCGTCGATGACCGCGCCGATGAAGTTGGACAGGTCGCGGACGTCACCCATGGCGATGCCGTCGACCTCGGCCGCGAACTGCTCCTTGAAGCCGTCGTTCCAGATGGAGGCCGGGACGTAGGCGCGCGAGGAGGCGGAGCACTTCTGGCCCTGGAACTCGAAGGAGCCGCGGGTCAGGGCGGTCTTCAGGATCGCGCGGTCCGCGGACGGGTGCGCGACGACGAAGTCCTTGCCGCCCGTCTCGCCGACCAGGCGGGGGTAGGAGCGGTACTTCTCGATGTTGTTGCCGACCGTCTTCCACAGGTACTGGAAGGTCTTGGTCGAGCCGGTGAAGTGGATGCCGGCGAGCTCGGGGTGGTTCAGGGCCACCTCGGAGACGGCGATGCCGTCGCCCGTCACCAGGTTGATGACGCCCTTGGGCAGACCGGCCGCCTCCAGGAGCTCCATGAGGAGGACCGCGGAGTGGGTCTGCGTCGGGGACGGCTTCCACACGACCACGTTCCCCATGAGCGCGGGGGCGGTGGGCAGGTTGCCGGCGATGGCCGTGAAGTTGAACGGGGTGATCGCGTAGACGAAGCCCTCGAGCGGGCGGTGGTCGCTGCGGTTCCACACGCCGGCGCTGTTCGCGGCCGGCTGCTCGGCCAGGATCTGGCGGGCGAAGTGGACGTTGAAGCGCCAGAAGTCGACGAGCTCGCAGGGGGTGTCGATCTCCGCCTGCTGCACGGTCTTGGACTGGCCCAGCATGGTGGAGGCGGCCAGCTTCTCGCGCCACGGGCCGGCCAGCAGCTCGGCGGCGCGCAGGATGATCGCGGCGCGGTCGTCGAAGGACATCGCGCGCCAGGCCGGGGCGGCGGCCAGGGCGGCGTCGACGGCCTCCTGGGCGTCGGCCTCGGTGGCGTTGGCGTACGTACCGATGACCGACTTGTGGTCGTGGGGCTGCACGACGTCGAAGCGCTCGCCGCCGCCCATCCGCTTGACGCCGTTGATCGTCATCGGGAGGTCGATCGGGTTCTCGGACAGCTGCTTCAGCTGGATCTCGAGGCGCGCGCGCTCCGGGCTGCCGGGGGCGTACGAGTGGACCGGCTCGTTGACCGGCGCGGGGACCTGGGTCACAGCATCCATGGGGCTGGTAACTCCTTGACCTAGTTCTTGGTGATCATCGAGCGGAGGAAGAAGAGCAGGTTGGCCGGCTTCTCGGCGAGGCGGCGCATGAAGTAGCCGTACCAGTCGGTGCCGTAGGCCGTGTAGACGCGCATCCGGTGGCCCTCGGCGGCGAGCCGCAGGTGCTCCTCGCTGCGGATGCCGTACAGCATCTGGAACTCGTACTCGTCCAGTTTGCGCCCGGCCTGCCGGGCGAGCTCCTGGGCGATGGCGATGAGGCGCGGGTCGTGCGACCCGATCATCGGGTAGCCCTCGCCCTCCATCAGGATCTTCATGATCCGGACGTACGCCTTGTCGATCTCGGCCTTGTCCTGGTACGCGACCTCGGCGGGCTCCTTGTACGCGCCCTTCACGATCCGGACGCGGCTGCCGGCGGCGGCCAGCCGGCGGGCGTCGGCCTCGGTGCGGAAGAGGTAGGCCTGGATCACGCAGCCGGTCTGCGGGAAGTCCCGGCGCAGCTCCTCGTGGATGGCGAACATCGAGTCGAGGGTGGTGTGGTCCTCGGCGTCCAGCGTGACGGTGGTGCCGATGGCGGCGGCGGCCTCGACAACCGGCCGGACGTTGGCGAGGGCCAGCTCGTGGCCGCCCTCCAGCGCCTGGCCGAACATGGACAGCTTGACCGACATCTCGACCGTCTCGCCGAGCTGAAGCTCCTTGAGGCGCTGGATCAGCTCCAGGTAGGCGTCCCGGGCCGCGTAGGACTGCTCGACGGCGGTGATGTCCTCGCCGACGACGTCGAGGGTGACCTCGAGGCCCTTGCGCGTCAGCTCCTCGACGATCGGGATGACCTGGTCGACCGTCTCACCGGGGATGAACCGGTTGACCACCGGCTTGGTCACCGGGGCGGCGGAAACGATACGGCGCATCTTGTCGCTGCGCGAGGCGGCGAGGATCGCGGGACCCAGCACGGGGCACCTCCAACGGGTGGCAGAAGCGGACGAACGGACGCCGCGGGGGTGGTGCTGCGGCCGTAGGGAAAACGCGAGTGAAACCACCGTGAAACCTAAGGATCTCCACGATCCTCTGCCATCGACAGCTGTCACGCATCCGTGGCCCGGATCTCATACATCTGTCTGAAGGGGCGGCCGCGGAGTGGGAGAATGGCCGCGTGAAAGGCGATTACCAGGACCTGGTGGACGAGATCTCGGCGCTGCTCGGCGCCCCGGCGACGCTGGAGAACCGGGACTTCCGCCTCATCGCCTTCGGCGCCCACGACAGCGAGGACGACCTCGTGATGGACCCGGTGCGCACCCGCTCGATCCTGACCCGGCAGTCGACGGCGGCCGTCCGGGCCTGGTTCGAGGGCTTCGGCATCGCGCGCGCCACCGGCCCGGTGCGCATCCCGGCGGCCCCGGACGCGGGCGTCTTCCGGGGACGGATCTGCCTGCCGGTGCGGTACCGGGGCATCGTGCAGGGCTACGTGTGGCTCCTCGACCAGGATCCGGGCCCGGGTCCGGCCACCCTGGAGGCCGCCATGGACGTGGCCCGGCGGATCGGGGTGCTGCTCGCCGAGGAGGCCAGGGCGGGCGCCGGCCTCTCCCGGGAGTTCCTGGCGGTGCTGACCGCCGGCCCGGGCTGGCAGCAGGACATGGCGGTGGCCGCGCTGCGGGTGGCGCTGGGGCCCGGGGCCGAGGGACCGCACGCCGCCGTGTGCGTGGCCCCGTGGTCCGGGGAGGCTCCGGGGTCGGTGCCCGGGGCGGCGGCGGTGTGCGTGGTCCCGGCGGGGGGCGAGGGCCCGGACGGCGGGGATGCCGGTCCCGCGCCGGCGGCGCTCGCGGTGCTGCTGCGGTTGCGGTCGGGGGACGCGACGGCTCCGGCCCTGGCGGCGGCCGGGCGGCTGCTGCCGTCGGCGGCGGCTCCGGCGGCCGGGCCGGGCGGCGGTGCGCGGGGCCCGTCCGGGGGCGGCGCCGTCACCGCCGGGCTGTCCGACCCGGTCCGCGCGCTCACGGAGCTGCCCGCCGCCTGGGCCCAGGCCACCGCCGCCGCCCGGGCGGCGGCCGCGCAGCCGGGGCTGGGGCCGGTGGCGCGGTGGGCGGGGATCGGGCCGTACCGGATGCTGGCCGCCGTGGCCGCGGGCCCGGCGGACGACCCGGCGACCCGGGCCCTGCTGGCGCCGGCCCACCGGGAACTGGCCCGCAGCGCCGAGGTGTTCCTCGACTGCGCGGGGCAGGCGGGCCGCGCGGCGGCGGAGCTGGGCATCCACCGCCAGACCCTGTACTACCGGCTGGGCCGGGTCGAGCAGCTGACGGGGCTCGACCTGGACGCCGGCGAGGACAGGCTGCTGCTCCACATGGCGCTCAAGGCCGCCCGCCTGCGGGCCTGAGCGCCGTTCAGGCGGAGGTCGGGCGGCGGTGGATGACCGCGCTGCCGACGGCCTTGTCGTGGATGCCGAGGGCGTCGGGGCTGAGCGTCATGGAGGACGCGTTGGCCACGGCCAGCAAGGGGATGCCGGTGACCACCAGGTTGGTGAGGTGGCGGACCACCGCCTGCCCGTAGGAGAGGCGCCCGCCCCCGCGGGCGACGACCTCCATGCCCATCAGCCGCTTGCCGGGCGTCGCCCCCCGGCGCGAGACGGACAGCGGCGAGTAGAGCAGCACGAAGGCCGCCGTCCAGGCCGCCGCGGCCGACTGCCAGGCGGTACTGGATTCCCGGTCGGGCAGGGCGAGGACTCCGAGCACCCGGTCGAACCCGAGGAGCGGTACGAGGATCACCACGACGGCGATGGTCAGGTCCACGGCCGTGGCGGCGCAGCGCCGCATGATCCCGGCCGGGGAGCCGGGCAGCGGCCGGGCGTCCGGGATGCGGCCCACGGGCGGCAGCGGGCCGAGGTCGTCCCCGGCGGACAGGAACCCGGATCTCATCGGGTCTGCTCCAGCGGGCGTCCGGCGGATCCGCCCGCGGCGGCCGTCAGCCCCTCCGCGATGCGGCGGAGCCCCTCGGTGAACTCCTCGGCGGAGGCGGCGGTGCCGGGGTCGAGCAGCCACTGGATCATCAGGCCGTTGAGCAGCGCCTGGCAGACGGAGCCGAGGGTGCGCTCGTCGCGTTCGGTGAGCTCCTCCTCGGGGGTGCCGGTGAGGAGCGAGATCAGGCCGCGACGGCCCTCGGCCTGGGAGGCGGCGAGCATCCCCCGCAGCTGCGGCAGCCGTTCGCCGCTCAGCGCGACCTCCATGCTGGCCGCCCAGACGGGGGCGGAGGTGTCGTGCTGGGCGAGGACCCCTTCCCACAGGGCGCGCAGGCGCTCCAGGGAGCCGTCCTCACCGGGCATGCCGTCCTGGAAGGCCGTTTCGCCCCACTGCTGCATCAGGGCGATGAACGCCTGGGTGAGCAGGGCGTCCTTGGAACCGTAGTGGTAGCCGATGGAGGCCAGGTTCGTGCCGGAGGCGCCGACGATGTCGCGCGCGGTGGTGCGTACGAAACCTTTCTCGACCAGGCACTTCTTGGCGCCTTCGAGGAGATCCTCTTTGTGTCCCATGGCCGTCACCGTAGCAAGGCGGCCGTCCTGGACGAAGGTCTCGCACGCAGTGTTTATACATCCGTCATATACGGGCGTCCCACCCGTACGCGCCCCCTCGGGCAGGGGGTGACACGAAGGGGCCCGGGGTTGACGCCCCGGGCCCCTTCGACGGCGTGCGACGGTCAGCCGAGGTTGACCGTACGGGCCGAGGCGGCGCCGATCTCCGCCGAGATGGCCGCGAGGACGTCCGCCGGGACCGCCGCGTCGACGGTGAGGACGACGAGCGCCTCGCCGCCCTCCTCGGCGCGGGCGACCTGCATGCCCGCGATGTTCAGACCGGCCTCGCCGAGGAGCTGGCCGACCTTGCCGACGACGCCCGGGCGGTCGGTGTAGCGCAGGACGATCATGTGGTCGGCCAGGGCCAGGTCCACGTCGTACTCACCGACGCCCACGATCTTCTGAAGGTGCTTCGGGCCGGCGAGCGTGCCGGAGACGGACACCTCCTGGCCGTCCGACAGGGTGCCGCGGACGGTCACCACGTTGCGGTGGTCCGGGGACTCCGAGCTGGTGGTCAGTCGGACCTCGACGCCGCGCTCCTGCGCGAACAGCGGGGCGTTGACGTAGGAGACCGTCTCGTCGACGACGTCCTCGAAGACACCCTTGAGGGCGGAGAGTTCCAGCACCTTGACGTCGTGCTGGGTGATCTCGCCGCAGACCTCGACGTCGAGGCGGACCGCGACCTCGCCCGCGAGGGCGGTGAAGATGCGGCCGAGCTTCTCGGCGAGCGGCAGGCCCGGACGGACGTCCTCGGCGATGACACCGCCCTGGACGTTGACCGCGTCCGGCACGAGCTCGCCGGCGAGGGCGAGCCGCACCGACTTGGCCACCGCGATGCCGGCCTTCTCCTGGGCCTCGTCCGTGGACGCTCCGAGGTGCGGGGTGCAGACGACCTGGTCGAGCTCGAAGAGCGGGGAGTCCGTGCAGGGCTCCTTCGCGTACACGTCGAGGCCGGCGCCGGCGACGCGGCCCTCCTTGATGGCCGAGTACAGCGCGGCCTCGTCCACGATCCCGCCGCGCGCGGCGTTGACGATGCGGACGGACGGCTTCACCTTGTGCAGGGCCTCGTCCCCGATGAGACCGACGGTCTCGGGGGTCTTCGGCAGGTGCACGGTGATGAAGTCGGCGACCTCGAGCAGCTCGTCCAGCGTCAGCATCTTGACGCCCATCTGGGCGGCGCGCGCGGGCTGTACGTACGGGTCGTACGCGACGACCTTCATGCCGAAGGCCGACATGCGCTGGGCGACCAGGACACCGATGCGGCCGAGGCCGACGACGCCGAGGGTCTTCTCGCTGAGCTCGACGCCCGTGTACTTGTTCCGCTTCCACTCGCCGTTCTTCAGGGCGGTGTTGGCCTGCGGAATGTTGCGGGCGGTGGCCACGAGCAGGCCGCAGGCCAGCTCGGCGGCGGTGACGATGTTGGAGGTCGGGGCGTTCACGACCATGACGCCCGCCTTGGTGGCGGCGGAGACGTCGACGTTGTCGAGGCCGACACCGGCGCGGGCGACGACCTTCAGCTTCTTGGCCGCGGCGATGGCCTCGGCGTCCACCTTGGTGGCGGAGCGGACGAGGATCGCGTCGACGTCCGTGATCGCGGGGAGCAGCTCGGCGCGGTCGGCGCCGTTGACGTGCCGGATCTCGAAGTCCGGACCGAGCGCGTCCACCGTGGCGGGCGACAGCTCTTCGGCGATGAGTACGACAGGTTTCGAGCTCACGTGGGTCCTCACAAGTCCAGTGCGGACGGCCGTCCCGACGGCCGCAGGCGGTGGAGGGGGTAGCCGCGTGGAAGACGCACGACACTGTGGGCCTGACGCGTTGTGTTCAGCAGTGTAGTAGCGGTTCGGGCGCGGATTTCCTCCTGTACGGAAGGATCACCCGTCCGGGATTGGCCGGGGTGGACAATCCGCGCTATCCGAGGGCTACATTCCGGTGAACCTCGACCGGTGGAGCCGGCGGATGCGCGGCGGGGCCGGGACGCACCGTCCCGGCCCCGCCGTTCACGAGATCAGCTCTCGTCGTTGTCGACCCAGCTCATCAGCTTGCGCAGCTTCTTGCCGGTGGTCTCCAGCAGGTGCTCGGAGTCCGCCTTCTTGTACTCGTTGTACTTCGGCAGACCGGCCTTGTACTCGGCCATCCACTCCTCGGCGAACTTGCCGCTCTGGATCTCCTCCAGGACCTTCTTCATCTCGGCCTTGGTGGCGTCGGTGATGACGCGCGGGCCGGTGATGTAGTCGCCCCACTCGGCGGTCTCGGAGACCGACCAGCGCATCTTCTCCAGGCCGCCCTCGTACATGAGGTCGACGATGAGCTTCAGCTCGTGCAGGCACTCGAAGTACGCGATCTCCGGCTGGTAGCCGGCCTCGGTCAGGGTCTCGAAACCGGCCTTGACCAGAGCGGAGGCGCCACCGCACAGGACGGCCTGCTCACCGAACAGGTCGGTCTCGGTCTCCTCGGTGAAGGTGGTCTTGATGACGCCGGCGCGGGTGCCGCCGATGCCGGCCGCGTACGACAGGGCCAGGGCGAAGGCGTTGCCCGAGAAGTCCTGCTCGACGGCGGCGATGCACGGAACGCCGCGGCCCTCCTCGTACTGACGGCGGACCAGGTGGCCCGGGCCCTTCGGGGCGACCAGGGCGACGTCCACGTTGGCCGGGGGCTTGATGAAGCCGTAGCGGACGTTGAAGCCGTGGCCGAAGAAGAGCGCGTCGCCCTCCTGCAGGTGGTCCTTGATGGACGCCTCGTAGATCTCGGCCTGGAGCGGGTCCGGGGTCAGGATCATGATGACGTTCGCCCACTCGGCGGCCTCGGCCACGGAGACGACCTTCAGGCCCTGCTCCTCGGCCTTGGCCTTGGAGCTGGAGCCCTCCTTGAGGCCGACGACGACGTCGACGCCGGAGTCACGGAGCGACAGCGCGTGGGCGTGGCCCTGGCTGCCGTAACCGATGACCGCGACCTTGCGGCCCTGGATGATGGACAGGTCGGCGTCGTTCTCGTAGAACAGCTCGGCCACTGGGATATCTCCTTGGTGCGCTGGTGTTGCTCCCACCGTACGGCGGGGAACGGAATAAGAGTTTCTCGGTCTCGCTATGCGGGCCGGCGTGTCAGCCCCGCGTCCTGAACCGGACGCGCGGGGCTCAGGCGCTGCGCTCGAGGGAGCGCAGGCTGCGGTCCGTGATGGACCGTCCGCCACGCCCTATGGCGATGGTGCCGGACTGCACGAGCTCCTTGATGCCGAAGGGCTCCAGCATCTTGAGCATGGCGCCGAGCTTGTCGCTGCCGCCGGTGGCCTCGATGGTGACGGCCTCCGGGGAGACGTCGACGGTCTTGGCGCGGAACAGCTGGACGATCTCGACGATCTGCGAGCGGGTCTCGTTGTCGGCGCGGACCTTCACGAGGACGAGCTCGCGCTCGATGGCGTTCGACGGCTCCAGCTCGACGATCTTGAGCACGTTGACCAGCTTGTTGAGCTGCTTGGTCACCTGCTCCAGCGGAAGGTCCTCGACGTTGACCACGATGGTGATGCGGGAGATGTCGGGGTGCTCGGTGACGCCGACCGCGAGGGAGTCGATGTTGAACCCGCGGCGGGAGAACAGCGCGGCGATCCGGGCGAGGATGCCGGGCGTGTTCTCGACCAGGACGGAGAGCGTGTGCTTGGACATGTGAGTCGTTCTCTCTCTCGGGCTCTCTCGGCTCAGTCGTCTTCGTTGTCGCCGAAGTCGGGGCGGACGCCCCGGGCTGCCATGACCTCGTCGTTGGAGGTGCCGGCGGCGACCATCGGCCACACCATGGCGTCCTCGTGGACGATGAAGTCGATCACGACCGGGCGGTCGTTGATCGCGTTGGCCTCGGCGATGACCTTGTCCAGGTCCGCCGGGTCCTCGCAGCGCAGCGCGACGCAGCCCATGGCCTCGGACAGCTTGACGAAGTCCGGGACGCGGGTGCCCTTGCGGGGCGCGTTGGACTCGCCGAGCTGCGAGCCCACGGTGTCGTGGCCCGTCTCGTCCGCGTGCAGCACGGTGTTGGAGTACCGCTGGTTGTAGAACAGGGTCTGCCACTGGCGGACCATGCCCAGCGCACCGTTGTTGATGATCGCGACCTTGATCGGGATGTTGTTCAGCGCGCAGGTGACCAGTTCCTGATTGGTCATCTGGAAGCAGCCGTCGCCGTCGATCGCCCAGACGGTGCGCTCCGGCATCCCGACCTTGGCGCCCATCGCGGCGGGGACCGCGTAGCCCATGGTTCCGGCGCCGCCGGAGTTCAGCCAGGTGCGCGGCTCCTCGTACTTGACGAAGTGCGAGGCCCACATCTGGTGCTGGCCGACGCCCGCCGCGAAGATCGTGCTCTTGGGTGCGAGCGCGCCGATCCGCTCGATGACCTGCTGCGGGGAGAGCATGCCGTCCTCGGGCAGGTCGTAGCCCAGCGGGTAGGTCTCGCGCCAGCGGTTGAGGTCCTTCCACCAGGCGGTGTAGTCGCCCGCGTGGCCCTCCGTGTGCTCGGCCTGGACGGCCTGGATCAGGTCGGCGATCACCTCGCGGGCGTCGCCCACGATCGGGACGTCGACCTCCCGGTTCTTGCCGATCTCGGCCGGGTCGATGTCCGCGTGGATGACCTTGGCGAAGGGGGCGAAGCTGTCCAGCTTGCCGGTGACGCGGTCGTCGAAGCGGGTGCCGAGCGCGATCAGCAGGTCCGACTTCTGCAGCGCGGTGACACCGGTGACGGAGCCGTGCATGCCCGGCATGCCGACGTGCAGCGGGTGGCTGTCGGGGAAGGAGCCCAGGGCCATCAGCGTGGTGGCGACCGGGACGCCGGTCAGCTCGGCGAGGACCTTGAGCTCGGCCGTGGCACCGGACTTCATGACGCCGCCGCCGACGTACAGGACGGGGCGCTTGGCCTGGCAGATGAGCTTGGCGGCCTCGCGGATCTGCTTGGCGTGGGGCTTGGTGACGGGCCGGTAGCCGGGCAGGTCCGTGGCGGGCGGCCAGGAGAACGTGGTCTTCGCCTGGAGGGCGTCCTTGGCGATGTCGACCAGGACCGGGCCGGGGCGGCCGGTGGAGGCGATGTGGAAGGCCTCGGCGATCGTCCTCGGGATGTCCTCGGCCTTGGTGACCAGGAAGTTGTGCTTGGTGATCGGCATGGTGATGCCGACGATGTCCGCCTCCTGGAAGGCGTCGGTGCCGATCGCCTTGGAGGAGACCTGGCCCGTGATGGCGACGAGCGGGACGGAGTCCATGTGCGCGTCGGCGATCGGGGTGACCAGGTTGGTGGCGCCCGGGCCGGACGTGGCCATGCAGACGCCGACCTTGCCGGTGGCCTGGGCGTAGCCGGTGGCGGCGTGGCCGGCCCCCTGCTCGTGGCGGACCAGGATGTGACGGACCCTCTTGCTGTCCATCATCGGGTCGTAGGCCGGGAGGATGGCGCCGCCCGGGATACCGAAGACGGTGTCGCACCCCACCTCTTCGAGAGAGCGGATGAGGGACTGCGCACCCGTCACGTGCTCAACTGCGGCGGACTGCTGTCCGCCCGTACGGGGCCGCGGCTGCGGATGGTGGGCCCCGGAGGCCTGCTCGGTCATCGGCATTCTCTTCTCGAAGCTGAGGGTTTTACGAGGAGCGGGGGTGCTCCGGATCAGGTCCGGAGACGTGTGCCAGTGCAACAAAAAACCCCTCGTGCCGGGTGGCAAGCGAGGGGAGCGCGTCGGTGGTGTCGAGCGGGGACATGCAGGCCCCAGCTTCAGCCGACGCGCTTTCCAAGTACGAGAATTCGGGTGCGCATGGCATTGACCCTCCCTCCGGCGGGAGGTGGATGTCAAGCGGGTGGGACGGGCGTCTCATTATGTGAGCCCCCATGGATGACCATCGAGCCACCGGACGAGCCTCCGGCCAAGGCCGGCTGGGCCGTACCGCCCGGTACTGGGAACGTACCTCTCACGAGCGAGCGGCGCAGCCTGTATTCGTCGAGTGGTCCGGAGAAGGCCGCGCCCTGGCCGTGGGTGCACCCCATCGCCCGCAGGGCCAGCACCTGCTCGGGGTGGTCCACCCCGTCGGCCACGGACTGCATGCCGAGGTCGTTTGCGATGCGCAACAATCCAGCCGTGATCTTGTGCAGCCTGGCCGATTCGACCACGCCTTCGACCAGCCCCCGGTCCAGTTTGAGCAGGTCCACCGGGAGGCGGCGCAGGGCGCTGATGGCCGCGTAGCCGCTGCCGAAGCCATCGAGGGCGATCCGTACGCCGAGCCGGTGCAGGGCCGTCAGGCGGCGCTCCAGCTCGTCGAAGGGCACCCTGGGGTCGGAGGCGGCCAGTTCCAGCACGAGGGCGCCGGAGGGCAGCCCGTGGCGGTTCAGGAGGGCCTCCACGCTCCCCCCGGGCACGGAGAGGTCCAGCAGCCGCTGGGCGGTCATCCGGACGGCCACTGGTACGCCGTGCCCCGCCCGGTGCCGCTCGGCGGCCTGCTCCACCGCCTGTTCGAGGAGCCATCGGCCCAGTTCGGCCGTGCGGGAGGCGTCCGGCCCGGCGGCCGGGCCGCCCTCGCTGTGCTCGGCCACCCGGAGGAATTCGGCGGGGGTGAAGAGGATCCCCTGGGCCGAACGCCAGCGGGCCTGCGCGGCGACCGCCGTGACCTCGCCGGTGGCCAGGCAGACCACGGGCTGGTGCAGCAGGGCGAAGTCACCGTCGTGCAGGGCGGTGCGCAGCCGCCCGGCCAGCTCGGCCTTGCGGACGATCTCGGCCTGCATCTGCGGCGCGTACAGCTCGACCCGGTCCTTGCCGCCCGCCTTGGCCCGGTACATCGCGAGGTCCGCGTTGCGCATGAGGTCCGCGGGGGTGATGCCGGGGTCGGCGAAGGCGACGCCGATGCTGGCGGCCACCCGGACCTCGCTCCCGGCGATGCGGTAGGGCTGGGAGAGGGTGGCGCGCAGCCGGTCGGCGATGTCGTGGACCTGGCACTCGCGGGCACTGCGGTCGCGGCTGCCGTCGCCGAGGATGAGCGCGGCGAACTCGTCGCCGCCGAGCCGGGCGGCGGTGTCCCCGGCCCGGACGGCGTCCTGGAGGCGGCGGGCGGCCTCGATGAGCAGCTCGTCGCCGGCCTGGTGGCCGATGGTGTCGTTGACGGCCTTGAAGCCGTCGAGGTCGATGAAGAGCACGGCGGTGCTGTGGTCGCCGGCCCGGCGGCCGGTGAGGGCCTGGCGGACCCGGCGGGTGAACAGGGCCCGGTTGGGCAGGTCGGTCAGCGGGTCGTGCTCGGCGCTGTGCTGGAGCTGGGCCTGGAGGCGGACCCGCTCGGTGACGTCGCGGCTGTTGAGGATGAGCCCGCCTTGGTGGCGGTTGACCGTGGACTCCACGTTCAGCCACTCGCCGCCGCCCGACCTGAAGCGGCACTCGATGCGGGTGGTGGGCTCCTCGGCGGGCGGGGCGGCCAGGAAGCGGCGCACCTCGTGGACCACCCGGCCGAGGTCCTCGGGGTGGATCAGGGCGGCGAGCTCCGTGCCGACCAGCTCCTCCGCCTCGCGGCCGTAGACCCCGGCGGCGGCGGGGCTGACGTAGCGCAGGGTCCCGGTGGGCGCGGCGATCATGATGACGTCGCTGGAGCCCTGGACCAGGGATCGGAAGTGGTTCTCCTTCTGGGCCAGTTCCTGGGTGAGCGCGATGTTGTCGAGGAGCATGATGCCCTGCCGGATGACGAGGGCGAGGACGACGGTGCAGCCGGTGAAGACCACCATCCGGTCGACCTTCCGGCCGTCCACGACGTTGGCCAGGATGCCGAGGGTGCAGACGGCGGCCGCGAGGTACGGGGTGAGGGCGGGCAGCGAGCCGGTGATGGGACGGCTGTGCGGCCGGTCGTGGCGCGGCGGCGAGGGGCGGGGCGCCGGTTCGGGCCGGCGGGCGCCCCAGGGGGCGTACGCGAGCAGCAGCGAGCCCGCGAACCAGCCGGCGTCGAGGATCTCCCCGGAGCTGTACGTGGTGTTGAGCAGCGGCGAGGTGAACAGCGCGTCGCTCAGGACGGTCAGGGCGAGGGCCGCGATCGCCGTGTTGACCGCCGAGCGGTTGTTCGCCGAGCGCCGGAAGTGCAGCACCAGGACCATCGAGACCAGCGCGATGTCGAGGAGCGGGTACGCGAGCGAGAGCGCGGCGCGCAGCACGTTGCCGGGGGCGCCCGACTGGGCGGTGCGGGCGGCGTTGGCGAGGGCCAGGCTCCAGGAGAGGGTCAGCAGGGAGCCGCCGATGAGCCAGGAGTCGAGGCCGAGGCAGACCCAACCGGCGCGGGTGACCGGGCGTTTGGCCAGGACGAGCAGGCCCACGATGGCGGGCGGTGCGAAGCAGAGGAAGGCGAAGTCGGCGATCGAGGGCTCGGGGAGCTTCTGGTCGAGGACCACCTCGTACCAGCCCCAGACCGCGTTCCCCAGGCCGCCCATGAGCGAGGAGAAGGCGAACATCAGCCAGGCGGGGCGCTCACGCCGGTCGATCGTGCGGGCGTAGTGGTAGCAGGAGAACGCGGCCAGTAATCCGGCGGCGCTGAGCCCGAAGTCGCCCATGATCTTGGCGAGTTCGTCCGACCCCCAGCCGAGGGCGGCCCCGACGGCGTAGCCGCCGCTCACGAGTGCGAGGAGGACTTGCGCCGCGATGCTCCGGCCGCCGCCCGTGACCGGCGACCGGGTCAGGAGCGCCGCCCCCTGGGCGCTCACCGGTGCCCCTCGCCGGACGGTTCTGGCGCAACCCAGTGTCGGCGGCGCCGCCTCCGGCGGCTCTGCCGCATCGGATCCTTCGTCCATTGGCCGTGCATCGCCCGTCGCCCCCCAAAGTGTCCGATCACTCCCCAGCGCCAGACGTACGTGGCGCAGCCCCTTGTTCCGGACGATACACCACTTTCGTCACTCAGCGACATAGCTTCTCTACGCTCAGTTACCATGAGGGGGGTCGTGGCCACCGTTCGCGTCGGGATGGCCGCCGCCCTGCCGCCGGACCTGCGCGCGCGCTGCTTCCGGGGCGGGGGCGCGCCCGCCTCAGTCCTTGATCAGCACGGTGTTGCCGACTTCCTGCCCGGCGGCGAACCGGGTGAGCTGGCGGGCCACGAGCCGCTTCGCCCTGGGCTCGAACGCCGAGCTGCTGCCGCCCACATGGGGGGTGATCAGCACGTTGGGAGCGTGCCAGAGGGGGTGGCCCGCGGGCAGCGGCTCGGGGTCCGTGACGTCGAGGGCGGCGCGCAGCCGGCCGGCCTCCAGCTCCGCCAGCAGGGCGGCGGTGTCGACGACCGGCCCCCGCGAGACGTTCACCAGGAGGGCGCCGTCCTTCATCCGCCCGAGGAAGGCGGCGCCGGCGAGGCCCCGGGTGTCCTCGGTCAGCGGGGTGGTCAGCACCACCACGTCCGCCTCGGGCAGGAGGGCGGGGAGATCGGCGAGGGCGTGGACCGGGCCGTGCGGGGCGGTGCGGGCCGAGCGGGCGACGCGCGTGATCCGGCCGCACTCGAAGGGGACGAGCCGGTCCTCGACGGCCTCGCCGATCGCCCCGTAGCCGACGATCAGGACGGACCGGTCCGCGAGGGCCGCGTAGAAGCCGCCGCGCCACTCCTCCCGGTCCTGGCCGCGCACCATGCCGGGGATGCCGCGCAGGGAGGCGAGGGTGAGGGTGAGGGCGAGCTCGGCGGTGCTGGCCTCGTGGACGCCGCGGGCGTTGCACAGCCGGACGCCCGGGCGGAGGTCGCCGAGGCCGGGCAGGACGTGGTCGATGCCGGCGGTGAGGGTCTGCACCACGCGCAGGGCGGGCATCGCCGCGAGCGGACGCAGGGTCACCTCCTGGGACTTCATGTACGGGGTGACGTAGAAGACGCAGTCGGCCGGATCGGCCGGAAAGGTGTCCTCTCCGTCCCACTGGCGGTAGCGGAAGCAGTCGGGGAGGCCGTCGATCTGTCCGGGCGGGAAGGGGAGCCAGACGTCCCCGGTCGTCGCAGTCATGATCGCGAGGCTATGCGAAGGGAACTGGATCAAGCCGTTAGTTTGAAGGCCGGACCGGGACCGGGCCGGAAGGGGGACGCAGGGGTGGAGCGCAGGTCGATCGGGTCGGGACCGCTGACGGTGGGAGCCATAGGGCTCGGCTGCATGCCGATGAGCTGGGCCTACGCGCCTTCGCGCCGGCGGGGCGAGGAATCGCTGCGCACCTTGCACACGGCGCTGGACCTGGGGGCGAACCTGCTGGACACGGCCGATCTGTACGGGCCGTTCACCAACGAGCTGGTGCTGGGCCGGGTGCTGCGGGAGCGGCGGGCCGAGGCCTTCGTCTCCGCCAAGGTGGGGCTGCGGGCGGGTGAGGGGCACGTGGTGGCCGACGGGCGGCCGGGGTACGTGCGGCGGGCGTGCGACGCCTCGTTGAGGCGGCTGCGGACCGACGTCATAGACCTCTACCAGCTGCACCGGGTGGATCCGGAGGTGCCCGTGGAGGAGACCTGGGGAGCCATGGCGGAGCTGGTGGGCGCCGGGAAGGTACGGGCGCTGGGGTTCTGCGCACTGGGTGCGGGGGCCGGGCCGGGTGCGGGGCGCCGGGGGGACCGGGGGTACCGCACGACCGTGCGGCAGCTGGAGCGGGTGCAGCAGGTGTTCCCGGTGACGGCGGTGCAGGCGGAGCTGTCCGTGTGGTCGCCGGAGGCGGCGTGGCAGCTGCTGCCGTGGTGTGCGGCGCGGGGGGTGGGGCTGCTGGCGGCGATGCCGCTGGGCAGCGGGTTCCTGACCGGGACGCTGACGCCGGGGCAGGGTTTCGAGGACGCGGACGTGCGTGCGCGGCACCCTCGGTTCACGGCGCACGCGATGGCCTCCAACCAGGTACTGGTGGCGGGGCTGCGGCGGGTGGCCCGGCGGCGGGGGCCCGGGGTCACGGCGGCGCAGGTGGCGCTGGCCTGGGTGCTGGCGCAGGGACCGCACGTGGTGCCGGTGCCGGGGGCGGAGCGGGCGCAGTGGGCGGCGGAGAACGCCGCGGCGGCCGAGGTACGCCTCACGGCCGGGGAGCTGGCCGAGATAGCGGGGCTGCCGGCGGCGGTGGGAGCCTGGGACTAGCGGGCGCCTCCGGATCTCTCCGGCTTCCCCACATCCACTCGATCGGGTGTACGAGGGATGGAACTTCGGGAGCGGCCGGGTCTGTTGAGTCATGTGAAGGGCAGGACTGGAGGGCACGAGGCTGGGACGGACGGCTGAGGACGGCCGGAGGGGAGCGGGACCATGCGGTACGGGCGGTTTCAGGAGGACGGGGCGCGGGGCCCGGGGGCGGCGCCGGGGTACGGGGGCGGGCCCGCGCGGCGCCGGGGCGTGCTGGCGGCGCTCGCGCTGGCGGGGTGCGGTGCCCTGCTGGCGGCGGGCTGCTCCCCGCCGGACGGCGAACGGGCCGGGCCTGGCGGTTCGCCACCGGGCTCGCCGCCGACGGGAGCGGCGTCCCCTGGGGCCTCGGGCCGTCCGGAGGCGTCGGGGCCGCCGGCGAAGGGGTCGGTGACGGTGTCGGGAGAGGTGGCCAAGGGCCTGGACACCCCCTGGGGCGTGGCCCCGCTGCCCGGCGGGGACCTGCTGGTCGCCTCCCGGGACAAGGGCACCATCAGCCGGGTGCGGACGGACACGGGTGCGGTGACGCGGATCGGGGAGGTCCCCGGGGTCGCCCCGGGCGGGGAGGGCGGACTCCTGGGTCTGGCCGTGTCCCCGACCTTCGCCTCGGACCGGATGGTCTACGCGTACTTCACGACCGAGTCCGACAACCGCATCGCCCGGATGCGGTACGACGAGCAGAGACCGGCCGGGCAGCAACTGGGCGCGCCGGACACGGTGTTCCGGGGCATCCCCAAGGGGCTGATCCACAACGGCGGCCGGATCGCCTTCGGCCCGGACCGGATGCTCTACGCCGGCACGGGGGAGACCGGGGACACGTCGCTGGCGCAGGACCGGAAATCGCCCGGCGGGAAGATCCTGCGGATGACCCCGGACGGGCAGCCGGCGCACGGCAATCCGGAAGCCGGCTCCGTCGTCTACTCGTACGGGCACCGCAATGTGCAGGGCCTCGCCTGGGACGAGGACAAGCGGCTGTGGGCGTCCGAGTTCGGCCAGCGGACCTGGGACGAGCTGAACCTCATCGAGCCGGGTGGCAACTACGGCTGGCCGGAGGCGGAGGGGAAGGCGGGCAAGGCCGGGTTCCGTGATCCGGTGGCGGTGTGGAAACCGGACGAGGCGTCGCCGAGCGGGATCGCCTGGGCGGAGGGCTCGATCTGGATGGCCGGACTGAAGGGCGAGCGGCTATGGCGGATCCCGCTGAAGGGGGCTGCCCCGGCGGCGGAGCCTGAGGCCTTCCTCCAGGGGAAGTACGGCCGGCTGCGCACGGTGGTACCCCTCGGCGGGGACGGCTTGCTGCTGGTGACGAGCGAGACGGACGGGCGCGGTTCGCCGGAAGCGGGCGACGACAGGATCCTGACACTGACGGTGCGGTGACCTGAACGGCTCCGGAAGGGGCGGAAGGCAGGGTGGACGCGTGTTCAACATGATCGAGGAGCTGTTCAACCCGGGACGCAAGCACACGGACGAGGAGAAGAAGCGGCTGGAGCTGTCCCGGACCGACGTCGGTGACGGCGATCCGGGACGGGGGCCCATAGACCTCGACTCCGGCAAGGTGCTCATACGCCCCGCCGCCGAGGCGGTCCGGGACCCTGGCGCCGACGGGACCGACGGAGCCGACGAGGCCGACCAGGTCTAGAGGCGCGCGGCCGGGGCCGCCGGGGCGAGGGGGGTGGCGAAGAGGCGCAGCCGGTGGGCGAGTGCCGCGGCCTCGCCCCGGCTCGCGACGCCGAGCTTGGCCAGGATGTTCGAGACGTGCACGCTGGCCGTCTTCGGGGAGATGAAGAGCTCCTCCGCGATCCGGCGGTTGGTGCCGCCCGCCGCTACGAGGCGCAGGACGTCCCGCTCGCGGCTGGTCAGGCCCAGGGCCTCGATGGGATCGGCGTCCGGGGCCGGTGCGGCCGGCCGGGACTCCTCGGCGGTCAGCGGGAGCCGGGCGCGCTGTGCGAGCAGGGCCAGGTCCTCGCGGAGCCGTCGGGCACCGAGCCCGTCGGCGGCGGCGTGGGCGTCGCGCAGCAGGTCGGCGGCCGTCTCCCGGTCCCCGCCGGAGACCAGCAGGGCCTCGGCGAGCCGGTGGCGGGCCCGGGCGAGCAGGTACGGGCGCTGGAGCGGGCGTACGGCCGCCTCGACCGCGGTCCAGTCGGCGACGGTGTCGCGGGCCTCGGCGCGGAGCAGCTCGGCCCGCAGGTACTCGGCGTGCGCGGTCCACAGGGGCACCGGGGTGGCCAGGGTCCGCGCGGCGGTGCGCAGCACCTCCAGGGCGGCGCCCCTGCCGGCGTCGGCCGCCGACAGGCCCCGGGCGTCGGCCTCGGCGGAGGCGGAGGCCAGCAGCAGGGGCCAGGCGTAGCGGTGGTGGCCCAGCGGGAAGCCGTGGGCGACGGCGTCCGCGGTCTCGGCGCGGACGCCGTCTATCCGGCCCTCTCCGTCGGCCAGACCGATGGCGAGCCGGTAGAGCGGGAGCCGGTGCTGGGGCTGGCTGTCGTGGGTGCCGAAGTGGGTCTGCGCGGCGGCGAGTTGCTGGGCGGCCTCGGCGAGTTCTCCGCGGGCCAGGGCCAGGTAGGCCAGGCGCGCGGAGGCGGAGCCGCGGGGGGCGGCGCTCTGTCCGACGCGCAGGGTGCGGCGGGCGGCCTCGGCGGCTTCGTCCCAGCGGCCGAGGCTGTACAGGCTCTCCGCCATGTTCCCGCAGACCCAGGCCTCGGTGTCCAGGAGCCGGGACCTGCTGACGAGTTCGACCCCTTGTTCGGCCAGTTCCACCGCTTCGCGGGACCGGCCCATGGCTTCGAGTTGAGAGGTGATGTTGACGTGTGCGCGACCCGCGACCACGGTGAACCCGAGTTCGGTGGCGCGGTCCTTGACCGCGTGGAGTTCGGCGAGGCCGGTGGCACCGTCACCGGAGTCGGTGAGCAGGCAGCCGTAGGTGATCCGGGCGTTGAGCTCGGTCTCCTCGGCGCCGATCATGCGGGCGTATTCCACGGCCCGTTCGGCCGCGGCGAGATTGCCGGGGCCGGGGTTGTGGAGCATGCCCCAGCCCGCGGCTCGGACGAGGACGTCGGCGTGCACCTGGGACGGGGGCAGCCCCTTGACCAGTTCCTGGGCCTTGGCTATCTCCTGCCAGCCGTCGCCCCGGCCGAGGTTGGCGACGAGGCGGGAGCGCTCGGTCCAGAACCAGGCGGCGCGCAGCGGGTCGTCGCGGTCCTCCTCGAGGGTGCGCAGGGCCAGCTTGGTGAGCTTCAGGGCCCGTTCGCGGTCACCGCCGAAGCGGGCGGCGACGGTGGCCTCGGCGAGCAGGTCGAGCCGCTGGAGCGGGGTGGTGGCCGGGTCGCAGCCGCAGGGCGGGTACACCTCGGTGTAGTCCGCGGGGCGCAGGTCGGCGCGTACTTCGTCGGGGACGCTGTCCCACAGGTCCATGGCCCGCTCCAGCAGGCTGAGCTGCTCGGAGTAGGCGTGCCGGCGGCGGGCGGTGACGGAGGCGGCGAGGACGGCGGGCAGCGCCTTGGCGGGGTCGTTGGCGGCGTACCAGTAGTTGGCCAGGCGGATGACCCGCTCCTCGGCACGGACCAGCGACCCGTCGGCCTCCATGGCCTCGGCGTAGCGGCGGTTGACGCGGGCGCGCTCGCCGGGCAGCAGGTCGTCGCTGACGGCCTCGCGGACCAGCGAGTGGCGGAAGCGGTAGCCGTCGCCGTCGGTGGTGGCGAGGAGGATGTTGGCGCCGACGGCGGCCCGCAGGGCCTCGATCAGTTCGTCCTCGCCGAGCCGGACCACGGCGCGCAGCAGGGCGTACTCGACGGTGGAGCCGCCCTCGGCGACGATGCGCACCACGCGCTGGGCGGCGTCGGGCAGTACCTCGACGCGGACGAGCAGGAGGTCGCGCAGGGATTCGGTGAGCCCGGTGCGGCAGCCGCTCTCCCGGGAGGCGACGAGTTCCTCGACGAAGAAGGCGTTGCCGTCGGAGCGGTCGAAGACGGAGTCGACGAAGGTCTCCTCCGGCTGCGAGGCGAGGATCCCGGCGAGCTGGCGGCGCACCTCGGCCCGGTTGAAGCGGGGCAGTTCGATGCGGTGGACGGTGCGGAGCCGGTCGAGTTCGGCGAGGAGCGGGCGCAGCGGGTGGCGGCGGTGGATGTCGTCGGCGCGGTAGGTCGCGACGAGGACGAGCCGGCCCCGGCCGAGGGTGCGGAAGAGGTAGGCGAGGAGGTGCCGGGTGGAGGTGTCCGCCCAGTGCAGGTCTTCCAGGACGAGGACGACGGTGCGGTCGGCCGCGAGCCGTTCCAGCATCCTGGCGGTCAGTTCGAAGAGCCGGGCGGTGCTCTCCTCGTCGTGGGGGCCCCGGGGGGTCTCGCCGAGTTCGGGGAGGATGCGGGCGAGTTCGTCCTCCTGTCCGGCGGCCGCTTCCGCCAGTTCGTCGGGGAGCAGCCGCAGGAGGGTGCGCAGGGCGGTGGAGAAAGGGGCGAAGGGAAGTCCCTCCGCCCCGATCTCCACACAGCCGCCGACTGCCACCACGGCTCCGCGGCGGGCGGCCTCCGTGAGGAACTCCTCGGTCAGGCGGGTCTTGCCGACCCCGGCCTCTCCCCCGATGAGCAGGGCCTGCGGCTCCTGGCCGGCGGCACGCGCCAGGGCGTCGACGAGTACGGCCAGTTCGTCGGCTCGGCCGACGAACACCGGGCTGACAGATCTGGTCTCCACGCCGCCGAGCATCGCACACGGGTCCGGTCCGGCGGCAGTCGTTATCGGTGCGCTCGTCATCTCGGGTCACTCCGGGCGGGCCCGCGGCGCGGGTCAGGCGGCGCGGGTGAAGAGACTGCGGTGCCTACTCACCGGCCTTTCGGATTCCTGGCTCCGAGAGGAGGCGCGGGAGGCCTTCTTGGCCTCCTGGGCGATCCGGTACCGGTCGGCCTCGCGGATGAGGTCGGCGCGGCGGGCGGTGGCGATCTCGTACTCGAACATCTCGTCTCCCTGGTTGCTCTTCTCGGGCACCTCGTTCGGTGTGATCCGAGAATCGCGTCCCAGAGGGGTGCGGCACATGGGGCTCATGCCGCATCTCCTGGGTGCCGGGGTCCTTAGACCGGGGCCCGGTGCCCCTGAGGAGGCCTGGGGCGGCCTAAGACCGGGGGGAGATCCCGTAAGGCGGTGCCTACTGGGCGGCCGTGGGGAGCGGGAAGAGCAGGTCGAAGTACATGAGGCCGAAGAGCAGGACCCCGATGAGCCCCAGGGCGACGGCGGCCCAGGAGACGGAGCGGACCCAGGCGGGGTGGACCCGGCCGGGGGCGCCGAAGGCCGGGCCGGCGAGGACGAGGACGGCGAGGAGGAGGGCGAGGGTGGAAAGGACACCGTTGACGACGGCGGTCATGTGCCAGGCGTCGCCGTACAGGGCGGCGATCTTCTCCTTGGCGGTGGTCGCGCTGACCGATTCGATCTGGCCGATGAGCGTCTGGCGCTCGGCCGCGACGCGGGACACCCAGCTGCCGCTGAGGGCGACGAGGCCCAGACCGGCGGCGACGACGGCGGATGCGGCGGCCCCTACGCCGGTGCTCCGCTCGGGGGCGTCCTCCCAGGTGTCGTCGGCGTCCGCGTCCTCGGCGTCTTCGGCGTCTTCGGCGGTGTCGGCCGGGGCGCCGTCGAGGCCGGCGGCCGCCGTCCCGGCTGTGGCGGCCTCGTCCGGGGTACCGGGGGCCTTGTCCTCGGCGGCGTCCGCGTCGGGGGCGGCGGGGGCGGGGGTCTTGGTGGTGTCCATGCCGGGCACCGTAGGCGGCGTTTCTGAGAGGTTCCTGAGAGGGCGGCGGACGCTGCGCCGGTGGTGGCGGCGGGCCCCTGGCGGGGCCCTAGGCGGGGCGGGCGGCGGCCCACTCGTGGGCGAGGACGGCCCAGATCTCGGTGTCCTGGCGGACGCCGCGGTGGAGGTGGTTCTGCCGCATGACGCCGTCGCGGGTCAGTCCGAGGCGTTCGGCGAGGGCGATGCTCTTCTCGTTGCCGGAGGCCACGTGCCATTCCACGCGGTGCATGCCGCGCACGTCGAAGGCCCAGTCGATCAGGACCCGGCAGGCCTTGGCGACCAGGCCCCGGCCGGCCGCCGCGGGCTCCAGCCAGCAGCCGACCTCGCAGTTGCCGGCGGCGGCGTCGAATTCCCGGAAGAGGACCCCGCCGACGAGGGCGCCGCCGACGCGGATGCCGTAGAGCCGGGCGCCGTCCCTGGCGGCCTCCTCCGCCTTGGAGCCGAGCAGGTGCCGCGCCGAGGCGAGGTCGGTGACGCGGTCCGGCAGCCCGATGTACCGGCCGATGAACTCGCGGCCCCGGTCCATGTGCGCCAGGAACTCCTCGGCGTGCCACACCTCCAGCGGGAACAGCTGGGCGTCGTCGGCCAGTTCTATCGCGAACATCTGTGCTTCCTTACGGCTCGTGACCGGTCAGCGGGGCGTGCGGGCCGGTTCGGCATGGTCCGCTTCCGGCCGCTGCGACGGAAGTGTCGCACGGGGAGTGGCGCGTTCCGGCGGCTCGATGCTGATGCGGGGCAGTCGGCGGTCCAGCCATGCGGGGATCCACCAGTTGGCGCCGCCGAGCATGTGCATGAGCGCCGGAACGAGCAGGGTGCGCAGGACGAAGGCGTCGAGCGCGACGGCGGCGGCGAGCGCGATGCCGAACATCGCGATGAGCCGGTCGCCGCTGAGCACGAAGGCCAGGAAGACGGAGATCATGATGACGGCCGCCGAGTTGATCACCCGGCTGGTCTCGGCGAGGCCCACACGGACGGCCCGCCGGTTGTCGCCGGTCTCCAGCCACTCCTCGTACATCCGGCTGACCAGGAAGACCTGGTAGTCCATGGACAGGCCGAAGAGCACCGACACCATGATCACCGGCAGGAAGGGCTCGATCGGCCCGGCGCTGCCCAGGCCCAGCGGTTCGCTCCCCCAGCCCCACTGGAAGACCACGACGACGACGCCGAAGGAGGAGGCGACGGCGGCGACGTTCATGGCGGCGGCCTTGAGCGGGATGCCGATGGACCGGAAGGCGAGCAGCAGCAGGACGCACCCGAGGGCGATGACCACCCCGACGAAGAGCGGCAGCTTGCCGACGATCACCTCGGCGAAGTCGTCGTAGCCGGCGGTGACCCCGCCGACGTGGGCGTCCATGGTGCTGCCGTGCCCGGCGCGCGGGATGACGTCCCGGCGCAGGGTCTCGACCAGCTCGCTCGTGGCGCGGGCTTGCGGGGCGGAGTCCGGTATGACGGTGAGGACGGCGGTGTCCCCGCTGCGGTTGAAGACGGCCGGGCCGGCGGAGGCGACTCCTTCGGTGGTGCGCAGGGTTTCCGTCAGCCGCTCGACGGCTATGCGGTCCCCGGCGCCGTCGAGCCGGGCGACGATGCTGAGCGGGCCGTTCGTACCGGGCCCGAACCCGTCCGCGAGCAGGTCGTAGGCCTTGCGGGTGGTGGAGGCGGCCGGGTTGTTGCCCTGGTCGGAGGTGCCGAGGTGGAGCGAGAGGGTCGGCAGCGCCAGCACCACCATCACCAGGGTCGCGACCGCTCCGAGCAGTTTGGGGTGGCGCTCCACGAAGGCGGACCAGCGGGCGGCGAACCCGGTGGGCGGCTGGGGCCGGGGTCCGTCGGCGGCGAGCCGGCGCCGTTCGCGGCGCGAGAGGGCCCGCATGCCGATGTACGAGAGGAGGGCGGGCAGCAGGGTGACGGAGGCGGCCACCGTCAGGGTGACGGTGAGGGACGCGGCGATGGCGACCCCGTCGAGGAAGTTCAGCCGCAGCACCAGCATGCCGAGCAGCGCGATGCAGACGGTGGCCCCGGCGAAGACGACGGCACGGCCCGTGGTGGCGACGGCGCCGGCGGCGGCTTCCTCGACGGTGAGCCCGCGCGCCAGGCCCTTGCGGTGCCGGGTGACGATGAACAGGGCGTAGTCGATGCCGACGCCGAGGCCGACGAGGGTGCCCAGCATCGGGGCGAAGTCGGCGACGGGCATGGCGTGCCCGAGCAGGGTGATGCCGAAGTAGGCGCTGCCGACGCTGACGAGTGCGGTCGCGAGGGGCAGCAGGCTCGCGGCGAGGGAGCCGAAGGCGAGGAAGAGGACGACGGCGGCGATGCCCACGCCGATGACCTCGGCGAGGTGGGCGCTGGGCGCCTCGGTCAGGCCGATGGCGCGGCCGCCGAGTTCGACCTGGAGCCCGTCCGCCTGGGTGGTCGCGTTCTTCGCGGTGTCGACGACGGCCTTGGCCTGGGCCCGGGGTACGGAGTCGGCCTGCCGGTCGAAGGTGACCACCGCGTAGGCGGTGCGTCCGTCGCGGCTGATCTGCGCGGCGCCGGCGGGGCCCGGTGCGTAGGGGCTCGCGACCGAGGCCACTCCGGGCAGGGCGGCGACGGCGTGCAGGGCCCGGGTCATGCGCTGCTCCACGTCCGGGGTGCGTGCCGTCCGGTGGTCAGGGGCCCGCCACACGATGGTGTCGGTGTCGCCGCCCTGGTCGCGGAAGCCCTCGCGCAGCAGGGCGTGGGCCTTGGCGGACTCCGTGCCCGGGACCTCGTAGTCGCTGGAGAACGCGGTTCCGGCGGCCCCGGCCGCCGCGGCGGTCCCGCCGAGGGCGAGCAGCCAGATCAGGACGGTGACCAGTCGGTGCCGCAGGCACCACCGTGCGATTGCTGCCAACGGACGTGCTCCCTGGTGGTTCGGATCTTCAGCGGGAGGCAGCCCGGCGCAAAGAACTCATGAACTCGTGAACTTGTGAAGGTTCGGCCGCGAAATCCCGTCGCGGCCAGGGTGGTATACACCTCGATCGACACGATTCCAGCCTTTCGTGATCGTCGGCTGGTTTCGTGTGCATCGTCACAGGCTTGGGGGGAGATGCGGGACCTCGGTCACCGGCGCTCCGGGGCGGACGGCTCATCGGCCCGGTAGCCGGGGAGCGAGGGCCAGCGCACGGTGAGGACCACCGTGTCCTCCTCGGCGTACCAGGAGTGGTCGACCCCGCGGCCCCAGACCACGTAGTCCCCCTGCTCGGCGAGGACCACGGTGCGGCCGGGGAACTCCAGCCGGAACCGGCCGCTGATCAGCACCTGGAGGGCGGTGCGCCGCTCGCCGGTCACCCACCGCTCGCGTTCCTCCCCCTTGGGATGGACCCCCCACTTGATCTCGACGTCCTCGCTGTGGCGGGGATCGCCGGCGCTCTTGAAGTGGCCGAGGAGCCAGCCCCGGTCGGCGGCGGCGTCGGGGGTGGCCTTGCCGGTGTAGATGGCGGAGTCGTCGTTCACGGGCCGAGGTTAATGCAGTTGTACGCCCGCCCCGACACTGGTCAGCTCCTCCCATGAAGATGAACCCCGATGAACTTTCGGCAGTGCGCGACCGCTACGACGCGCAGATGCGGCGCGACGCGCGGCCCGACGCCGCGCACGCGCGGGTGGAGCGGGTGGGCGCGGTCGTACGCCAGACCGTGCCCGGGCTCGGCTGGAACGGCGTGCTCTGGTCGGACCTCGACGAGGACACGGCGGACGCCGAGATCGCGGCGCAGGTGGCGCACTTCGGGGCGCGCGGCGAGGACGGGGGCGGACCGGAGTTCGAGTGGAAGCTGTACTCCCACGACCGCCCGGCGGACCTCGGGGACCGGCTGCTCGCGGCGGGGTTCGTACCGGAGGCGCCGGAGACCCTGCTGGTGGGGCGGACGGCCGATCTCGCCGCCATGCCGGTGGAGCCGCCCGACGGGATCACCCTGCGGGTGGTGACGGACGAGGCCGGGGTGGACCTGATGATGGAGGTCCACCACCGGGCCTTCGGCACCGAGCGGCCCCGGATCCGTGAGCAGGTGCTCAGCCGGCTGCGGGAAGAGCCGGACACCATCGAGGCCGTCGTGGCGATGGCCGGGGACGTCCCGGTCAGCGCCGCCCGGATGGAGATGCGGCTGGGCGGCGCCTTCGCCGGCCTGTGGGGCGGCGGCACGGACCCGCGGTGGCGCGGCCGCGGCATCTACCGGCTGCTGGTGGCCCACCGCGCCCGTGTGGCGGCGGCCCGGAACATCCCCTACCTCCAGGTGGACGCCTCGGACGACAGCCGTCCGATCCTGGAACGCCTGGGCTTCGGCGTCCTCGGCGTGACGACCCCGTACGTGTGGCGGGGCGACGGAGCCTGACCCGGCCGCGCGCCGCCTCCGCCCCGAACCCGGGGCGCCTCCGGGGGCTTCCACCGCCGGGCTGCCCTTCCGTGCGGGCCCGGCAGCGGGAAAGATTCAGGGCATGCCGAACACGGAACGCGTCGGGCCGCCCCTGACCGGCGGGGAGCGCGAGACCCTGCGCGCCTACCTCGACTACCACCGGGCCACCCTCGCCCTGAAGTGCGAGGGCCTCGGCGACGAGGAGCTGCGCCGCCGGGCGTCGCCGCCCTCCACCCTGTCGCTGCTGGGCCTGGTCCGGCACATGGCCGAGGTGGAACGCCACTGGTTCCGGCGCACGATCGGGGGCGCGGACGTCCCCCACCTGTGGTCCGACGACCACGACTTCCAGGCGGCGTACGACGCCGAAGGGGCCACCCGCGCCGAGGCGTTCGCCGCCTGGGAGGCGGAGGTGGAGCACTCCCGTGCCGTCGAGGCGGCCGCCGAGTCCCTGGAGGTGACGGCGTACGTCACCAAGTGGGAGCAGGAGGCCTCGCTGCGCCTGGTGATGCTGCACATGATCCACGAGTACGCCCGCCACAACGGCCACGCCGATTTCCTCCGCGAGGCCGTCGACGGCACGGTCGGGGCGTAGCCGTCGGCACGGTCGGGGCGCAGTCCCGCGGGCTTCAGTCCGCGCGCCAGTACCCCAGGCCGTTCACGCGCTGCTTCGGCAGGCCCAGGTCCTTCCTGAGGTACGCCGTCAGGCTCCGGGTGGTCGCCGCGTCGCAGGCCAGCCAGACGTACGCGGAGGCCGGGTCCGGGCCCAGCAGCTGCGGGAGTTCGGCCCGCACCCGCTCGGCCAGCGCGGAACCGCCCCGCGCCACCCGCCGGACGTCGTGCCGGCCCGCGTCGGCGCGTACGGGCAGCTGCGCGTCGCCGGCGTGCTGGGTCTCGAACCAGATGGTGGCCGGGGTGTGCGGGTAGGCGTCCAGCAGGGAGTTGACGGCCGGGAGGGAGGCCGGGTCGCCGATCACCAGCAGCCGCTCCGGCTCGGGGTCCGGCGCCGTGAAGCCGGTGCCCTGGACGGTCGCCTCCAGGGTGTCCCCCGGTGCGGCCGAGCGCGCCCACCGGCTGGCCAGCCCTTCGTGCAGGGCGAATTCGAAGGCGAAGGTGCCGGTGGCCGGGTCGGGGTCGACCAGCGTGTAGGCCCGCTGGTGCGGACGGCTGCCGCCCTGGAACCAGACCCGTACCCACATGGTCGGGTGCAGGGAGTCGCCGACGGCCGCCAGCAGCCCGCCGTCGCTGAAGCGGACCCGGCGGAAGTGCTCGGTGACGTCTTCCGCCCCCGTCACCGTGAAGGTGAAGTCCTTGCCGCGCAGCAGTTTGAGGACCACGCCCTCCCAGCCCTTGCCGACCGCCATGCCCGTCCCCTTCTCCGCACCCTTATAGTTAGGCCAGCCTAACCTAAGGAACTCGGGGAAGAGTGTGAGCAGTGTGACTACAGAGGCCCACGAGGTCTACCGCGACAGCTGGGGCATCCCGCACCTGCGGGCCTCCGACCCGATCCGCCTCTCCTACGCACAGGGCCGCGTCACCGCCCTCGACCGTGCCTGGCAGCTCGAGGTCGAGCGCCACCGCGCACAGGGCTCCAGCGCCGCGTTCCTCGGCGCCGACTGCGTCGCCTGGGACCGCTTCGCCCGCCAGGCCCGCCTCGACGACACCGCACGGCGCTGCCACGAGGCACTCGACCCCGGGACCGCCGCCTGGCTCGGCGCCTACGTCGACGGCGTCAACTCCGGTCTCGCCGAGGGCGCCGCCCGCGACGGCCGCTTCGCCCGCACCGGCCACACCCCGGCCCCCTGGGAGCCCTGGGTCCCGCTGTCCGTCTGGATCGCCACCCACGTCCTCTTCGCGGGATTCGCCACCAAGCTCTGGCGCGAACGCGTCGCCCGCGTCCTCGGCGACGACGCCGCCACCCTCTTCGCGACCGACGGGCCCGGCACCGCCGGCAGCAACGGCTGGCTGGTACCGGGCGACCGGACCGCCACGGGCGCGGCGATCATCGCGGGCGACCCGCACCGGTTCATCGAGGACCCGGGCGTCTACCAGCAGATACGTATCTCCTGCCCCGAGTACGACGTGCTCGGCCTGGCCGTCCCCGGCGTCCCGGGCCTCGCCCACTTCGGCCACACCGGCAGCGTCGCCTGGGCCATCACCAACGCCATGGCCGACTACCAGGACCTCTACGCCGAACGACTGCGGCCCGCCGGCGACGGCCTGGAGGCGCTGGGCCCCGACGGCACCTGGGAGCCGGTCGCCCGCCACACCGAGACCATCTCCGTGGCCGGCGCCGCCGACGTCGAGGTGGAGGTCCTGGAGACCGCGCGCGGGCCGGTCGTCGTCCGCGAGGACGCCACCGGCCTCGTCCCCGAGGGCGCCGACGCCCTCTCCCTGCGCTACCCGCCCCGCGTCCGCCGCGACCTGGGCTTCGCCGCACTGCCCGCCCTGCTGCGCGCCCGCACCGTCGCCGACGTCGACCGCGCCCTCGACGGCTGGGCCGAGCCGGTCAACGTCGTCCACGCCGCCGACTCCCAGGGCGGCCTGCTGCACCGCGTCGCGGGAGCCGTGCCCTTGCGCGACGGCGCCAACCGGCTCCGGCCCGTGCCCGCCTGGGACGCCCGCCACGCCTGGCGGGGCTGGGCGCCCACCCCCGCCGAACCGGTACAGGGCTTCGCCGTGATGGCGAACGCGCGCGGGATCGCGTCCCCCCTCGGCGTGGAGTTCGCGCCGCCGCACCGCGCCGACCGCATCCGGGAGCTGCTCAGCGGCTCGGCGGACTGGTCCCCGAAGGCCATGGCCGACGTGCACGGCGACACGTACCTCGCCTCCGCCGCACCGCTGCTCGCGCTGCTGCCCGCCCTGGACGGGCTCTCCCCCGCGGCCCGCCGGCTCCGCGAACGGCTCCTCGCCTGGGACCGGCACATGGAGGCCGACAGCACCGACGCCGCCGTCTTCGCGGCCTTCCGCAGCGCGACCGTACGCCGTTTCACCGCCGACCCGGTCTTCGCCGGCCTGGCACCCGCCCCCGCCGGACCGGAGGTCTTCCACCCCTGGCTGTACCTCCTGCCCCGCGTCGGCTACGCCCTGGAGGGGCTGCTGACCACCCCCCTTCTCCCCGGGCTCGACCGCGCCGCGCACGTGCGCGCGGCCCTGGAGGAGACGGCCGCCGCCGTCCCCGGGTCCCCCTGGGGCCGGCTCCACGTCCTCGCCCCCTGGTCGGCGCTGCCGGACCCGGACGCCGAGTGGCCGGGCCTGGGCGGCGACCACGACTGCGTCAACGCCACGTCCTCCGTGCCCGGTTACACCGACCGCGCCGCCCGCGCCTCGGCCGCCCGCTACGTCTGGGACCTGGCACGCCGCGAGGACAGCCTCTGGGCGGTCCCGCTGGGCGCGGACGGCGTCCCCGGCTCCCCCCACCACCGCGACCAGCTGCCCCTCTGGGCGAGCTGCGAACTCGTACCCGTCGTCACCGACTGGGCCCGCCTCACCAAGGAATCCGCATGAACACCGGCTCCGCCCCCGCCTCCACCCGTCAGCCCGTCCACACCCAGCACGTCGAGGGCTTCGGGACGGTCACCATCACCCCCGTCGACCCCGCCGCCGACTCCGCG
This sequence comes from Streptomyces sp. NPDC034043, assembly GCF_055575675.1. Taxonomy (NCBI): domain Bacteria; kingdom Bacillati; phylum Actinomycetota; class Actinomycetes; order Kitasatosporales; family Streptomycetaceae; genus Streptomyces; species Streptomyces sp. NPDC034043. Next base: position 49,514 of record NZ_JBVISF010000011.1, read on the forward strand.
CTGATCCACGGCTGGGTCACCGAGGAGCGGGCGCGCTTCTGGGGCATGGGCGGCGCCAGCCGCGAACTGGTCCAGGAGATCTACGAGGACGTCGACCGCCGCACGACCCACCACGCGTTCATGGTCGCCCGCGACGGCGAGCCGGTCGCCCTCTTCCAGACGTACGAGTGCGCCGAGGACCGGGTCGGCGAGTGCTACGAGGTCCGGCCGGGAGACGTCGGCGTGCACCTGCTGATCGCCCCCAGCCAGGGCCCGGTCCGGCACGGTTTCACCGGGGCCCTGATGACGGCCTTCATCACGTACGTGTTCTCCGACCCCGCCACCCGCCGCGTCGTCGCCGAACCGGACGCCCGCAACGCCAAGGCCATCGGCCTGCTGGAGCGGACCGGCTTCGTGCTCGGGCCCGAGGTCGTACTGCCGGAGATCGACCTGCCCGAGGTCCGCCTCCCGGCGAAGCCGGCCCGCCTGGCCTTCCTCAGCGCGCCGGACGCTCGCTGAGGAACTCCGTCACCAGGGACGCCCATTGCGCCGGGCGCTCGGCGAACGGCAGGTGCCCGGTGGGCAGTTCCGCGCGCCGCGCGCCCGGCAGGGCGTCCGCCAGCTCCCGCTGGAGGGCGGGCGGTACGAGCCGGTCCCCGGTCGTCTCGACGACCAGGACCGGTACGCCGATCCCCGCGAGTTCCGCGCGCAGGTCCGCGCCCTTGATGAGCGCGGCCTGGTCCCCGCCCCCGGGCGTCACCGTGGCCGCGGTCCCCCGCACGAGGTCCTCCAGCTGCTCGGGGCTCAGCGCCTCCAGCTGCTCCTCACTGAGCACGAGCGGTACGAGGAGCCGCGCGAGCAGCTCGTTCTCCCCACGCCGGCCCAGCTCGGCCCACGTCTCCCCGACCAGGCCGAAGCCGTGGCCGGCCCGCGCGAAGCTCGCGGTGAGCACGAGCGCGGTGACCCGCTCGGGGTACCGGGTGGCGACCCTGACGGCCACGTTCCCGCCGAGGGAGTAGCCGAGTACCGCGAACCGCTCCAGCCCTTCGGCGTCGGCGGCGGCCACCAGCTGGTCGGCCAGCTCGTCGAGGCGCAGCGGCCCCTCGGCCTTCGGGGTGTCCCCGGCGCCGGGATAGTCGACGCCGACGACGCTGTGCCGGGCGGCGAGCGCGTCCAGCAGCGGCCCGAAGTTGCCCTCGACCGATCCGCCCGCCCCGTGGGCCAGCAGCAGGCCCGGGCCCCCGCTCTCGGTGCGGACGGTGCGGGCGTAGTGGGCCCGGGTGGTGGCTGTGACCGTGGCTGTGGCTGCGGACATGAGGGTCCCCCCGTTTCATTCGGTAGCGGTCGCTACAGAAAGAAACCTATCCGATTTAACTAGCGATCGCTACAGAAGGTCCTCCACCCCGGGGACCACCAGGCCGAAGAGGTCGGTGACCGTGGTCAGCGCGGCCACCTGGAGGACCTCGGCGGGCACGACGGTGCCGTCCGGCGCGGCCAGGGCACGGGTGGCGGTGGCCCCGGCGACCACCGTGGGCCGGTAGCCCAGGTTGAAGGCCCCCTCGGCGGTGAAGGTGACGCACATGTGCGTCATGAACCCGGCCAGCACCAGGTCCGTGCCGCTGCCCGCGCCGAAGCCGAGACCGCTCAGGGTCTCCTCCAGTCCGGTGGCGTGGAAGGCGTTCGGGAAGCGCTTGACCACCACCGGCTCTCCTTCGGCCGGGGCGACCTCGTCGCTGATGGCGCCGATGTGGGCCCGGATGTCGTACGGGGTGCCCTCGCCGCCGTCGTTGACGATGTGGACGACCGGGGCGCCGGCGGCGCGGGCGCGCTCCAGCAGCCGGGCTCCCGCCGCGAGCGCCTCCTCGGCGCCGTCCAGGGCCATCACGCCCGTGCGGTAGGTGTTCTGGAAGTCGATCATCACCAGGACGGAATCGGCCAGCCGGGGCGGCCGTCCGTCCAGACCGATCAGGGTGCGCAGGGTCGTGGAAGCGGTGGCCGTGTTCGTGCTCGTGCTCATGCTCGGAAAACCCTTCATAAGGGATGAATGGGACGGAAAAAGGCAGCGCGAAGCCCGGGCCCGCTCCTCGAAGCCCTCGAAGTCCTCGAAGCCTTCTCGGAGTCCGGACCGCGGGTACCGGTCAGCCGGCCTGCGTGCGGAACCGGCGGCGGTAGGCCGCCGGGGTCGTGGCGAGCTGCCGGCGGAAGGCCCGGTGCAGGGTCTCCGCCGAGCCGAGACCGGCGGCCGCCGCGACCTGGTCGAGCGGGCTGTCTGTGGTCTCCAGGACGCGCCGGGCCGCCTCGACGCGGGCGGCTTCGACGTAGGCCGCGGGACTGGTGCCGGTCTCCTGGGTGAAGACGCGGGCGAAGTGCCGCTCGCTCAGGCACATCCGGGCCGCGAGGGCCGGTGCGGACAGGTCCGCGTCGAGGTGGTCGGCGATCCACACGCGCAGGTCGTCGATGTCCCGCCGTCCGGCGGCCGGCCGGCTGAGCGGCACCGAGAACTGGCTCTGGCCGCCCTGCCGCTTCAGGTACATCACCAGCTGCCGCGCCACCGCCAGGGCGGTCTGCTCGCCCAGGTCCTCGGCGACGAGGGCCAGCGCCAGGTCCAGGCAGGCACTGATCCCCGCCCCGGTCCACAGCCGGCCGTGGTCGGCGCGTACGAAGATCGGATCGGGATCGACCACGACCTGCGGGTGTTCGGCCGCCAGCTGGGCGGCGGTCGACCAGTGGGTGGTCGCCGTCCGCCCGTCCAGCAGCCCGGCCGCCGCCAGCAGGTGCGCGCCCACGCACACGGACGCCACCCGCCGGGCGTGCGGGGCGGTCTCCCGCACCCACTCCACGACGGCTTCGTCGATCCGGGCGACGGGTCCGGCGTCGGTCACGTCGACCGCGCCCGGGACCAACAGGGTGTCCACCCGCTCGCCGACCTCGCCGAAGGCGCGGTCCGCGAGCAGCCGCACCCCGGCCGAGGTCCGTACCGGTCCTGCGTCGGGCCCCGCGAGGACGACCTCGTAACCGGCGCGCCCGCCGGTCTCGCGGTTGGCCAGGGCGAAGACCTCGGCCGGACCGGTGACGTCGAGGAGGTCGACATCGGGGAAGACCGCGATGACGACCCGGTGCGAAGTGGGCATGACCCCATCCTCACGTGGCTCCCGCATGGCGGCAATGACGATTCCCCGTCACATCCGGACACGGGCCCGCGCCCGGACGCGAGTACGAAGACCCGTACGACAACGCGTACGGGAACGGCGGAGGCCCCGCACCGGGATCCGGTGCGGGGCCTCCGTCAGGAGCCGGGGTCTCAGCCCTCGACGCCGAGGCGCTCCAGGATGAGCTCCTTGACGCGGGCCGCGTCGGCCTGGCCGCGGGTGGTCTTCATGACCGCGCCGACCAGGGCGCCGACGGCGGCGACCTTGCCGCCGCGGATCTTGTCGGCGATGGCCGCGTTGCCCGCGATGGCCTCGTCCACGGCCGCGCCGAGCGCGCCCTCGTCCGAGACGACCTTCAGGCCGCGCTTGTCGACGACCTCGTCCGGGGTGCCCTCGCCCGCGAGGACGCCCTCGATGACCTGCCGGGCCAGCTTGTCGTTCAGGTCGCCGGCCGCGACCAGGGCCGCGATGCGCGCAACCTGGGCCGGGGTGATGGGCAGCTCGTCGACCGAGACGCCCTGCTCGTTGGCGTTGCGCGCCAGTTCGCCCATCCACCACTTGCGGGCGGCGGCGGAGTCGGCGCCCTCCTCGATGGTGGCGACGATGGAGTCCACGGCGCCCGCGTTGAGGATGGACTGCATGTCGTGCTCGCTGACGCCCCACTCCTCGCGGAGCCGGTTGCGGCGCACGCGCGGCATCTCCGGCAGCCCGGCGCGCAGTTCCTCGACCCAGGCGCGGGCCGGGGCGACGGGGACCAGGTCCGGCTCGGGGAAGTAGCGGTAGTCCTCGGCGTTGTCCTTGATGCGGCCGGCCGTGGTGGAGCCGTCCTCCTCGTGGAAGTGCCGGGTCTCCTGCACGATCGAACCGCCCGACGAGAGCACCGCCGCGTGGCGCTGGATCTCGAAGCGGGCCGCGCGCTCGACGGAGCGCAGCGAGTTGACGTTCTTCGTCTCCGAGCGGGTGCCGAAGGGGGCCTCCGGGCTCGGACGCAGCGACAGGTTGACGTCGCAGCGCATCTGGCCCTTGTCCATGCGGGCCTCGGAGACGCCGAGCGCCTTGATGACCTCGCGCAGCTCGGCCACGTACGCCTTGGCGACCTCGGGGGCGCGCGCTCCCGCGCCCTCGATGGGCTTGGTGACGATCTCGATGAGCGGAATGCCGGCGCGGTTGTAGTCCAGCAGGGAGTGGGACGCGCCGTGGATACGGCCGGTGGCGCCGCCGACGTGCAGCGACTTGCCGGTGTCCTCCTCCATGTGGGCGCGCTCGATCTCCACGCGGAAGACCTCGCCGTCCTCCAGCTGGACGTCCAGGTAGCCGTTGAAGGCGATGGGCTCGTCGTACTGGGAGGTCTGGAAGTTCTTCGGCATGTCCGGATAGAAGTAGTTCTTCCGGGCGAAGCGGCACCACTCGGCGATCTCGCAGTTCAGCGCGAGGCCGATCTTGACGGCGGACTCGACGCCGATCGCGTTGACGACCGGGAGCGAGCCCGGCAGACCCAGACAGGTCGGGCAGGTCTGCGAGTTGGGCTCGGCGCCCAGCTCGGTGGAGCAGCCGCAGAACATCTTGGTCCTGGTGCCGAGCTCGACATGGACCTCGAGGCCCATGACGGGGTCGTACGACGCGAGGGCGTCCTCGTACGACAGCAGTTCGGTGAAGGTGGTCACGGTGAAACTTTCCCTCTCAGCCCAGCAGGACGTCGTCGTCGCCGAGGCGCTTCAGCTCGCGGTACAGGATCGCGAGGCCGGTGACGATGGCGGCGGCGGACACAACGGCGTCGACCAGCTTCAGCGTGTCGTTCTCGGTGCGGGCCTTGCGGGCCTGCTTGATCACGCTGATGGCACCGAAAGCGGTGGTGCCGATCGACAGGTAGGTGCCGGACTTGGACTTCTTGAAGCCCTTGGCCTTGGACAGTGCACTGGAACTCACAGCGACGGAGCCTCCTCAAGCAGCGGGTGACCCCAGCGCTCGACGAAGGCTGCCTCGACGGCGGCACCGACCTTGTACAGGCGGTCGTCCTTCATCGCCGGGGCGATGATCTGCAGTCCGACCGGGAGACCGTCCTCCGGTGCCAGGCCGCAGGGCAGCGACATGGCGGAGTTGCCGGCCAGGTTGGTCGGGATGGTGCACAGGTCGGCGAGGTACATCGCCAGCGGGTCGTCGGTGCGCTCGCCGATCGCGAAGGCGGTGGTCGGGGTCGTCGGGGAGACGATCACGTCGACCTGCTCGAAGGACTTCTCGAAGTCCTTGGTGATGAGCGTGCGGACCTTCTGGGCGGAGCCGTAGTACGCGTCGTAGTAGCCGGAGCTGAGCGCGTACGTGCCGAGGATGATGCGGCGCTTGACCTCGTCACCGAAGCCGGCCTCACGGGTCAGGGCGGTGACGTCCTCGGCGGACCTGGTGCCGTCGTCGCCGACGCGCAGGCCGTAGCGCATGGCGTCGAAGCGGGCCAGGTTGGAGGAGGCCTCGGACGGCGCGATCAGGTAGTACGCGGCCATGGCGAGGTCGAAGGACGGGCAGTCCAGCTCGACGATCTCGGCGCCGAGCTCCTTGAGGAGCTCCACCGACTCGTTGAAGCGCTGGACGACGCCGGCCTGGTAGCCCTCGCCGGCGAACTGCTTGACCACACCGACGCGCATGCCGGCGACGGAGCCGTTGCGGGCGGCCTCGACGACCGGCGGGACCGGGGCGTCGATGGAGGTGGAGTCGAGCGGGTCGTGGCCGGCGATGACCTCGTGGAGGAGGGCCGCGTCCAGGACCGTACGGGCGCACGGGCCGCCCTGGTCCAGGGAGGAGGAGAAGGCCACCATGCCGTAGCGGGACACGCCGCCGTACGTGGGCTTCACGCCGACGGTGCCGGTGACGGCGGCGGGCTGGCGGATGGAGCCGCCGGTGTCCGTGCCGATGGCCAGGGGGGCCTGGAAGGCGGCGAGCGCGGCCGCGGAGCCGCCGCCGGAGCCGCCGGGGATCCGGGTGAGGTCCCAGGGGTTGCCGGTGGGGCCGTAGGCGCTGTTCTCGGTGGAGGACCCCATGGCGAACTCGTCCATGTTGGTCTTGCCGATGATGACGACGCCGGCTTCCTTCAGCTTGCGCGTCAGGGTGGCGTCGTAGGGCGGGATCCAGCCTTCGAGGATCTTCGAACCGACGGTGGTCGGGACCCCGACGGTGGTGAAGATGTCCTTGAGGGCGAGCGGGACGCCGGCCAGCGGGCCGAGCTTCTCGCCGGCCGCCCGCTTGGCGTCCACGGCGCGGGCCTGCTCCAGGGCGCCCTCGCGGTCGACGTGCAGGAAGGCGTGGACCTTCTCGTCCGTCGCCTCGATGCGCGCGAGGTGGGCCTCGGTGACCTCGACGGCCGTGAGCTCGCCGGAGGCGATCTTCTCGGCGGTCTCGGCGGCCGTGAGCTTGATGATGTGGGTGTCAGCCATGGTGATTAGTCCTCCCCCAGGATCTGCGGCACCTTGAAACGCTGCTGCTCCTGGGCGGGAGCACCGGAAAGCGCCTGCTCGGGGGTGAGCGAGGGACGGACCTCGTCCGCGCGCATGACGTTCGTCAGCGGCAGCGGGTGGGAGGTCGGCGGGACGTCTTGGTCGGCGACCTCGGATACGCGGGCGACCGCGCCGATGATGTCGTCGAGCTGTCCGGCGAAGTGGTCGAGCTCTTCGGCCTTGAGTTCCAGACGTGCCAGCCGAGCGAGGTGGGCGACCTCCTCGCGCGTGATGCCAGGCATGCAGCGATCCTCTGGGGGTGGTGAGTGTGTAGGTTTCGGTGCCAATCCTATGGGGCCGGGCCCCCGACCCGTTAAACGGTTTGCCGCGGCCCCCGCCGGGCCGGACGGCACCACCCCGCGGGCCGCCCCGCGCCGGGACCGGGCGGGACTCCGGTGACGCGGCCTACGGGGCCGGGGTCTCCGAGGTGGCCGCGGCCGCGGCGGCCAGCTCCGCCGTGATGTCGGCCGGCCGGCGCCAGCCGCGCTCGCCGCGGGCCAGGAGCCAGGCGGTGGCCTCCTGCGGGGGCATGGCGGCGGCGACCAGCCAGCCCTGCACCGCGTCACAGCCGAGGTCCCGCAGGCGCTCCCAGGTCTCGTCGTCCTCCACGCCCTCGGCGACGACCAGCAGGCCCAGGGAGTGCGCGAGGTCGACCGTGCAGCGGACGATCTCCGCGTCCTGGGCGTCCACGGCGAGCCGGGCCACGAACGAGCGGTCGATCTTCAGCTCGCTCACCGGCAGCCGGCGCAGGTGCACCAGCGAGGAGTAGCCGGTGCCGAAGTCGTCGAGGGACATCTTGACTCCGTGGCCGGTGAGCCCGGCCATGGTGTCGGCCGCCCGCTGCGGGTCCTCCAGCAGGACGTGTTCCGTTATCTCCAGCTGGAGCCCGCTCGCCGGGACCCCGTGCCGGGCCAGCCGGGCGGCGACGGCTCCCGCGAAGCCTGGGGTGTGGACGTCGCGCGGCGAGACGTTGACGGCGACCGGGACCTTCAGGCCCTGCGCCCGCCACCGCGCGACCTGCGCGAGGGCCGTCTCCAGGACGTACTCGGTGAGGTGCGGCATCAGCCCGGAGGTCTCGGCGATGGCGATGAACTCGTCCGGGGAGACCCGCCCCCGCTCGGGGTGCACCCAGCGGACCAGCGCCTCCAGCCCCGCCACCTGTCCGTCGAAGCGGACCTTCGGCTGGTAGTGCAGTTCCACCTCGCCGGCGTCGAGGGCCCGGCGCAGGTCTCCGAGGAGGCCGAGCCGGTCGGGGGTGTTGCTGTCGCGCTTGGACTCGTAGACCTCGACGCCTGTGCGGTCGCGCTTGGCCTGGTACATGGCCACGTCGGCCCGCCGCAGCAGTCCTTCCGCGTCGAGCGCGTGGTCGGGGAAGACGGCGAGCCCGGCGCTGGCCTCCAGGACCAGGGTGAGGCCGTCGAGGTCCAGCGGGGAGCTGAGTTCGGCGACGAGGCCGCGGGCGACCCGCTGGGCGCTGGTGGTGGAGTCGGTGGCGGGCAGCAGTACGGCGAACTCGTCGCCGCCGAGCCGGGCCGCCTCCGCTTCGGCCGGGAGCGCCTGGCGCAGCCGCTCGGCGATCTGGAGCAGCAGCCGGTCCCCCGCGAGGTGGCCCAGGGTGTCGTTGACGGCGCGGAAGCGGTCCAGGTCGATCAGTACGAGGGCGGACCGGGTGCCCGAACGTTCGGCCTCGTCCAGTGCGGACCAGGCCCGCTCCAGGAGCCACTGCCGGTTCGGCAGGCCGGTCAGCGGGTCGCGCAGCTGCTCCTCGGCGCGGGCCCGGGCGATCCACAGGGTGGAGTCGAGGGCGATGAGCGGTACGGCGAAGAGGGGCAGCAGCACCGGCTGGGTGCTGGCGACCACGCAGATCAGCGGGGTGATGCCCAGCAGGGCGGCGGCGACCAGGGCCTGGCGCAGGACGGCCGTGCGGGCCACGGTGGGCAGCCCGCCGCCGCGCGGGGTGAGCGCGAACCACAGCAGGATCCGGGTCACCAGCAGGTAGGAGAGGGCGACGAGGGCGACCTCGGGGGCGGCCGCGAGGTCCCAGTCCAGGGGCGTCCAGGGCCGCTCGACGCTCGGCGCGTCACCGAAGGCGGCCAGTACGAGGGCCCCCGCGCCGATGCCGAGGATGTCGACGGAGCCGTGCAGCAGGCCCTGCCGCCAGCGCTGCCGGCGGGCGGCCCCGACGAGGGAGACCACCGCCAGGGAGACGAGTCCGGCGGGGATCCAGCCGTACAGGATGAGCACCCCGAGGGTGAGCGCCGCACCGGATCCGGTGCCGCCCCACCAGCGGTCGCGGCCCAGGGCCACGAGGTGGCCGACGATGATGCCGGTGAGCAGGGCGAGCCCCCAGCCCACCGCTCCGCCGGGGAACAGCGCCTGACGGGCGGTCAGCGCTGAGGCGATGCCGGCGGCGAGCACCACGGCGGCGAGGGCCACGAGGGCGAGGGCCAGCGTGGTGCGCCGCCCCTCCTGTCCCGGTCCGCCCGATCCGGTGCCGGGGGCGCGGGTCTCCGGTGTCCTGGCACCCAGGACACCGAGCCGGCCCGCCCGTACGGGCGGGGTGTCCCCGCCGAATTCAGGTGACGGGTCGGCGCTTTCGGTGGGTTTCATGCCCGTCCCTCTCACAGCCGGCGATGCCGATGTCACGTGATGGCCCCGGTGTCGTGCCATCACGGCTGAAAGCGCATCAGGCAGCCGCGCACGACGGGCGCACCCCACAACAGTAGGACGCGAGAGGCCTCCAGGGGCAGCGGTCGGCGGTGGTTGCCCGAATACGGCCCAGCCATCCTCATCAGTACGGTATCCGCCGAACGGGTGAGTTTGGAGGGGGCCCCCGTCACGCGTCCGATGATCCGACGGCTCACCGCGGCCCGGCCGGCCTCCCGCCGGCCGTTCACCACCGGGGGCCGCGCCGGGCGTGCGCCCGCCCGTACGGCCGCACACCACGCATCCGTTGGCCTCCGCCGCCCCCGGGACGACTCCCCCGCGGGCTACCGCTCGGCTTCGCCTTCGCCGCCGCCCTCCAGCGGGAGCGCCGCCTCGCGCGCGGCGTCGGGCCCCTGTGCGAGCAGCACTTCGAAGCCGGCGTCGTCGAGGATCGGGAGCTTCAGCTGTACGGCCTTGTCGTACTTCGAGCCGGGGTTGTCGCCGACGACGACGAAGGAGGTCTTCTTCGACACCGAGCCGGTGACCTTGGCCCCCCGGCTCTGCAGGGCCTCCTTGGCGCCGTCGCGGGTGTGGTTCAGCAGGGTGCCGGTGACGACCACGGTCAGGCCCTCCAGCGGACGCGGCCCCTCCTCCTCGGCGGATCCTTCCTCCTCCATGCGGACGCCCGCCGCCCGCCACTTGCGCAGGATCTCCTGGTGCCAGTCGACGGCGAACCACTCCTTGAGGGAGGCGGCGATGATCCCGCCGACGCCCTCGGTGGCGGTCAGTTCCTCGAGGGAGGCCTGCTCGATGCGCTCGATCGAGCGGAACTCGCGGGCGAGCGCCTCGGCGGCGACGGGGCCGACGTGCCGGATCGAGAGGCCGTTGATGATGCGGGCCAGCGGACGCTGCTTGGCGGCGGCGATGTTCTCCAGCATGGCCAGGGCGTTCTTCTTCGGTTCGCCCTTCTGGTTGGCGAAGACCCTGACGATCTTCTCCTCGCCGGTCTTCGGGTCCCGCTTGGGCAGGCCGCTGTCCTGGTCCAGGACGTACGCCTTGATGGGCAGCAGCTGCTCGATGGTGAGGTCGAAGAGGTCGCCCTCGTCCCGCAGCGGCGGCTCGGCGGGCTCCAGGGGGCCGGTGAGCGCGGCCGCCGCGACCATGCCGAAGTTCTCGATGTCCAGGCTCTGGCGGCCGGCCAGGTAGAAGAGCCGCTCGCGCAGCTGCGCGGGGCAGGTCTGCGCGTTGGGGCACCGGACGTCGATGTCGCCCTCCTTCATCGGGCGCAGCTCCGTCCCGCAGACGGGGCACTCGGCCGGCATGACGAACTCGCGCTCGGTGCCGTCCCGCAGGTCCACCACCGGGCCGAGGATCTCGGGGATGACGTCGCCCGCCTTGCGCAGGACGACGGTGTCCCCGATGAGCACGCCCTTGGCCTTGACGACCTCCTGGTTGTGCAGGGTCGCGAACTCCACCTCGGAGCCGGCCACGGTCACCGGCTCCACCTGGGCGTACGGGGTGACGCGGCCGGTGCGCCCGACGCCGACCTTGATGTCGATGAGCTTGGTGTTGACCTCTTCGGGGGCGTACTTCCAGGCGATGGCCCAGCGCGGGGCGCGGGCCGTGGAGCCCAGCCGGCCCTGGAGGGCGATCTCGTCGAGCTTGACCACGACGCCGTCGATCTCGTGCTCCACCGAGTGCCGGTTCTCGCCGAAGTGGTCGATGAACGCGCGGACCTCGGCCAGGGAGGAGACGACCTTGTTGTGGCGGGCGGTGGGCAGGCCCCATTCGCGCAGCAGCTCGTACGCCTGCGACTGGCGCTCGATCTCGAAGCCCTGACGGGCTCCGATGCCGTGCACCACCATGTGCAGCGGGCGGGTCGCGGTGACCTTCGGGTCCTTCTGGCGCAGCGAACCGGCCGCCGCGTTGCGCGGGTTGGCGAAGGGCTTGCCGTCGGCCTCGACGAGCCGGGCGTTGAGCTCCTCGAACTTCTCCATCGGGAAGTAGACCTCGCCGCGGATCTCGACCAGGGCCGGGATCCGGTCGCCGCGCAGGCGGTCCGGGATCTCGGCGATGGTGCGGACGTTGGGCGTGATGTCCTCACCGGTGCGGCCGTCGCCGCGGGTGGCGGCGCGGGTGAGACGGCCGTTCTCGTAGGTGAGGTTGACGGCGAGGCCGTCCACCTTGAGCTCGCACAGGTAGTGGTAGTCCGGGGTGTTCACGTCCCGGGCGACCCGGTCGGCCCAGGCGGACAGCTCCTCGTCGTCGAAGGCGTTGTCGAGGGAGAGCATCCGCTCGCGGTGCACGACGGAGGCGAAGTCGGTCTCGTACGCCCCGGCCACCTTCTGGGTGGGCGAGTCGGGCGTGCGCAGCTCGGGGTACTGCTCCTCCAGGGCCTCCAGCGAGCGCAGCAGCTGGTCGAACTCGGCGTCGCTGACGACCGGCGCGTCGTTCACGTAGTACCGGAAGCGGTGCTCCTCGATCTGCTCGGCGAGCAGCTGGTGCTGCTCGCGCGCCGCCGTCGGTACTGCCGTGTCCTGCTGTTCGGCTGCCATGCCGTGTCCTCCCGTGGCCCGTCCTCGACCGTCACTCAGGGTTGTCGGCGAGCGACCTCGCCGCCCTGACGCAATGGGCCTGTACCGCGCGGGCGTACGCGGGCGAGGCGCCCGCCAGACCGCACGACGGGGTGACCACGACCGACTCGGCGAGAGTCCCCGGGGCCAGTCCCAGCCTGCGCCAGAGCTTCCTGACACCCATGACGCTACCGCCCGGGTCCGACAACGGGGCATCGGTGCCCGGCACCACTCCGGCGAAGAGTTTCAGGCCGCCTTCGACGGCCTCGCCGATGGCGTCGTCCTCGCGCTCGGTGAGCAGTGAGAAATCGAACGACACTCCCGTGGCGCCGGCCCGGCGCAGCAGTGCGAAGGGGACGTCGGGCGCGCAGGAGTGCACGACGACCTCACCGTCGTGCACGGCGAAGAGGTCGCGCAGGGTGCTCTCGACCACCTGCCGGTCGACGGCCCGGTAGGTGCGGTACCCGCTGGCGGAGCGCACCCGGCCGAGCAGGACGGCGGTGAGCGACGGCTCGTCGTACTGGAGCACGATCTCTGCGCCCGGGACGCGCCTGCGCACGTCGGCCAAGTGGTCGCGCAGACCCTCGGCGAGGGAGCCGGCGAGGTCGCGGCAGGCTCCGGCGTCCTGGAGCACGGCTTCGCCGCCGTGCAGTTCGAGCGCGGTGGCCAGCGTCCACGGGCCGACGGCCTGGACCTTCAGCGGGCCGGTGTAGCCCTGGGTGAACTCCTCGAGGGCGTCGAGGTCCTCGCCCAGCCAGGAGCGGGCGCGCCGGGTGTCGCGGCCGGGGCGGTCGCTGATCCGCCAGCCGCTGGGCTCGACGTGGGCGTACATGTCGACGAGCAGCCCCAGGGAGCGGCCGATCATGTCCGCGCCGGGCCCGCGGGCGGGCAGTTCGGGGAGGTACGGGAAGTCCTCGAAGGAGCCGGTGACGGTCTTGGCGGCCTCGCGGGCGTCGCCGCCCGGGAGGGAGCCGACGCCGGTGGCGCCCGCGGTCATCGGCCGGGCCTGACGGAGAGGTCGTTGACCTCGGCGTCGCGCGGCAGGTCGACGGCCATCAGGATGGTCGTCGCCACGGACTCGGGGTCGATCCAGCGCTCGGGGTCGTACTCCTTGCCCTCCTGGGAGTGGACCTTGGCCTGCATGGGGCTGGCGGTGCGGCCGGGGTAGACGGAGGTGACGCGTACGCCGTTGCCCTTCTCCTCCTCGCGCAGCGCGTCGGCGAGGGCCTTGAGGCCGTGCTTGGAGGCGGCGTAGGCCCCCCATTCGGCGTGGGCGTGGAGGCCGGCGCCGGAGTTCACGAAGACGACGGTGGCCTTGGAGGCCCGCAGGGTGGGCAGCAGCAGTCTGGTGACCTCGGCGGGGGCGATCAGGTTGACGTTGAGCTGCTGGTGCCAGGTCTTGGGGCGCAGGTCGCCGACGGGTCCGAGGTCGACGATCCCGGCGATGTGGAGCAGGGAGTCGATCCGTTCGGGCACCGGCTGCTTGGAGAACGCCCACGACAGCCGGTCGGGGTCCGCGAGGTCTCCCACGAGGGTCCGCGCGCCCGGGTAGCGCTCGACGAGCTGCCGGGCGCGGGCGGCGTCGCGGGCGAGCAGGACGAGGTCGTCGCCGCGGGCGTGCAGGCGGGCGGCGACGGCGGCGCCGATGCCGGATCCGGCGCCGGTGATCAGGTGAGTAGCCATACGGCCCATGCTCGCATCCGCCCGGGCCCCGCCGCCGCCGCGGTCCGCCGCTCCCGCCGGGCGGGTCAGAGTCCGGCGGCCTCGCGGAGGTCGCGGGCCCGTCCGGTGGCGTCGTAGTCGGCGGGGACCCCTTCGACCAGGACGGCGGTGCCGGGGATGTGGTCGGTGCGCAGGGCGAGGATGGCCTGGTAGGCGTCGGAGGCGTACCAGGCGCGGGCCCGCTCGATGTCGGGGAAGCCGATGACGACGACCGTGCCGGGGAAGGGGCCTTCGAGGACCTCGACCTCCTTGCCGTGGACGAGGAAGCGGCCGCCGAAGGGGTCCATGGTCGCCTGGATCTCCTCGATGTAGCGCAGGACGTCCTCGTTGACGGTGGGGCGGCGCAGGTGGGCGATGGCGTACGCGGTCATGTCGGTCTCCCCTGTCCGTTCGGCCGGGCGGTCCCGGCCGTTGCCCCGATGCTGTCAGCGGGCGTCGGCGGTGGCGATTACCTCCGGGGTCATGGCGTGCGGGCCGAAGGTGCGCCGGTAGGCCATCGGGGAGACGCCGAAGGCGGTGCGCATGTGCTGGCGCAGGGAGTTGGCGGAGCCGAAGCCGGAGCGGTGAGCGACCAGGTCGACGGGGAGGTCGCTGGACTCCAGCAGTTGGCGGGCGACCTCCAGGCGCTGTCCGGTGAGCCATTGGACGGGGGTCATGCCGACCTCGTCGCGGAACCGGCGGGTGAAGGTGCGCAGGCTCATCCGGGCGTGGGCGGCGAGTTCGGCGAGGCTGATCGGCTCGTCGAGGCGCTCCAGGGCCCAGGCGCGGGTGGCGGTGGTGGTGGCGACCGTGGGGGCGGGGACGGGGCGGTCGATGTACTGGGCCTGTCCGCCGTCGCGCCAGGGCGGTACGACGCACATGCGGGCGGCCCGGTTGGCGACGGCGGTCCCGTGGTCACGGCGGACCAGGTGCAGGCACAGGTCGACGCCGGCGGCGACGCCGGCGGAGGTCAGGACGTCGCCGTCGTCGACGAAGAGGACCTCCTCGTCGACCTGGACGCGGGGGTAGGCCCGGCGGAACTCGGGTGCCAGGTTCCAGTGGGTGGTGGCGGGGCGGCCGTCGAGGAGCCCGGCGGCGGCGAGCACGTAGGAGCCGGTGCAGATGGAGACGAGCCGGGTTCCGGGGCGGATCCCGGCGATGGCGGCGGTGACCTCGGGGGGCAGGGGCCCGCCGCGGGCCAGCTCGGGCATGGCGTGGGTGGGCGGGAGGATCACGGTGTCGGCGGCGGCCAGGGCCTCGGGCCCGGCGGCGGGCTGGACGGTGAACCCGGCGTCGCTGAGGACGGGCCCGCCGTCGGCGGTGCAGACGGTGACCTCGTACAGGGGCTGCCCGGCGGCGTCCACGGCGCTGCCGAAGACGCGGGAGGGGATGCCCAGCTCGAAGGGGGGTACGCCCGGCAGGGCGAGCACCGCGACCCGGTGGGGGCCTCCGCCGGCCGCGGCCCGCGCTGTCGTCTTCCGCGCGCTGTCCATGGCCGGATCTTGTCACACCCTGGCCATCCGGCCAATACCGCGGGGTGCCGGGATGTCCGAGTGTGGGACGTGTCGCCGGGGAGAGCCCGGTACCGGACGGAATCCCGTGGAATGAGGAAGACAGAGATGCGCGCGATCGTCGTGAACGGATGGGGCGGCCCCGAGACCCTGGTCGAGCGGGAGGTCGACCGCCCGGAGCCCGGCCTGGGCGAGATCCTGGTCCGGGTCCACGCGGCCGGTGTGAACCCGGTCGACTGGAAGACCCGGGCCAGTGGCGCCCTGATCGCCTGGGGCGAGGTGCCGATCGTCGGCTGGGACGTCTCCGGCACCGTCGAGGCGGTGGGCCCGGGCGTGACGCTGTACCGGCCGGGCGACGAGGTGTACGGCATGCCGAGCTTCCCCCGCCAGGCGGGCGGCTACGCCGAGTACGTCGCCGCCCCGGCCCGGCACTTCGCCCGCAAGCCCGCCTCCCTGGGCCACGTGCAGGCGGCCGCGCTGCCGCTGGCGGCGCTGACCGCCTGGCAGGCGCTGGTCGACACCGCCGGGGTCACGGCCGGGCAGCGCGTGCTGGTGCACGCGGCGGCGGGCGGGGTCGGCCACCTGGCGGTCCAGATCGCCAAGGCGCGCGGGGCGTACGTGATCGGCACGGCCAGCGGCGCCAAGCACGGCCTGCTGCGCGAGCTGGGCGCCGACGAGCTGGTCGACTACCGGACCGGCGACTTCGCCGAGGCGGTCTCCGAGGTGGACGTGGTCCTGGACGCCCTGGGCGGCGAGGTCGCCGAGCGCTCGCTGAAGGTGCTCAAGCCCGGCGGCCACCTGGTCTCGCTCCCGGGTCCGGACTCGGTACCGGCCGCGGCGGACGGGGTGCGCGCGTCGTGGGTCCTGGTGGAGCCCGACCTGAAGGGGCTCGAGGAGATCGCGGCCCTGGCGGACCGGGGCCTGCTCAAGCCGCTGGTCGAGACGGTGCTGCCGCTGGCGGAGGCCGCGAAGGCCCACGAGATCGGCGAGCGCGGCCGGACCACCGGCAAGATCGTCCTGACGGTGGTCTGATCCGCCGCTGTCAGACGGCGGCCGTGCGCGTCGTCGTCGCGATGGTGGCGGAGCCGACCACGCGGGTGTCGTCGTAGAGGACGATCGCCTGGCCGGGGGCCACGCCGCGGACGGGCTCGGTGAAGGAGACGCGCAGCTCGCCGTCCACGACCTCGGCGAAGACCTCGGTCTCGCCCCCGTGGGCGCGCAGCTGCGCGGTGTAGGTGCCGGGGGCGGCGGGGGTGGAGCCGCACCAGCGGGGGCGGATCGCGGTGAGGGCGGTGACGTCGAGGGCCTCGACGGGGCCGACGGTGACGGTGTTGTTCACCGGGGAGATGTCGAGGACGTAGCGGGGCTTGCCGTCGGGGGCCGGGTGGCCGATGCGCAGGCCCTTGCGCTGGCCGATGGTGAACCCGAAGGCCCCCTCGTGGGTGCCGACCTTGGCGCCGGTCTCGTCGACGATGTCGCCCTCGGCCCTGCCGAGGCGCTGGGCGAGGAAGCCCTGGGTGTCGCCGTCGGCGATGAAGCAGATGTCGTGGCTGTCGGGCTTCTTCGCGACGGCCAGGCCGCGCCGCTCGGCCTCGGCGCGGATCTCGTCCTTGGTGGTGATCGTGTCGCCGAGCGGGAAGAGGGCGTGGGCCAGCTGCTTCTCGTCGAGGACGCCGAGGACGTACGACTGGTCCTTGGCCATGTCGGAGGCGCGGTGCAGCTCGCGGGAGCCGTCGGCGTTCTCGACGATGGTGGCGTAGTGGCCGGTGCAGACCGCGTCGAAGCCGAGGGCGAGGGCCTTGTCGAGCAGCGCCGCGAACTTGATCTTCTCGTTGCAGCGCAGGCACGGGTTCGGGGTGCGGCCGGCCTCGTACTCGGCGATGAAGTCCTCGACGACGTCCTCGCGGAAGCGGTCGGCGAGGTCCCAGCAGTAGAAGGGGATGCCGATGACGTCGGCCGCGCGGCGGGCGTCGCGGGAGTCCTCGATGGTGCAGCAGCCGCGGGCGCCGGTCCGGAAGGACTGGGGGTTCGCGGAGAGCGCCAGGTGGACCCCGGTGACGTCGTGCCCGGCTTCGACCGCGCGGGCGGCGGCGACGGCGGAGTCCACACCGCCGGACATGGCGGCCAGGACGCGGAGGGGGCGGGCGGTGCGCGGCAGGTTCTCAGTCATAGCACCGTCCAGGGTACGGGGAACCGGACGGGGTCACAGCGCGTTATCGGCTGTGGGGGGTGGATCACATGAGCGAACAGGCGGAGAAGCGCCCGCGCCGGACCCGGCGGGCGGTGCTCCTGGGCGGGCTGGGAGTCCTCGCGGCGGCGGGGGTGGTGGCCCGGGACGAGATCGCGCGGGCCCGGTGGCTGCTGCCGGGGGTGTCCAAGCCGCGCAAGGAGGGCGAGCTCGACCACGCGGGGGCGAGCTGGACGGCGGCCTCGCCGGCGAACTGGCGGCTGGCGGACCGGCCCGACGACTACCGGGTGGACCGGATCGTCGTCCATGTCACACAGGGCGGCTTCGAGTCCTCGGTGGACGCCTTCAGGAACCCGTGGCACAAGGCGTCGGCGCACTACATCGTGCGCCAGGACGGCCATGTGGAGCAGATGGTGCGCGAGCTGGACGTGGCCTTCCACGCGGCCAACCGCCGGATGAACGAGCGCAGCGTCGGGATAGAGCACGTGGGCTTCGTCGACCGGCCCAAGGACTTCACCGACGCCATGTACGCGGCCTCGGCCCGGCTGGCCGCCGACATCTGCCGGAGGTACGGCATACCGGCGGACCGCAAGCACATCCTGGGTCACAACGAGGTCCCGGGCGCCGACCACACCGATCCCGGCCCGCACTGGGACTGGAACCGCTACATCGCGCTCGTGCGCGCGCAGCTGCCGGCGTGAGGCGCTCTGGGGAGAGGCGGTGGGCGTTCTCGCTGCCGCCGGGCGCGACGGGCTTCGTCCGGCCGCAGGACGGCCCGCTTCCGGAGACCGGCCTGTCCGCCTTCCGTACGGCCCTGTACGCCGCGGCGCGGGCCGCCGGGGGCACGGTGGGCGAGGTCGAGGCCCGGGCGTACCCGCGTACCTTCCACACCGGGTGCGTGACCGGCGGGGCGGCACCGGCCGTCGTCCTGTGCCACGCGCACCACCCCTGGATCGCCTTCGCGGGACAGCGCCGGGACTGGTACCGGGACGGCTTCCTCCCCCCGCCGCCCTGGTCCGGGGTCTTCACCGACGCGGGCTTCACCGTCCTGAGCACCGGGACACTGACCGCGCGCCTCGGCGACGTGGACACCTCGGCGCTCGCCCGGGCCGAGTGGCGCCAGGTCCGCGCGTACGAGATCGACACCCTGGGCGGGCTGCTCTTCAACTCCTGGGACTGACGCGGCTCCCAAGGGCAGCCGGTCAGGGGGACAGGGCGGCCTGCCAGGTCCACGAGGTACGGCGTGGCCGTCCGGCCAGCTCGCCCCGGCCCGTGCACCAGAGGAGCACCTGTGCCGGATCGCCCGGCGGGGCATCGGGGAAGAGCCGGCGGACCACCGAGGAACACATCGGCGCCGGAGGCAGCCACCGGACCCGTAGCCCCCGCGCGATGTCGTGGGTGTGCAGCAGGACCTCGGCCACACCCATCGCCGCGAACCCGGTCCGGTCGGTCGGCCCCCAGTGCCAGGCCCGCACGTCCGGGCCGGCCAGGGCGAGTGCACCGCTGAGCAGCGCCCCGCCGGCGGCGACCACCTGGAGTACCTCGCGCGGTGACGCGTCCGCCCGGACGGTCAGGTCGAAGGGCAGGTAGGCCTCGGCGGGGCGGGCGGCCACCTGCCCGGCGTAGGCCAGCAGGTCGTGCGCGACGTGGGCCGCCGTCGTCCAGCAGCTCCACTCCAGCGGGCCCGCCGGCCCCGCCCAGTCCTCCGTGTCGTGCGGGCCGAGGACGCGCAGCATCTCGGCGACGGCCTGGTCGACGTCTCTGTGGTCCATGGGGCGCATCCACAGAGGCTAAGGCCCCGCCGACGGGCGAACTCCATCTCTCCGCGCCGGCGGTGACCGTCCGTCACCTCTGCTCCTGGCGAATCTGCGGCGGGCAGAGGAACCGCGTGCGGGGGGCTTTCGGGGTCAAGAGTGGAGCCGACGGTTTCCGCGTCCGGACAAGGAGAACAGACGATGCCACTCATCACGCTCCCGCCCCGCGCCGAGGAGGGCGGCACACCGCCCAGCCCCTTCGACGACCACCTCGCGGCGCAGCTGCTCGCCCAGCGGATCGTGCTCCTCGGCACCCAGGTCGACGACGTGTCGGCCAACCGGGTGTGCGCGCAGCTGCTGCTCCTGTCGGCGGAGGACCCGCGCACCGACATCAGCCTGTACGTCAACAGCCCCGGCGGGTCGGTGACCGCGGGCCTCGCCATCTACGACACCATGCGGCTGATCCCGAACGACGTCTCGACGCTGGCGATGGGCTTCGCCGCGAGCATGGGGCAGTTCCTGCTGACCGTGGGGGCGCCCGGCAAGCGGTTCGCGCTGCCGAACGCGCGGATCATGATGCACCAGCCCTCGGCGGGCATCGGCGGCACCGCCGCTGACATCGAGATCCAGGCGGAGAACCTCCGGTACACCAAAGAGGCCGTCGAGCGGATCACCGCCGAGCACACCGGCCAGAGCGAGGAGACGATCGCGCGGGACGGCGACCGGGACCGCTGGTTCACGGCCGAACAGGCCAGGGAGTACGGGATCGTGGACCGGGTGGTGGAGTCGCTCGCCGACATCCGCCCGGCCGCGTCGCGCCGACGGGCGGGGCTGTGACATGGGGTCGTACACGGTTCCCTATGTCATCGAGCGCACGGCGCAGGGCGAGCGGTCCTACGACGTCTTCAGCCGGCTGCTGAACGAGCGGATCGTCTTCATCGGCACCGAGATGGACGACGGGGTCGCCAATGTGGTCATCGCGCAACTCCTGCACCTGGAGTCGGCCGATCCGGAGCGGGAGATCTCGATCTACCTCAACTCGCCCGGCGGATCGTTCACTTCGCTGATGGCGATCTACGACACGATGACGTTCGTGCAGGCTCCGATCTCCACGTTCTGCGTCGGTCAGGCGGCGTCCACGGCGGCGGTGCTGCTGGCCGGCGGCGATCCCGGGCGACGGTTCGTGCTCCGGCACGCGCGGGTGCTGCTCGGCCAGCCGGCCAGCAACGGCCGGCAGGGGACGGTCTCCGACCTCAGCCTCGCGGCCAAGGAGATGGTCCGCATCCGCTCACAGGTGGAGGAGGTCCTGTCCCGGCACACGCACCACGACGTGGCGGCGCTGCGCGCGGACATGGACCGGGAGAAGGTGCTGACCGCCGAGGAGGCCGTGGCCTACGGGCTCGCCGACGAGGTGCTGAGCCGGCGGTTCGCGTTCGCCTGACCCCGCGCCCCGCGCGTGCCGTCCGCGACGGGCGCGCCCGCCTGACCGGCCGGCCGTCGTCCGGTCAGGCGGCGAGGCAGAGGGAGTCGTACCGCGCCGTCGGCGAGGGACGGCGCCCGCCGGCCCGGCTCCGGTCGTGCCGGGTCAGTTCGTCCGTGGCGAGGGAGAGCAGGTCGGCCAGGCCCAGCCCGAGGGCGCGGGCGGCGGCCGCGAGCACCTCGGAGGAGGCCTCCTTGCGTCCGCGCTCCAGCTCCGACAGGTACGGCATCGAGATCCGGGCCGCCTCCGCCACGTCCTTCAGCGTCCGCTCCTGGGCGAGCCGCTCGCGCCGCAGCACGTCACCGACGAGGTGGCGCCACAGCGGTTCGCCCGGCGCGGGTGCCGGGGAGGCCGGCGCCGGCCGCTGCGGGGCGCGGACCGCCCCGCCGGAACCGGGCGGTGAGGTGTGCGGGCGCAGGGGGATGACGCGGGACCCGTCGGGCGCATGAGTGCTCACCCCTTCAGCCTAGGGACCCCGGGCGCCGGGGGAAGGGAGCGGCGTTCTGCCCTGGGTGAAGCCCGCGGCCTAGCTGAGGCCGGCCGTGCGGGCGCGTTCCACGGCGGGGCCGATGGCGGCGGCCACCGCGGCGACGTCCTCCTTCGTGGAGGTGTGGCCGAGGGAGAACCGCAGGGTGCCGCGGGCCAGCCGCGGGTCGGTGCCCGCCGCCAGCAGGACGTGGCTGGGCTGGGCGACGCCCGCGGTGCAGGCGGAGCCGGTGGAGCACTCGATGCCCTGCGCGTCCAGGAGCAGCAGCAGGGAGTCTCCCTCGCAGCCGGGGAAGCTGAAGTGGGCGTTGGCCGGGAGCCGGTCCTCGGGGTCGCCGCCGAGGACGGCGTCGGGGACGGCGGCCAGCACGGCCGCGATGAGCTCGTCGCGCAGGGCTCCGACCTCGGCGGCGAAGCGCTCGCGCCGCTCGGCGGCGAGTACGGCCGCCACCGCGAAGGCGGCGATGGCCGGTACGTCGAGGGTGCCGGAGCGGACGTGCCGCTCCTGGCCGCCGCCGTGCAGGACGGGGACGGGGCTCTGATCGCGGCCCAGGAGCAGGGCGCCGATCCCGTAGGGGCCGCCCACCTTGTGGCCGCTGACGGTCATGGCGGCGAGGCCGCTGTCGCCGAAGCGGACGTCGAGCTGCCCGAAGGCCTGGACGGCGTCGGAGTGCAGGGGTACGCCGTGCTCCCCGGCGATGGCGGCGAGTTCACGGACCGGCATGACGGTGCCGATCTCGTTGTTGGCCCACATCACCGTGGCGAGGGCGACGCCGTCGGGGTCGCGCTCGACCGCCGCCCGGAAGTCCTCGGGGTGCACGCGGCCGTAGCGGTCGACGGGGAGGTACTCGACCTCGGCCCCTTCGTGCTCGGCGAGCCAGTGCACGGCGTCCAGGACGGCGTGGTGCTCGACGGGGCTGGCGAGGACGCGGGTGCGGGCCGGGTCGGCGTCGCGCCGGGCCCAGTAGAGGCCCTTGACGGCGAGGTTGTCGGCCTCGGTGCCGCCCGCGGTGAAGACCACCTCGCTCGGGCGCGCGCCGAGGGCCTCGGCGAGGGCCTCGCGGGCCTCCTCGACGGTACGGCGGGCCCGGCGGCCGGCGGCGTGCAGGGAGGACGCGTTTCCGGTGGCGGCGAACTGCGCGGTCATCGCCGCAGCGGCTTCCGGGAGCATCGGCGTGGTCGCGGCGTGGTCGAGGTAGGCCATGATTTTTTGATTCTACGAGCCCCCTGCCCCGGCGGCTCCCGCCCGGGGTGCGCGCGGGCGCCGTGACCCCGAAAGGCGCCGGCCCCGGTTCCGGGAACCGGGGCCGGGGCCCCTCGCGTCAGCGCGGGGCGCGCGCCAGCTGGCGGGACTGGGCGACCAGGCGGTCGGCCGAGTCCCAGACCTCGGCGTCCTCCTCCAGGAAGCCGCCGGCCAGGTTGCGGGTGACGATGCCCACCCGCAGCGGGCCCGGGGCCGGGCGGTGGCGGATGTGCGTGGTGAGCTCCACGGTGGGGGCCCACCCGAGCAGGCCGAGGTCGAAAGCGGTCGGCGGCAGTGCGTCCACCGCGAGCAGCAGCGACAGCGGGTCGGCGTCGCGGCCGTCGGCCAGTTCGAACCAGGCCCGCATCTCGCCCTTGCCGGACGGCGCTCCGACCGCCCAGCCCGCCGTCGCCGGGTCCAGTCGCAGGCGGAGCCGGTCCACGATGGCGCTGCTCCCGGGGATGGGGGCCGGGCCGGCCTCGGGGCCGAGGCAGTCCTCGTACGCGGGCATCACCGGCGGCCGCGCCACCGTGTGCACGGTGTCGGGGAGGGCGGCGAGGTCGCCGTACGAGGCGAGGACGCGGATGCGCTCGATCTCGGCGCCGTTCTCGTCGTACTGGAACAGCGAGGCCTGGCCGGTGGAGAGGGTGCGGCCGACGCGGACCACCTGGGTGCGGATCACGGCGGGGCCGGGCACGGAGGAGGTGAGGTAGTGGGCGGAGACGGTGAAGGGGTCCGGGTGCGGCAGGGCCGCCGCGAGGGCCCGGCCGACCAGGGCCAGCAGATAGCCGCCGTTGACGGCGGTGATGATCGTCCAGCCGGCGGACAGCTCCGCGTCGTACACCCCGGGCTCGCCCGCGCGGGCGGTGATGGTGGTGTCGCGGTCGAATTCGCTGTCGCCGATGGAGGCCTGGGCCGCTGCGTAAGACATGCCGACGACGGTACACCGGCAAGCTACTAAGCGGTAGCTTTTGTTTGGGGGACGGAACTATGGCTCTTCGGCCACCGAGGAGCGCCGGTTCCAGGCCAGCGGGGCCCGCCAGTGGTACCGCATCGCGAGCAGGCGCAGCACGAAGGTGGTGACGGTCGCGAGCGCGGTCGTGAAGGGGTTCAGCACCTCGAAGCTGATGAAGACGGCCACCATGGCGGCGCCCACGACGGCGGGCACGGCGTACATCTCGCGGTCGCGCAGCAGCGACGGCACCTCGTTGGCCAGTACGTCGCGCAGCACACCGCCGCCGACGGCGGTGGCCACGCCGAGCGCGGCGGAGGACGTCAGGCCGAGGCCGTACTCGTAGGCCTTGGTGGTGCCCGACACGCAGAACAGGCCGAGGCCGGCGGCGTCGAAGACGTTGATGGCCCGGTTGATGCGCTGGACCTCGGGGTGGAGGAAGAAGACGAGCGCGGCGGCGATCAGGGGCGTGACGAAGAAGCTGAGCTCGCTGAAGGCGGCGGGCGGGACGGCGCCGATGCAGAGGTCGCGCAGGAGACCGCCGCCGAGGGCGGTCACGAGGGCGAGGACGGCGATGCCGAAGACGTCGAAGTTCTTGCGGACCGCGAGGAGGGCGCCGGCGGTGGCGAAGACGAAGATGCCCGCGAGGTCCAGGACGTGCTGGATGCCGGGCGGGAAGAGATCGTGGAGCACCCCGCCATTGTCGCCCGCCACGAAGCCACCGCCCGCCGGGGCCGCAGCGCGAAGCCGAAGCGCGGGGCGGGGGGCCTGCACGGCCCCGACGCCCCGGGGGCCCCGACGCCGCCCGCGCCCGCCGGACCGGCTCCGGTGCCGCGGCGGCGCGACGCCGGAGTGGCACCCCTGCGCCGAACCACCCGAGCGGCGCGGCGGGCGCGAGGCCACGGAGCCGGCGCCGCGCCGCGCGGGCGGGGTGTCAGGAAGACGCGGCCGGGGCGTTCTCCGGGTGGTGGCAGGCCGCCTGGTGGCCCGGCTTGAGGGCGACCAGCGGCGGGTCCTGCTTCGCGCACAGCTCCGTCGCCTTCCAGCACCGCGTGTGGAAGCGGCACCCGGCCGGCGGGGAGATCGGCGAGGGCACGTCGCCCTTGAGCAGGATGCGGCCGCTCTTCGCGCCGCGCCGCCTCGGGTCCGGTACCGGGACGGCGGAGAGCAGCGCGTTCGTGTACGGGTGCATCGGCGACTCGTACAGCGACTTGCGGTCGGCCAGCTCCACGATCTTGCCGAGGTACATCACCGCGATGCGGTCCGAGACGTGCCGGATGACCGACAGGTCGTGCGCGATGATCACGTACGTCAGGCCGAGCTCCTCCTGGAGGTCGTCCAGCAGGTTCACCACCTGCGCCTGGATCGACACGTCGAGCGCGGAGACCGGCTCGTCGGCGACGACCAGCTTCGGCTTGAGCGCCAGGGCGCGCGCGATGCCGATGCGCTGGCGCTGGCCGCCCGAGAACTCGTGCGGGTAGCGGTTGTAGTGCTCCGGGTTCAGGCCGACGAGGGCGAGCAGCCGCTGGACCTCCGCCTTGATGCCGCCCTCGGGGGTGACGCCCTGGAGCTTGAAGGGGGCCGAGACGATCGCGCCGACCGTGTGCCGGGGGTTCAGCGAGCCGTACGGGTCCTGGAAGATCATCTGCACGTCGCGGCGCAGCGGGCGCATGCCCGCCACGCTCAGGTGCGTGATGTCCTTGCCCTCGAACTCGATGCGGCCGCTGCTCGGTTCCAGCAGGCGGGTGATGAGGCGGCCCATCGTCGACTTGCCGCAGCCGGACTCGCCGACCACGCCGAGGGTCTCACCGCGCCGGACGTCGAAGTCGATGCCGTCCACGGCCTTGACGGCGGTGGTCTCGCGGCGCAGCAGCCCCTTGTTGATGGGGAAGTGCTTGACCAGGCCCGTCACCTTCAGCAGCGGTTCCGCCTCGGTGACGGTCCCGGAGCCCGGGGCGGAGCCCTCGGCGGGGTCCTGGGCGGCGGTGTCCTTCTTCATGTCCGTCACAGCTTCGGCGCAATCTCTTCGGTCCAGATCCGGGTCCGCTCCTCCTGCGACATGTGGCAGGCGGACCAGTGCCGGCTGTCGTCCTGGGTCAGCTCGGGCCGCTGGGTGCGGGTGATGCCCCCCTTGGGCACGTCGGCGTAGGGGCACCGGGGGTTGAACGCGCAGCCGCTCGGGATGTTGATGAGGCTGGGCGGCGAGCCCTTGACCGGGATCAGCCGCTCGGTCTGGTCGCGGTCGATGCGCGGCATGGAGCCGAGCAGTCCCCAGGTGTAGGGGTGGCGGGGTTCGTAGAACACCTTCTCCGCGGTGCCGCGCTCGACGCACCGGCCGCCGTACATCACGAGGATCTCGTCGGCCATCTCGGCGACCACGCCGAGGTCGTGCGTGATCATGATGACCGCGGAGCCGAACTCCTTCTGGAGGTCGCGGATCAGGTCGAGGATCTGCGCCTGGACGGTGACGTCCAGGGCGGTGGTCGGCTCGTCCGCGATGAGCAGTTCGGGGTTGTTGACGAGCGCCATCGCGATCATCGCGCGCTGGCGCATGCCGCCGGAGAACTCGTGGGGGTACGCGTCCACGCGCTGGTGGGGCTCCGGGATGCCGACGCGGTCGAGCATCTCGACGGCGCGGGCGCGGGCCTTCTTCTTGTCCACGTCGTGGTGGGTCCGGTACGCCTCGACGATCTGCTTGCCGACCGAGTAGTACGGGTGCATCGCGGACAGCGGGTCCTGGAAGACCATCGCCATCTTGCGGCCGCGCAGCCGGCGTACGTGGTCGGCGTCGGCGCTGACCAGGTCCTCGCCGTCGAGCACCACCTCGCCCGAGATGTGCGGGCGGCTGCGCGCGTTGCCGGTGCGGTGCAGGCCCATGATGGCCAGCGAGGTCACCGACTTGCCGGAGCCGGATTCGCCGACGATGCCGAGGGTCTTCCCGCGCTCCAGGTCGAAGGTGAGGCCGTCGACGGACTTCACCAGGCCGTCGTCGGTCGGGAAGTGGACCTTGAGGTCGCGCACGGAGAGGAAGGGGGCCGCGTCGCGCGCGCCGCCCTGCTCGGGCACGAAGGCCGGCTGGTCGGAATCGTTCTTGGTCACGTCAGCCTCACGCGCGGGTCGATGACGGCGTACAGCAGGTCCACGATCAGGTTGGCCATCACCACGAACAGCGCGGCGAGCAGGGTGACCCCCATGATCACGGGGAGGTCGCCGGCGCCGATGGCGGCGACGGCCGCCGTCCCGAGGCCCTGGAAGTTGAAGGTGGTCTCGGTGAGCACGGCGCCGCCGAGGAGCCCGCCGAGGTCGAGGCCGAACATCGTGACGACCGGGGTGAGCGTGGAGCGCAGGGCGTGCTTGCGGATGACCACGGACTCCTTGAGTCCCTTGGCCCGGGCGGTGCGGATGTAGTCCTCGCCGAGCACCTCCAGCATGGTCGCGCGGGTGATGCGCGCGTAGGTGGCGGCGAAGAGGAAGGCGAGGGTGACCCAGGGCAGGATCAGGCTGTTGAGCCAGGCCAGCGGATCCTCGGTGAGGGGTTTGTAGTTGGAGACGTCCAGCCAGCCGAGGCTGTAGACGAAGATCGCGGGGGCCACCATGCCGGTGAAGAAGATCGGCAGGGAGACGCCGGCGAGCGCGCCGACCATGACGGTGCGGTCGATGGCGGTGCGGCGCTTGAGGGCGGAGATCACGCCCGTGGCCACACCGGCGATCACCCAGATCACGGCCGCCCCGAGGGCGAGCGAGAGGGTGACCGGGATGCGGTCCATCATGGTCTCCCAGACGGGCGCCTCGGTCTTGAAGGAGTAGCCGAAGCAGGGAGCCGCACAGTGGGTGATCTCGGTGCCGCCGTCGTAGTCGCGGCCGGCGAAGATGCCCTTGACGAAGAGCAGGTACTGCTCGGAGATGGGCTTGTCGAAGCCCATCTTGACGCGGATGCCCGCCAGGGCGGTCTCGTTGGTCTCCCGGCCGGCGTACATGAGCGCGGGATCGCTGCCGGTCAGCTTCGGGACCGCGAAGAAGATGCCGAAGGTGACCAAGGAGACCACCAGCAGCGTGGCGGCGACGTTGAACAGCCGCCGTATGAGGTAGACGAGCACTGCAGTCGGCCGCCCGGGGCTGTTGGCCGCCGCCCCTCGTGGGGGCGGCGGCCAGCGCCTGCGGCCTTCACCTGCCCTTCGGACTAGCGCATGTGCGGTGAAGGCACTTACTTACGTGCTGAGTTGCGGTTGCCTGCCCGGCGGTCGGCCGGGCTGCCCGGCTGCCCGGCTCATCGCCGGGCAGCCTGCTACTTCTGTGCTCCTGCTACTTCTGCGCGATGCCCACGGTGGCGAGGTCGATCTTGCCGAAGGACTCGTTGAAGAAGACGTTCGTCAGGCGCGGGTTGTGGTAGACGAGCGCCTTGTCGAAGTTGATCGGCAGGTAGAGCGCCTTGTCCATGACCTTCTTGTTGATCTCCCCGTAGAACGGGGCGGCGGCCTCCGGAGAGGGGGCGGCAGCGGCCTTGTCGAACAGGCCGTTGATCTCGGGGTCGTTGACCTCGGTGTAGTTGTTGTTGCCGTTCGGCAGGATGAACGATCCGTCGACCAGCGGCTGCAGGAAGCCCGCGCCGGAGTTGTAGTCGGCGCCCCAGCCCATGACGATGATGCCGTAGCCCTTCTTCTTCACGTTCTCGGGCGAACCGATCGTGGAGGAGGAGAGCTTGCCGTCGAACTGGTCGATCGTCGCCTTGATGCCGACCTTGGCGAGGGAGGCCTGGAGGGACTCGGCCGTCTTCACCTCGGGGGCGCGGTTGTTGCGCACCGCGATGGTGGTCTCGAAGCCGTCGGGCTTGCCACAGGCCTTGAGGGCCTCCTTGGCCTTGGCCTCCTGCGGCTTGCCCTTCGTCAGACCGAAGGGGTCGTAGCTCTTGTCCGAGCCGGGGACGCCGGCCGGCAGCATGTTCGCGCCGAGGTCACCGCTGGTCGGGCCGCCGCGGGCGGTCTGGAGGGACTTCGGGTCGGCCGCGTAGATGACGGCCTTGCGGCACTCGATGTTGTCGAACGGCGCGACCGTCTGCGGGAAGGCGAAGTAGCGGATGTAGCCCGTGAAGGGGTTGTCCGCGTTCTTCTTGAGGTTCGCGTCCTTAAGGATCTTGTTCTTCGCGGCCTGCTGGACACCGGTGCCGTCGACGGCCATGTCGATGTCGCCCGAGAGCAGGCGCTGGTCCATGTCGTCCGGGTTGGTGGTGACCGTGAAGGAGACCTTGTCCGGCAGACCCTTGCGGATCGGGTCCGTCTTCGGGTCCCAGTTCTCGTTGCGGACGAAGGTCGCGCCCTTGCCGGCGGTGAAGCTCTCGACCTTGTAAGGACCGGTCGACATCGGCTTGTTGGTGTAGGTCGCGCCCGTGTCCTTGCCCATCGGGACCGGCGAGGAGGACGGCATGGCCAGCAGGTAGCTGAAGTCCGAGTTGGCGCTCGCCAGGTTGAAGACGATCGTCCGGTCGTCCGGCGTCTCGACCGTCTTCAGACCCATCTTGTTGGGGTCCGTGTCCTTGTACGGGCCGGGGTACTTCTGGCCCTGGTCCAGGAGGTCGATCAGGTAGGTCGGGCCGCCGGACAGGACGTCCTGGGCGAAGACGCGCTCGATGCCGTACTTGATGTCCTTCGAGGTGATCGGCGTACCGTCCTCGAACTTCACCCCCTCCTTGAGCTTGAGGGTGTACGTCTTGCCGTCGTTGCTGATGACCGGCAGGGCCTCGGCGAGGTCCGGGACCACCTTGGTGCCGTCCTTGCCCGGCTTGGCGTCGTAGGCGAGCAGGCTGCGGACGTAGAGCCGCTGCATGTTCCACACGAAGCCGTAGTAGGCGCGCGCCGGGTCGAGGTAGTCGACGTCCTGCGGGGACCAGAGCTTGAGCTCGCCGCCCTTGTCCTCCGAGGGGTTGATCACGGCGGTGGCGGCACCGCTGTAACCCTTGCCGCTGTCGCCGTCGGCCTTGTTCTCGGCCTTCTTGTCCCCGTTGCCACCGCACGCGGCGGTCATCGAGAGGGCGGCGATCACGGCGGTGATCGCGAGAGCCTGCTTTCTGCGGATCACGGTTGTCCAACCTCCATAGGTGGTGAATCGAAGAAGCGGTTCAGCTGCCCTTGGGGTCGAGTGCGTCACGCAGCCCGTCCCCGAAGAGGTTGAACGCCAGGACGGTGATGAAGATCGTCATGCCGGGGACCACCATGTACATGGGGTCGTCCTGGTAGATGGGGACGGCGTCGGAGAGCATCTTTCCCCACGAAGCGGTGGGCGGCTTCACGCCGGCGCCCAGGAAGCTGAGGGCCGCCTCGGTCAGGATGTTGGTCGGGATGATCAGCGTGGCGTAGACGAGGATCGGCGCGACCAGGTTCGGCAGCAGCTCCTTGATCAGGATGTAGCCGCGGCCGGCTCCGAGGCTGCGCGCGGCCTCGACGTACTCGCGTTCACGCAGGGAGATCGTCTGGCCCCGGACGATGCGGCCGATGTACGGCCAGCCGAAGAAGCCGATGACGAGGATGAGCACGCCCATGCGGACGCCCGAACCCTCGAACCCCCACAAGGAGTTGGGGACGACGGAGACCAGGGCGATGGTGAACAGCAGCTGCGGGAAGGCCAGCAGCAGGTCCATCAGGCGGCTGATGATCCCGTCCACCCAGCCGCCGAGGAAGCCGGCGAGGGCGCCCAGGAGGCTGCCGAGGACGACCGAGACGAAGGCCGCCAGGAAGGCGACGACCAGCGAGATGCGGGCGCCGTAGACGATCCGGCTGAACACGTCGCGCCCGTTGGTCGGTTCGACGCCCAGCAGGAAGTCGGAGCTGATGCCGCCGAAGGAGCCGAGCGGCGTGCCCAGGTCCGGGTCGATCATGTCCTCGTGGAACTCGTTGGGGTCGTGGCCCAGCAGGTTCACGATCAGCGGCGCGAAGACCGCCACCAGGATCAGGAGGATCACGATCACGCCGCCGGTCAGCGCGACCTTGTCGCGCTTGAGCCGCATCCAGGCGATGCGGCCGGGCGAGCGGCCTTCGATGGCCTTGGCAGGGACGTCGGCTACGGACACGGGTGCGGGTGTTTCCGCGCTCGTGTCGTGCAGTGGTGCCGTCATCGTGGTGGGGACCCCTCTCGGCCGACGGGTGGGTCGGCCCATGCCCGCCGCTGTGGCGGCGTTGGTGCGGAGTGGCGCTCGAGTGCTCGGGGCACGTGAACGCGTACGAGGTGCGAGGTGCTGGCAGTGCTGGCGGTGCGGCCGTGCTGTGGGTGGAGCAGGGTGCGGTGCGGGCGGTGCGGTGCGGCTGAGGTGCGGGAAGTACGGGTGCGCCGTGTCGGGACGAACGGCGGAACCACGTGCCGAACCGCGTCCGCGAGGACTGACCGGCTCTTGGGTGGGGAGTCTTCATCGGGCGCTCGACCAGCCGCCAGACCCGCAGATGAATGGATGCGCAACCGTGATCTGAGGCCGTGGTTCCCGTTATCCGGACTCCGCTGACGGCTCAGCGGAGCAAGACCGTCCGTTCGGTACGCAAACGGACATCAAGGCCAACTCAGTGGAGTACCGCGTCAATTGGACGCCCGTCTGCGGCGATATCCGGACAAGGCGAAGCCGCCGGGAACCATGGTTCCCGGCGGCCCGGTGTCCGTCGGACGGGTCCGTCTCAGGGTCCGGGCGCACCCGGGAAATCCCTGTAGGCAGCTCGGGGAACGCGCCCCCGGAGCCCCTGGAGCGGCTCAGTAGGCGGCCGCCTGCCCCTCGCGGTCGTAGAAGGGCCGGGTCTGCGCACGCAGCCACATCGCCACCGGATCGTGCTCGTCCGCCAGCGCGACCGTGCACACCGGAACTCCCTCGGGCACGGCGCCGACCGACTGGCGCATCATCTCCCGTACGGATTCCAGCGCGGGCGCCGAGGCGTCGTACAGGTCCAGTCCCACCGCGAGGTACGCCGACCCGAGCGAGGGCTGCACCCAGGCGCGGCGCAGCGACCTCACGGCCGGCGTCCGGTGCGCGTGCTGGGTCAGCAGCCCGTAGAACTGCGGGAGTTCCAGAGCCGGCTCGGACAGCCGCAGCGGCCCCGCGGGCATCCGGTCCAGGCCGGTGGCAACCCGGCGCAGGTCGGCCCACGGCACGCCGAGGCCGCCGCCCTGGGCGTGCGGGTTGACCCACAGCCCCCAGCGGTCCGGGTACAGGGCGCGGGCGATGTCCCGGCCGGTGACGACCTCGTAGCCGCGGTTCCAGCCGCTCGCGGCCAGCTCCTGCGGGGAGGTCACGCAGGGGGCGTAGCCCAGCCCCTCGACCTCCATGCCGCCGTACTGGGCGTCCGGCGAGCCCGGCTGCCCCTGCCACAGCAGCATCCACAGCCTGCCCTCGGCGAGGGCGCGCAGGAATGACTCGTAGCTCTCATAGCGCCCGGGAGTCACCTGGCGCAGCATGTGCTCGACCTGCCCGGCCGCGGCCGTGCCTGACGCACTCACCCGGTACCCCTCTTCGTCTTCTTCCGCCCGTCGTCCACACGTCCCGACCAGCTTAAGCGGCGCTACGGCAGGTAGAAGGGGCGTACGCGCTCACGAATCCAGTCCGTGACCGGGTCCTCGGCGGCGTCCAGCAGGATCAGCTGCACCGGCCAGGGCGCCGGTACGCGGGCCAGGGCGCGGCCGAGCGCCTCCAGCGGGGCGTTCCGCGCCTCGGGATCCCATCCCGTCAGCCGGACACCGATGAAGAGCTGGGGGTCGCCGCCCTCGACGCTGGCGAGGCAGCGGTGGGCGGCCGCGACCGCTCCGGTGGCCCTGAACTCGTCGGCGGCGGCGGCGAGGAAGTCCACCGGGTCGTCCTGCCAGTCGGGTTCGAACAGCCGGACGCGGCCGCCGGCGGCCGGGCCGTCGAGCTCGGTACGGCCGGTGCGGCACAGCTCCGCGACGGCGGCCGGGGACAGCGGGACCCCGACGGCGCCCTCGGGGTTCAGGGCGATGCCGAGCTGCGGGGGCAGGCCGCGGGCGAACTCGACCGCGGGGGCGACCGCGAAGTCCATGGCGGGGCCGGCGGCGAAGCGGAACTGGGCCTCCGAGCTGTAGACGGGGACGTACGCCTCGCCGCCGATCAGCATCGTGGGGAGGTCGAGGGAGGTGCTGTCGGGACCGCCGCCCTGGGGCAGCGGCACCCAGACCCGGCTGCGGCCGAGCGCCTCCAGGATCTGCGGGCCGGCGTCCGCCCGGCCGAGCACCGCTCCGAGCACCTGCTCCAACTCGTTCGCCGGCCAGCCGTTGCCCGTCATGTGCGCCCGCTCTCCCTGTTCCGCGCCGATGTCGCCCCGAGGCTACCTCGGCCTCCGGTGGCGGGCCGGGGCGGGCGGCTCGCCGCGGACACGCCGCCTCAGGCGTCGAAGGCGATGCGGTTCAGGGCGGAGGCCGCCCGGCGGTCCAGCAGGGTGACCGTGGCGCAGCCGCGCGGGGGGCGGCCCGATTCGGCCGCGGCCAGGAGGCGGGCGACCGCGCTCCGGTGACGGGCGAAGGCGTACGCCGACACCCGGCGGCCCCGCGCCGCCTGCCCGGCCAGGGCCTCCTCGGGGGTGGTGTCGAGCAGCAGCAGGTGCAGGGACCGGCCCCGCTGCCGGGCGGCGGCGGCCAGCAGGGCCCGCACCCACGACTGGGTGCCGCAGTCGTGGACCACCACAGAGGCGCCGGAGCGCAGCTCGCGCCACAGCCCCCGGTAGTGGGCGGCGCGCACCAGCGGCCGGTACACCGCGTACGGCAGGGCGGACGGCATGCGGCGCTCCCAGCGCTCGCGGGTGTCCTGGGAGTCGATGCCGGTCTCGGCGGCCCGCTTGATCAGGGTGCTCTTGCCGCCGCCCGGAAGCCCGGACACCACGACGATGTCCCCGGCGGCGTAGCCGAGCCGGTGCGGCCCCGCGGACCGTCCCCGCAGGTCACGCACCGGACCGCCGGCCGCCGCGGGGCGGGCCGCTCTCCGCGGCGCCGGGACCGCCCCGACCGTGCCCGTGCTCGTCACCACTCCGAACCTCCGCACAGTGAATCGTCTCCCCCCGAATCGGGCCGCGAGGGCCCCATGCCCACTGAATGTAAAGAGACGGTAATCCGCCGGCCGCGGTTGCGGGCGGACGTTCCACAGCGCGGACGGCCGGGCGGCGCGCGCGGCGGCCTCCGCGGACCGCGCGGACCGCACGTTCTTGCGGGCCCCACTGCCCCCTCCCGCCCGTCCCGTGCAATGATGTGCGCCATCTGGACACCAAACTGCATACCGGCCGCTTGAATCCGCGCGGGAGAGTCCCGGCAGGCCGCGAGGCCGTGCCCGGGCGCCGAAGGAGCAAGTACCTCCCTTGAATCTCTCAGGCCCCGTACCGCGTGGATGAGGCAGATCTGAAAAGCGAGCCCCCGCCGCGTCCGTCCCCGACGGCCCGGCGCGTGCTCCACCCAAGGTGCAAGTCGGCGTTCCCCCTCCGGGAACTCTCGGCGAACCTCTCAGGTTCCGATGACAGATGGGGAGGAACCTCCTCGTCATGTCATGCCCTGGGACCCGGGAGCCACACCCATGAGCACTGCCCCCCGCCTGACCGCGCTCGACGCGCTGCACCGCTCGCTCGGTGCGACCATGACCGACTTCGCGGGCTGGGACATGCCGCTGCGCTACGCCAGTGAGCGCGACGAGCACAACGCCGTGCGCACCAAGGCCGGCCTGTTCGACCTGTCCCACATGGGCGAGATCACCCTGACCGGCCCGGAGGCCGTGAAGGCCCTGGACTACGCGCTCGTCGGGAACATCTCCACCGTCGGCGTCGGCCGCGCCCGCTACACGCACATCTGCCAGGAGGACGGCGGGATCCTGGACGACCTGATCGTCTACCGCCTCGGCGAGACCGAGTACATGGTCGTCGCCAACGCCTCCAACGCCCAGGTCGTGCTGGACGCGCTCACCGAGCGCGCCGCCGGCTTCGACACCGAGGTCCGCGACGACCGTGACGCGTACGCGCTGATCGCCGTCCAGGGCCCGGAGTCCCCCGGCATCCTGAAGTCGCTCACGGACGCCGACCTGGACGGCCTGAAGTACTACGCCGGCCTGCCGGGCACCGTCGCGGGCGTGCCCGCGCTGATCGCCCGCACCGGCTACACGGGCGAGGACGGCTTCGAGCTGTTCGTCTCCCCCGAGCACGCCGTGGAGCTGTGGCAGGCGCTGACCGAGGCGGGCAAGGACGCCGGTCTGGTGCCGGCCGGCCTGTCCTGCCGCGACACGCTGCGCCTGGAGGCGGGCATGCCGCTGTACGGGCACGAGCTGACCACCGCCCTCACCCCCTTCGACGCCGGGCTGGGCCGGGTCGTGAAGTTCGAGAAGGAGGGCGACTTCGTCGGCCGCGCCGCCCTGGAGGCCGCCGCCGAGGTCGCCGCCACCAAGCCGCCGCGGAAGCTGGTCGGTCTGGTCGCCGAGGGCCGCCGCGTCCCGCGCGCCGGCTTCCCCGTGGTCGCCGGCGGCGAGGTCGTCGGCGAGGTGACCTCCGGCGCCCCGTCCCCCACGCTGGGCAAGCCGATCGCGATGGCGTACGTCGACGCGGCGCACGCCGCGCCCGGCACCTCCGGCGTCGGCGTCGACATTCGCGGTACGCATGAGCCCTACGAGGTCGTGGCCCTGCCCTTCTACAAGCGGCAGAAGTAGCCCTCGTACCGGCTCCACCGTCTCAGCCCGCAAGACCACCGTTCGTATCCACCTCCCCGCATCCAGGAGAATCAGGTCATGAGCAACCCCCAGCAGCTGCGTTACACCAAGGAGCACGAGTGGCTGTCGGCCGCCGAGGACGGCGTCGCGACGGTCGGCATCACGGAGTTCGCCGCCAACGCGCTCGGTGACGTCGTCTACGCCCAGCTCCCCGCGGTCGGCGACACCGTCACCGAGGGCGAGACCTGTGGCGAGCTGGAGTCGACCAAGTCGGTCAGCGACCTGTACTCCCCCGTCTCCGGTGAGATCGTCGAGTTCAACCAGGACGTCGTGGACGACCCGGCCCTGGTGAACTCCGCTCCCTTCGAGGGTGGCTGGCTGTTCAAGGTGCGCCTGTCGGAGGAGCCGAAGGACGCGCTCTCCTTCGACGAGTACACCGCCCTCACCGCCGGTAACTGACCCCAGGGGATCCTGATGTCCGTTCTGAACACCCCTCTCCACGAGCTCGACCCCGACGTCGCCGCCGCCGTCGACGCCGAGCTCGTGCGCCAGCAGTCGACCCTGGAAATGATCGCGTCGGAGAACTTCGCTCCGGTCGCCGTCATGGAGGCCCAGGGCTCGGTCCTGACCAACAAGTACGCCGAGGGCTACCCCGGCCGCCGCTACTACGGCGGCTGCGAGCACGTCGACGTGGTCGAGCAGATCGCGATCGACCGCATCAAGGCGCTGTTCGGCGCCGAGGCCGCGAACGTCCAGCCGCACTCGGGTGCGCAGGCCAACGCCGCCGCGATGTTCGCGCTGCTGAAGCCGGGCGACACGATCATGGGCCTGAACCTGGCCCACGGCGGTCACCTGACCCACGGCATGAAGATCAACTTCTCCGGCAAGCTCTACAACGTGGTCCCGTACCACGTCGACGAGACCGGACAGGTGGACATGGCCGAGGTCGAGCGCCTCGCCAAGGAGTCCAAGCCGCAGCTGATCGTCGCCGGCTGGTCCGCCTACCCGCGCCAGCTGGACTTCGCCGCGTTCCGCCGGATCGCGGACGAGGTCGGCGCGTACCTGATGGTCGACATGGCCCACTTCGCGGGTCTGGTCGCCGCGGGCCTGCACCCGAACCCGGTCCCGCACGCCCACGTCGTCACCACCACCACGCACAAGACCCTCGGCGGTCCGCGCGGCGGTGTCATCCTGTCGACGCAGGAGCTGGCCAAGAAGATCAACTCCGCGGTCTTCCCGGGCCAGCAGGGCGGACCGCTGGAGCACGTGATCGCGGCCAAGGCCGTCTCCTTCAAGGTCGCGGCCTCGCCGGAGTTCAAGGAGCGCCAGGAGCGCACCCTGGAGGGCGCGAGGATCCTCGCCGCCCGCCTGGTGCAGGACGACGTCAAGGCCGTGGGCGTGGACGTCCTCACGGGCGGCACCGACGTGCACCTGGTCCTGGTCGACCTGCGCGACTCCGAGCTGGACGGCCAGCAGGCCGAGGACCGCCTCCACGAGGTCGGCATCACGGTCAACCGGAACGCCATCCCGAACGACCCGCGGCCCCCGATGGTGACCTCGGGCCTGCGGATCGGTACGCCGGCCCTGGCGACCCGCGGCTTCGACGCCGAGGCCTTCACCGAGGTCGCCGAGATCATCGCGCAGGCGCTGAAGCCGGACTACGACGCCGCCGACCTCAAGGCGCGCGTCTCGGCCCTGGCCGCGAAGTTCCCGCTGTACCCGTCGCTCTAAGGACGGCCCTGGGGGCCCGGCCGTGTTCTCGCACAGGGCCGGGCCCCTTTTCACGGCCCGAACCGCCACCGGGCCCCGGCCAGGCGGCCCGCCCGGCCGGGCGTCCGTCCCGGGCGGCCGAGGCCGAAATCACTCCGGGCAACGCCCCGGCGCGGGGACCGACCCCCGCATGAACGACGTACGCTGCTATAGCAGGGCAAGGGCGCCCACCGGCGCTCTTTGCCCAAACCTCCGCAAAGTCCGCCCATCCGTCGGCTGCCCCCGCTACCCCCGCAGGCAGCTGGACGGGTCGTTGTTTCCCCGTCACAGCGGGGAGGTTCCGGGAGTCCGCCAGTGGCCATCTCCGTTTTCGATCTCTTCTCGATCGGCATCGGTCCTTCCAGCTCGCACACGGTCGGTCCCATGCGCGCGGCGCGCATGTTCGTGACGCGGCTGAAGAAGGACGGCGCCCTCGCCCAGACCGCCTCCGTCCGGGCGGAGCTCTTCGGCTCCCTCGGCGCGACCGGCCACGGGCACGGCACGCCCAAGGCGGTCCTGCTCGGCCTGGAGGGCCACTCCCCCCGCACCGTGGACGTCGAGAGCGCCGACGACGAGGTGGAGCGCATCCGCAAGAGCGGCAAGCTGCGTCTGCTGGGTGCGGAAATAGGCGGTGCCCACGAGATCGACTTCGACGAGCCGAACCAGCTGATCCTGCACCGCCGCCGCTCCCTGCCCTACCACGCGAACGGCATGACTCTCTTCGCGTACGACGCCTCCGGCGCCCCGCTGCTGGAGAAGACCTACTACTCGGTCGGCGGCGGCTTCGTCGTGGACGAGGACGCGGTCGGCGAGGACCGGATCAAGCTCGACGACACCGTGCTGAGGTACCCCTTCCGCTCGGGCGACGAGATGCTGCGCCTGGCCAACGAGACCGGTCTGTCGATCTCCTCCCTGATGCTGGAGAACGAGAAGGCCTGGCGCACGGAGGAGGAGATCCGCGAGGGCCTGC
The DNA here is from genome assembly GCF_055575675.1 of Streptomyces sp. NPDC034043. Taxonomy (NCBI): domain Bacteria; kingdom Bacillati; phylum Actinomycetota; class Actinomycetes; order Kitasatosporales; family Streptomycetaceae; genus Streptomyces; species Streptomyces sp. NPDC034043. The sequence continues at coordinate 87,030 of NZ_JBVISF010000011.1, forward strand.
TGGAGATCTGGCGCGTCATGCAGTCCTGCGTCTCGCGCGGCATGTCCCGCGAGGGCATCCTGCCGGGCGGGCTGCGCGTCAAGCGCCGGGCCGCCTCCACGGCGCGCCAGCTGCGCACCGAGGGCGACCCGATGATGCACCGCAGCGAGTGGACGACGATCTACGCGATGGCCGTCAACGAGGAGAACGCGGCGGGCGGGCGCGTGGTGACCGCTCCCACGAACGGCGCGGCGGGCGTGCTGCCGGCGGTCCTGCACTACTACGTGAACTTCGTGCCCGGCGCGGACGAGGACGGCGTGGTCCGCTTCCTGCTCGCCGCGGGCGCGATCGGCATGCTCTTCAAGGAGAACGCCTCGATCTCCGGCGCCGAGGTCGGCTGCCAGGGCGAGGTCGGCTCCGCCTGCTCGATGGCGGCGGGCGCCCTCGCCGAGGTCCTGGGCGGCACCCCCGAGCAGGTCGAGAACGCCGCCGAGATCGGCATGGAGCACAACCTCGGCCTGACCTGCGACCCGGTCGGCGGCCTCGTCCAGATCCCCTGCATCGAGCGCAACGGCATGGCCGCCGTCAAGGCCGTCACCGCGGCGAAGATGGCGATGCGCGGGGACGGCAGCCACAAGGTCTCCCTCGACAAGGTCATCAAGACCATGAAGGAGACGGGTGCCGACATGAAGGTCAAGTACAAGGAGACGGCGCGCGGCGGGCTCGCGGTCAACGTGATCGAGTGCTGACCCGATAAGGACCTCCCGGCGGGCGTCCGGACCGGGGTCCGGACCGGGGTGCGGACCGGGGTGCGGACCGGGTCGTGGCCGAAAAGGGGCCGTGCGGCCCGGTCCCTCGGGACCTTCGGCCCCGGAGCGCGCCCACGGGCGGCGATAGCGTGCGGGGAGGGGCGCCGGACGACCCCCGCACGACGAGAGGCAGCCGCCGATGGCCATCATCACCGACCACCGACTCCTCCCGCTGCGGCTGGAAGCCGCCCCCCTGAGCGTGCCCCTGACCGGCCGCTTCGTCTACCGCACGGACCGCCCGTACGAGGTGGCCGTCGACCTCCGGGGCGCCGGGGCCCACCTCGCCCGCTGGGTGTTCGCGCGCGAGCTGCTGCTCGACGGGCAGCACGCGCCCACCGGCGAGGGCGACGTACAGGTGTGGCCCCGCTGGAGCGGCTCGGAGCCGCGCGTCCTGCTCGGCTTCGGCAACGGCGAGCGGGGCTGCGTGGTCTCCGCCCGCGCCAGGGACGTGCGCGCGCTGTGCCGGCGGATGACGGAGCTGGTGCCGCGCGGGCAGGAACGGCGCCACTACGACCTGGACGCGCAGCTGAGCGCGCTGCTGGCGTACTGAGGCGCGGCGCGCGGAACCGCGCGCGGCCCGGCGGTGTCCTAGGAGATGACAGGCAGTCCCCGTCTCACGGAACCGGGGAGACATCATGCGTCACCCGCACCGCCGCCGGATCGTGGCCCTGGCCACGGGCGCCCTGCTCACCGCCGGGCTCGCGCTCTCCACGTCACCGGCCTCCGCCGCCACCACGTCCACCCGCACCCAGACCCCGCTCGTCGTCAACGCGCGCTGGGGCGGGCACTGCACGTTCGACCGGATCGTGATCGACCTCCAGGGGTACGTCCCCCCGGTCACCGTCACTCCCGTGTCCCAGCTGGTCTACGACGGGTCCGGCAAGCCCGTGCCGCTGGCCGGGAAGTACTTCCTGGAGATCCGGCTGCACCCCGCCGCCGCCCACGACGACGCGGGGCAGAACGTCTACCAGGGGCCCAAGCTCCAGAAGATCTACCTCAGCAAGCTCAAGGGCATCGCCCTGACCGGCGACTTCGAGGGGTACGTGACCTTCGGCGCCGCCTTCGACACCCAGCCGTTCTACAGCACCTCCGTCCTGCACTCGCCCGAGCGGTTCGTGCTGGACATCGCGCACCCGAACACCTGCTGACCCGAGCGGGTACGGACGGCGGGCCCGGGACGCGTGACGTCCCGGGCCCGCCGTCATATCAGGGGGACGGCCGCCGGTGTCCGGGGGTCCGGGTTGTGACGGTCCGTGCGGACGACTAGGGTCATCGGGCCTTGGTGTTCGGGAAACCGGTGGAAAACCGGTGCGGCCCTCGCCACTGTAATCGGGAAGTCCGGCTCCAATCCTCCCTGACGCCGTCCGGGAGGCGCCCCCAGCGGGCAGGCCACTGGGCCCACGCGGGAGACCGCACGGGCCCGGGAAGGCGGAGCCCGGGCATCATGACCCGTGAGCCAGGAGACCGGCCGAGGCGCGTCGTCCATCCACGAGGTGCTGGAGAGGTCTCCCAACTCATGCATATCGCCGAGGGGTTCCTGCCCCCTTTGCACGCGGCCGCCTGGGGCGCCGCGTCCGCCCCCTTCGTCGTCCACGGGGTCCGGGCCCTGACCCGCGAGGTGAAGGCGAACCCGGAGAGCACGCTGCTGCTCGGGGCGTCCGGTGCGTTCACGTTCGTCCTGTCCGCCCTGAAGATCCCTTCCGTGACCGGAAGTTGCTCGCACCCGACGGGGACGGGGCTCGGAGCCATCCTCTTCCGTCCGCCGGTCATGGCGGTGCTCGGCACGATCACCCTGCTCTTCCAGGCGCTGCTGCTGGCCCACGGCGGGCTCACCACGCTGGGCGCCAACGTGTTCTCGATGGCCGTCGCCGGGCCCTGGGCGGGCTACGGCGCCTACCGGCTGCTGCGCAGGTCCGGCCTGCCGCTGATGGTGGCCGTCTTCTTCGGCGCGTTCTTCGCCGACCTGATCACCTACTGCGTGACCTCCGTCCAGCTGGCGCTGGCCTTCCCCGACCCGGCGAGCGGCTTCCTGGGCTCCCTGGAGAAGTTCGCGGGCATCTTCGCGCTCACCCAGATCCCCCTCGCCGTGAGCGAGGGCCTGCTGACCGTGCTCGTGATGCGGCTGCTGATGCAGTCCAGCGCGGCGGACCTGGTCCGGCTCGGGATCACGAAGCTGACCGGCGGCAAGCGGACCGAGCAGGGGGCGGCACTCTGATGACCAGGAACACGAAGATCAACACCCTGCTGCTGCTCCTGGTGGCGGCACTGGCCGTGATCCCGCTCGCGCTGGGGCTGGGCGAGGGCAAGGAGGAGCCGTTCGCCGGCGCCGACGCCCAGGCGGAGGCGGCCATCACGGAGCTGAAGCCGGACTACGAGCCCTGGTTCTCCCCGCTGTACGAACCCCCCTCGGGCGACATCGAGTCGGCGCTGTTCGCGCTCCAGGCGGCGCTCGGCGCGGGCGTCCTCGCCTACTACTTCGGAGTCCGCAAGGGCCGGCGCCAGGGCGCCGCACAGGCCCTCGCCGAGGCCGTGGCGGCCGAGAAGACCCGCACCACCCCGGAGCCGTAGGCGGTGCTGCCGATCGACGTGGCGGCCCACTCCAGCCGCTGGCGGGGCCGCCACCCCCTGGAGAAGGCCCTGCTGGGGCTCGGGCTCACGGTCACCGCCGTGTGCCTGCCGCCCTGGCCCGGCGGGCCGCTGGTCGCCGCCGCGACCCTGGCCGTGCTGCTCGGGCCCGCCGGGGTGCCCGGGCGGCAGCTGTGGCGGGCCTTCCGGGTCCCGCTCGGGTTCTGCGTGACCGGGGCGCTGCCGCTGATGGTGTCGGTGGGCGGCCCCGACGGCTTCCTCGCCCTGGCCCCGGACGGGCCCCGGCACGCGGCCGAGCTGCTGCTGCGCACCTCCGCGGCCTCGCTCGGGGTGCTGCTGTTCGCCTTCACCACACCGGTCTCGGACGTGCTGCCCCGGCTGGTGCGGGCCGGGGTGCCCGCGCCCGTGGTGGACGTGGCCCTGGTCATGTACCGGATCGGCTTCCTGCTGCTGGACTCGATGGCCCAGGTGCGCCGCGCCCAGGCGGCCCGGCTCGGGCAGACGAGCCGGGCCGCGGTGTGGCGTTCGCTGGCCGGGCTCGCGGCGACCTCGTTCGTCCGGGCCTTCGACCGCGCCGCCCGGCTCCAGCAGGGGCTGGCGGGGCGCGGCTACGACGGTGCGCTGCGGGTGCTCGTACCCGACGCGGCGCTGTCCCGGCGGTTCCTGACGGGGTCCGCCGCCCTGCTGGCCGCCCTGGTCGCGGGGACCCTCGTACTGAAGGAGCTGTGGCTGTGACCCCGTTGGTGGAGCTGGTCGGCGCGGGTTACGCGTACGAGGACGGCCCGGCCGTGCTGTCCGGGGTGGACTTCGCCATCGCCGAGGGCCGGGCGCTGGTGCTGCTGGGCCGCAACGGCAGCGGCAAGACCACGCTGATGCGGCTGCTGAGCGGCGGGCTGCGGCCCGGCACGGGGGCGCTGCGCCTCGACGGCGCGGAGGTGGCGTACGACCGCAAGGGCCTGGTCCGGCTGCGGACCTCGGTGCAGCTGGTGGTGCAGGACCCGGACGACCAGCTCTTCGCCGCCTCCGTCGGGCAGGACGTGTCCTTCGGCCCGATGAACCTGGGACTGCCGGCCGCGGAGGTCCGCGAGCGGGTGGACGCCGCCCTGGCCGCGCTGGACATCACCGCGCTGCGGGACCGCCCGACGCACCTGCTGTCGTACGGGCAGCGCAAGCGCGCGGCGATCGCGGGCGCGGTGGCGATGGCCCCGCGGGTGCTGATCCTGGACGAGCCGACCGCCGGGCTCGACCCGGACGGGCAGGAACGCCTCCTGGACGTCCTCGCGGGGCTGCGCGCGACCGGCACCACGGTGGTCATGGCCACCCACGACGTGGACCTCGCGGTCCGCTGGGCCGACGACGCGGCCGTGCTGACCCCGGCCGGGATCCGTACGGGCCCCGCCGGGGAGCTGCTGTCGGACCCGGAGCTGCTGGCGTCGGCGGGCCTGCGTCAGGCCTGGGCGCCGGCGGTGACGGCCGTGCTGCGCGCGCACGGCCTGCTGGCGGCGGGCGTGCCCGGTCCGCGGGTGCCGGAGGCGCTGGCCGAGTGGCGGCCGGCGGCGCCGCCGGCCCGGCCGCAAACCTAGGATGGCGGCATGTCGCTGCCGCACGCCATCCTGACCGCCCTGCTCGAGAAGCCCTCGTCGGGGCTGGAGCTGACCCGGCGGTTCGACAAGTCGATCGGCTACTTCTGGTCCTCGACGCACCAGCAGATCTACCGGGAGCTGGGGCGGCTGGAGGAGGCCGGGCTGATCCGGGCGCTGCCGAGCGAGGTGCCCGTGCGCGGGCAGAAGAAGGAGTACGAGGTCCTGCCCGACGGCCGCGCGGAGCTGGCGCGGTGGGTGGACGAGAGCCAGGACCCGAAGCCGGTGCGGGACGCGCTGCTGCTGCGGATCCGTGCGGCGGCGGTGGTCGGCCCGCAGCGGCTGGGGCCGGAGCTGCGGCGCCATCTGGAGCTGCACCGGGCGCAGTTGGCCACGTACGAGGCCATCGAGGCGAAGGACTTCCCGCCGGGGCGGGACGCGGCCGCGGACCGGTTGCGCCGGCTCGTGCTGCACGGCGGCATCGCCCTGGAGGGGTTCTGGCTGAGCTGGCTGGAGGAAGCGCTGTCCGAGGTGGAGGAACTGGCTTCGGGGGAGACGCCGCCGGAGGGCGGGGCCTGACGCGCCCCCGCCCCGGCGTGCGGGGCGGAGGCGGACGCGCCGCTTACTTGTTCAGGGAGGCCCAGAACTCGTCGAAGCTCATCAGCTTGTCGCCGTCGCTGTCCTTGGCGGCGATCACGGAGTCCGCGATCGCGGCGGTGACGTAGTGGTCACCCATCGCCCTCATGGCCGCGCTGTACTCGTCGGCCGTGACGAAGCCGTCACCGTTCACGTCGAACTTGTCGAACGTCGCCCGTGCGCTCTCGATGTCAGCCACTGGGTCCACCCCTTCTCGGTGCTTGTTGACCGGCTCAGGGTAACGGCACCGGACACGCGGGCACTCCCGGGGTCCCGTCCCGGGCCGCGGAGGGGAATCCGACAGCCGGCGCGCACTCCTCCGGAAGCGGTTACCGGGTGGGCGGAAGCTTTAATTCCAGCTGATGGATCCGGCCACGGCTTGTCACGCTCCGGGATCACGGCATAACGTACCGGCACGGCCGACGCGTTCCCCCGCCCGTCGGCGGCCCCATGGCACGGTGTCCCGGGAGCTGTGCGAGCTCCCGGGGCGCCGTTGTTCGACGACTAGCGGAAGATGCCCGTGTGGCCCAGGGAGTAGCGGCCGGGCTGCGGGTAGACGGCGAGGCCGTGGGGGCCGCCGCCGACGGGGATCCGGGCGAGCTGCTTGCCGGTGACGGTGTCGATCGCGTAGACCTCGGAGTTGTAGCGGCCCGACAGCCACAGCACCTTGCCGTCGGCGGAGACCCCGCCCATGTCGGGGCTGCCGCCGCCCGGCAGCTGCCACTTCTTGGTGAGCCGCTTCTCCTTGAAGTCGAAGACCGAGACGCTGCCCTCGCCCCGGTTGGAGACGTACATCTCCCGGGAGTCGCGGCTGACATACAGCCCGTGGCAGCCCTTGCCGGTGGGCAGCAGCTTGGGGACGTCGAACGCGTCGCCGCTGAGCACCCACATGCCGTGCGCCATCATGTCCGCGACGTAGAAGGTCTTCCCGTCCGGGGAGATCTTCACGTCCTGCGGCATCGCGCCCTCGAAGGGCAGCTTCTGCTGGCCGATCACCTCCATCTTCTCGGTGTCGACCTTGAGGAGCTCGCCGGAGAACTCGCAGCTGACGATGAAGTAGCGGCCGTCGGCCGAGAAGTCGGCGTGGTTGACCCCGAAGCAGGTGACGGGGACCGTCTTGACCCGGTCCATGGTGTGGGGATCGCGGAAGACCAGTTCGCGGTCCATGGAGGCCATCACGACGGCGTACTTGCCGTTCGGCGTGAAGTAGAGGTTGTACGGGTCGTGCACCTCGACGGGCTTGCCCGCCTCGCCGGTGGCCGGGTTGATCGGGGTGAGCGTGTGGCCCCGGTTGTTGTTGACCCACAGGGTCTTCATGTCCCAGGAGGGCACCACGTGCTGCGGCTGGACCCCGACGGGGATGGTGTCGATGACCTTGTACGTGGCAGGGTCGATGACGGACACCGTGTTGGAGTTGGTGTTGGGCACGTAGACGCGGGACGGGAAGTCCTTGACCACCGGGGAGAGCCGGTTCGGCCGGTCGGCGGCGTACACGTCGTGAGGGTCGAGCAGCGGGGGCATGCCGGCCAGCCCGGGCGGCACGGCCGGGGGGACGGCCTTGACGGGCTTGGCCGGCCCCTTGGAGCCGAGCGCCTCGGCGGGGGACTCGTCTGCCGATCCGCAGCCGGCCAGGGCGGCGAGGACCAGACCGGCCAGCAGCACGGTGGCCTTCCGGGGAAGGCGGGTGGTCTTCATGAGGTCAGCAGCTCCGTGGTGGTCACCGCGCGCAGTTCGCGGCGCGCGAGTTCTTCGAGGAGGGGCGGCATCGCGTCGACCGTGTCCGCGTAGCCGAAGTGCAGGCTCACCACCGATCCGCGCTGGATCGTCCCGGTGACGTTGCGGATCACGGCCGCCGCGCCAGGCGAGGTGAAGTCGAGGGAGTCCACGTCGTACGAGAGGACGTGCGGGTAGCCCGCCCGCTGGGCGAGCCGCCGGACGAGCGGGGTGGCGTACCGGGTCTGGGACGGGCGGAACCAGGTGCCGATCGAGCCGGTGAGGCGCTTGAGCCGCTGGGCGCAGCCGGTGATCTCGGCGTAGGCGTCCGCCTCGGACATGCCGTTGATCGCGAGGTGGCGCTGGGTGTGGTTGCCCAGTTCGTGCCCGCCATCGAGGATCCGCCGGGCCATGGCGGGGTGTTCGTCGAGCCAGCTGCCGATGGCCAGTACGGTGACCCGCGCGCCGGACTTCTCCGCGGTGGCGAGAACGGTCCGGGCGATGGCGGGGTCCCCGTTGCCGTGGAAGGTGAGGGCGACCCGGGGCCGGTCGCGGGGGCCGTGCGCGATCTCCACGGGCTGCCCGGGGAAGCGCCGCGGGGCGGCCGGCGCCGGCCCGGCCGGCCGGGCGGGGCGGGCGGGGCGGGCGGGAGCGGCCCGGGCGGGTCCCGGCGCCGCCGGACCGCCGTCCGTGCCGCAGGCCGCGGTGAGGACGCCGGCGGCGGCCGCCGCCGTAACGCGCAGGGCCGTACGACGGTCTGGATAACAGAGCACCCGCCCATTTAAGGGCCGAATGGCGCCGAAGGTAATGATTGACCCAATTTGCGACTTCCGCCGAATGGCCTCTCAGGGGTGATCGTCCGTTATGTGATCAACGATTTACACAGAGCGGTCGATATTTATTCGCTGATTGCGAGGCGAGTGGCCCATCTCACCTAGGATTTAGGTGGAAACTCTTCGGATATGCACACTTATGTCCGAGTCGGGACTTTTGGCGTTCCGTGACTCGTCTGCCATAGTCGGAACCACGGCTTCCCTTTGACCCGAGCGAAGTCCCCGCCGAGGATCACACACCCCACCGGTCCTCGGCGCACCCATGAAACCCCCGCCGCGCCCCACCTGGGCAAGAGGGGGTTTCTGGCGTTCCGGGGGCCTCAGCGGTCGGCGACCCGCATCTCGAACCAGGTGATCTTGCCGCGCGGCAGCAGGTCCGCGCCCCAGCGGTCGGAGAGCTTGTCGACGAGGAACAACCCCCGGCCGGTGGTGTCCAGTTCGTGGACCGGCATCAGGCAGGGCAGTCCCCGCGAGGGATCGCGCACCTCCACCCGGATCCACCCGCGCCGGCGCAGCATGCGCAAGCCGAACGACCGCGCCCCGGTATGGCGGACGGCGTTGCCGACGAGCTCGGAGACCAGCAGGACGGCGTGCTCGGAGATCTGCGGCGACAGGCCCCAGAAGCGGACGACCACGCTCTGGGTGAGCCGGCGGGCCGTACCGGCGGACTCCGGCATGGACGGCAGCGTCACCTCCGCCTCGGCCGGGTTCCCGTACAACTCCAGCGCCCTGAGGCCCTGTTCGTCCTCGATCGCCGCCGTCAGCCGCACGGCGGAAGCGCTGCTGCGCTGCCGCGGCTGTTCCACACCCTCCAGGCCCGCCATGCACCCATCATGGACGGCCCGCGCGCCCGCCCGGGCCGTTCCGCGGGAATACACCCCCCGGAACCGAGGATCCCGAGGGGGCGTACCGGCATATGCGACGGGCAACCGAGGGCCGCATGGACAGCTCTCACCTGGGGTGACGTTGCGCGGCCCGGCGATCACGGTGAGTGGATCACCGGTTGGCCTTAAGGCTGCCTTAAGGCCTGGCTAATCCACCCGCACGTGTTTCGTGCAGCCGAGCTCATGCGCCCCTCGAGGCGTCGCCCGTCACACGGGGCGAACGGCTGCGCTCAAAAGGGCGCGCTCACACGGCTGCGCTCACACGGCTGCGCTCATACGAACTTGGCCTTGCCCGGGCCCTCTTCGACGAAGCTCCGCATGCCGCGCTCGCGGTCCTCGGTGGCGAACAGGCCCGCGAACCAGTTGCGTTCGATGGTCAGGCCGGTGTCGATGTCCGCCTCCAGGCCCGCGTCCACGCACTCCTTCGCGGCGCGCAGCGCGATCGCCGGGCCCTGGGCGAGCTTGGCGGCCCAGGCGTGCGCCTGCTCGTACACCTCGGCGGCGGGCACGACCCGGTCCACCAGGCCGAGGGCGAGCGCCTCTTCGGCCTTGACCATGCGGCCGGTGAAGATCAGGTCCTTGGCCTTGGAGGGGCCGATCAGCCGGGAGAGCCGCTGGGTGCCGCCCGCGCCCGGGATCAGGCCGAGCAGGATCTCGGGCTGGCCGAGCTTGGCGTTGTCGGCGGCGATGCGGTAGTCGGCGCACAGGGCGAGCTCGCATCCGCCGCCGAGGGCGTAACCGGTGACGGCGGCTACGACGGGCTTGGGGATGCGGGCGACGGCGGTGAAGGCGTCCTGGAGCGCGCGGGACCGGGCGACCATGGCCGCGTGGTCCATGTTCTGCATCTCCTTGATGTCCGCGCCGGCCGCGAACACCTTCTCCCCGCCGTAGAGGATGACGGCGCGCACGTCGGCGCGGTCGGTGGCCTCCGCGGCGAGCACGCGCAGCCGGTCCTGGGTGTCGATGTCCAGGGCGTTCATGGGCGGGCGGTCCAGCAGGATGGTGCCGACGCCTTCGGAGACTTCGAGAGAGATGGTCATACGGGGGAGGTTAGCGGCCGGGGGTCCGGGGGTCTCCCCCGGAAAAGCGCAGTACGCGAAGTGGCCCGGTGCTGTGGGTCACAGCACCGGGCCACCGGGACCAAGCGCGCGGTGGGACTACTTGATCCACTCCGCCCAGTCCATGTTCCAGCCGTTGAGGCCGTTGTCCGGGGCGATCTGCTTGTCCTTGGAGTTCTTCACGATCATCACGTCGCCGATCAGCGACTCGTTGTAGAACCACGCCGCGGGGGTGTTGGGGTCACCGGCGCCGCGCTCGTCCTCCAGGCCGACGCAGCCGTGGCTGACGTTCTCCGAGCCGAACGTGCTGGAGGAGGCCCAGTAGTTGCCGTGGACGAAGGTGCCGGAGGTCGACAGCCGCATCGCGTGCGGGACGTCGGAGATGTCGTACTCGCCGCCGAAGCCGACGGTGGCGCCGTTCATCCGGGTCACCTTGTACTTCTCGCTGATGACCATCTGCCCGTTGTAGGTGGTCGTCGACGGGGCGCCCGCGGTGATCGGGATGGTCTTGAGCACCTGGCCGTCGCGGACGACCTCCATCTTCTTGGAGCTCGCGTCGACCGTGGTGACCTGGGAGCGGCCGATGGTGAAGTTGACCGTGCGGGTCTGCTTGCCGTAGACGCCGGGGCGGCCCTCGACGCCGTCGAGCGCGAGCTTCACGGTGACCTTGGTGCCCGCGGCCCAGTACTTCTCGGGACGGAAGTCGAGGCGGTCGTTGCCGAACCAGTGGCCCTCGATCGGCACGGACGGCTCGGACGTCACGGTGATCGCCTTCTCGACGGCCTCCGTGTTGGTGATGCCGCGGGTGAAGTTGATGGACACCGGCATGCCCACGCCGACGGTCGAGCCGTCCTCGGGCGTGTAGTGGCCGACGAAGGTGTTCTGCGGGGTCAGGGTGGTGAAGGTGGTGTCCTTGGCGGACTCGCGTCCGGCCTCGTCCTTGGCGACCGCGTGCACCTTGTATTCGGTGGCGGCGGCCAGGTGGCGGGCGGGCTCCCAGGCCGAGCCGTCGGCGGCCAGCTTGCCCTCCACCGCGTTGCCCTTGGTGTCGGCCACCGTCACGGTGGTCAGCTTGCCCCCGCTGCTGGTGATCTTCAGGACGCCGCTGGTCGCGACCTCCTTCGACCCGTCGTCCGGCTTGACGCTGACCACGGCCTTGGACGCCTCGGTGCCGGTCTTCGCCGTGCCGCCCCCGGGCTTGCCGTTGTCCCCGCCGGTGCCCGCGCTGTTGCCCCCGCCGCTGCAGGCGCTGGTCAGCAGCAGGGCCGCCCCCAGCAGAACGGCCGGCAGGCCGGTGCGGACGCGGCCGCGTATCGGCTGCAGGTTCACTCGTGTTCTCCCCATGTCCCCCGCGCACGGACAGTCGCGCGCTGTCGTCAGGAAATCACATGGGGAGATTACGAATAGGCACAGTCATGTCACCGTTCCGTCCCAAGTGCCGGGGCGGCCGGGGCGCCGGCCCATGCGGCCGGCCCCCGGGCCCGTCACCCGGGGACCAGCCGGAACCGTCGGTGCGTCAGTGCGTCGGTGCGTCAGTGCTCGGGACGGCCGTGTTCCGGCCCGCCGTGCTCGGGACGTCCGTGCTCGGGACGCCCGTGATCGGGACGCCCGTGATCGGGACGCCCGTGCTCGGGGCGGCCGTGGTCCGGCTTGTCCTCGCAGGGGCAGGGCTGACCGTCGTGCGCGCGCTGGTTGAGGAGGGTGACGGCGATCCGGTGGCCCGGGGTCCGGCCGTCCAGCGTCAGCGGGCCGGTCACCGGGTCGCGCGGCAGGACGTAGCCCTCGGGGACGTCCACCTCGACCACGTAGTACGCGCCGTCGGGGAGCCCGTCGAAGGAGCAGACGCCGTCCCGGCCGGTGGTGCACTCGGCCCCGATCCGCTCGTCGGCGTTGATGCCGCGCTGCTGGAGGCCCGCGGTGTGGTTGGTCTCCCTCCAGAGCTCGAACTCCGCCCCGCGCAGCGGCCGCTTCGTCTTCGCGTCCTTCTTCAGGACCCTGATCGTGCCGGCCCGGTCCTCCTCCTTCCGGTTCGGGACGGTGACGACGGCGACCTCCTCGGCGTCACCCCGCTCCAGCTCGAAGACGGTGACCGGGTCTCCGGGGCGCTCGTAGCCCGCCGGGAGGCCCACCTCCCGCCAGTAGTAGCGCTCCCCCACCGGCAGCTCGACCGTGCACGAGCCCCGTTCGTCGGTGACGCAGACGCCGTCGAGCCGGGTGTCGGGGTTCTCGCGGGTCTGCAGGCCGGCGGTCCCGTTGCTCTCGCGCCACAGCTCGAAGCGGGCGCCGGCGAGCGGCTCGCCGGTGTCCTTGTCGACCTTGCGCAGCACGACCCTGGCGCTGCCGTCCGGCGGCTCGGGGGTCCTGCGGTTCACCGCGACCCGGCGGACGCCCTCCGAGATGTTCTCCGCCGTCAGGACCAGCACGTGCACGGGGTTGGCGGGGAGCTCGTAGCCGGGGGGCGGGGCCGTCTCGCGCCAGTAGTAGGTACCGGGTTCCTCATCGCGCCGGCAGGTTCCGTCCGCGAGGGTGGTGCACTCGTCCACCTTGGTGTCGGGGTCCTGGCCCTCGTACTGGAGGCCGTCGCGGCCGTTGGTCTCCTTCCACAGCTCGAACCGCGCCCCGGGCAGCGGCCGGCCGTCCTCGTCGTGCTTGACGACCGTCACCGCGCCCCTGGCCGGCGGGACCGGCGCGCAGTCGGGCAGGTCCCCGTCGAAGGGGTAGGCGTGGAACTCCGCGCCCAGGCCGGTGGTCTCCGTCGGGCTGGTGTGGGTCACGCTGCCCGCGGTGAAGAAGCGCCCGTTCAGGCCGATGACGGAGACGGTGGCGACCGACGCCTGCGGGCCGATCAGCACGCTGCCGCCGAGCTGCGCCGAGCCGGCCAGGGTGACCGACTGGGCGTCGGGAAAGTTCCACAGCAGCCGCTCGCGCAGCCCGGCGGGCAGCAGGGCGTTGTTGACGCGCACGGCCGGGGACTCGCCGGTGACGTTGACCAGGACGGTGGCGTGGTCCGGGATCCCGGCGAAGCGCAGGGTCTGCTGAGCGCCGGAGGGGCCGGAGAGGTCGAAGTCGACGTTGAAGACCTGGAGGGGCGAGGCCCCGTCGCCGGTGAAGACGGTCTCCTGGGCGCTCCAGACGGCCCGGCCGGTCGGCGTGCGCGGGGTTCCCCCGGGCACGGCGTAGCAGGTGCTGGCCGCGGTGAGCGCGCCGCGCAGGCGGCTATAGGGGACGGCGGCGTTCGGGTCGGGGGCGAGGATGCCGGTGACGGTTCCGCTGAGGCTGCCCGCGTAGCGGACGGTTCCGCCGTCGGCGAGGAGGGACTGGCGCGGGGCCACGGTGACGTCCCCGCCGGTGGTGAGGAAGTCGGAGTCCTTCGGCGGGGGGACCCGGGAGCCGACTCCGGCGATGCCCACGTTGTAGACGAGTCCGCCGGCGGACTTGTTCATGTCGAAGTCGCCGAGGACGACGACCTTGCCCTCCGCCTCGGCGGCGCCCCGGCGGACGAGCATGTCCCCGCCGACGAACACGTTGATGTTGCTGTCGCGGCCGGTGAACGGCAGGTTGTTGGGTTCCGGGTAGGGGGACGGGCAGCCCTCGCCGGGGCCGGTACCGCCCGGGATGCAGGGCCCGAGGCCGCCGGGCAGCGGGGCCCTGAGGGCGCGTGCCGCCGTGGGGGGCTCGGTGCCCGGGCCCGCGGCGAGGGCCGTGGGGGTCCCGGCCGCGAGTACGGCGCCCACGGCCAGCCCGAGGGTCCAGTTCCTTGCTGACATGACACTCCGTCCGCTGTCTGCGCCATCCGCCCGCGCCGATGGCCCTGACAGGCTGCGGGCGCGCGTCGGCGCGGCGACGGAGGACACTCTCCGCGTACGGCATTCCGGTCCGACAATCACTCGATCGCGCCGCTCCTCCGGGGTGCGGGGACGTCCGGCGCGTGTACGCGGAGCCGCGCGCGGGTGTGGCGGGCGGGTGGGCCGGCGCGTCAGCCGATGGCGGAGCCCGCCACCCAGTCGGCCCAGGACATGTTCCAGCCGCCCAGTCCGTTGTTGGGGGCGACGGTCTTGTCCTGCGAGTTCACGACCTCCACCACGTCGCCGACCAGCGTCCGGTCGAAGAACCAGCCCGCCGGGGTGTCCGAGCCGCCTCCCTTGTCGTCGCGCAGGCCCACGCAGCCGTGGCTGGTGTTGGTGGTGCCGAAGGTGTCGGGGCTGGCCCAGTAGTTGCCGTGCAGGAAGGTGCCGGAGGCGGTGAGCCGCATGGCGTGCGGGACGTCCGGGATGTCGTACTCGCCCTTGCCGTCCTCGCCGGTGAAGCCGACGGTGGCGCCGTTCATCCGGGTCACGTCGAACATCTCCATCACCACCATCTTGCCGTTGTAGGTGGGGTTGCCGGGTGCTCCGGCGCTGATGGGGATGGTGGACAGCAACCGCCCCTCCCGGCGGACCTCCATGGTGTGCGCCTCCGCGTCGACGGTGGAGACCTGGGAGCGGCCGACGGTGAAGCGGATGGTCTTGTCCTGGATGCCGTACGAGCCGGGCGCGCCCTCGATGTCGCGCAGCTTCATCCTGACGGTGACCTCGGTGCCGGGCTTCCAGTACTCCTTGGGCCGGAAGTCGAGGCGCTCGCCGCCGAACCAGTGGCCGACGACCTCCACGGGCGGCCGGGAGGTGACGGTGATGGCCCGTTCCACGTCGGCGCGCTGCTTGACCGGCCGGCTGAAGTTGAAGGAGACGATCATGCCGGTGCCGACGGTGGAGCGGTTCTCGGGCTTGAAGTAGCCGATGAACCGCTCCTCGGGGACGTAGGTGGTGAAGGTCGTGTGCCGGGCCTGGCGGCGGTTGTGCCCGTCGAGGGCGACCGCGTCGACGGTGTACTTGGCGGCGAGCGCGAGCCGGCCGGCGTCGGGGTCGGGGCTCCAGCTGAGGCCGTCGGCGGCGATCTCCCCGGGGACCTCTTCCTCCTGGGCGTCCTCGACCTTGGTGACCCTGACCCGTTCGAGGCGGCCCTCGGGGACGTGCACCCGGAGCGGGCCGTCGGCCGGTACGCCCTTGGCGTTGTCCTCGGGGGTGATCCGGATGGCCTCGTCCGGGGAGCGGGGTTTGCCGGGCAGCTGGATCTCCACGGGGGACCCGCCGTCCCCCGTGCAGCCGGTGAGCCCGCCCAGCAGGGCCGCCCACGCCGCCACGGCGGCCAAGCCCGCCCCTGCCCGCCTCGTCAGAAGAGTCACGCCCCGTCCAACGACCGGGGCCCTCCCGGGGAAACGTGAGGGCCGGGCACGTTCCGGGCAGAACAGTCCGGGCAGAACAGTGGGAAGGACCAGACGGGGGCGGGCCCGGCCGGGGCGCCGGGCCGCACTCCCCCGCCGGTACCCAGGAGCCGTGGAGGCGGGCATTGTCGAGCGCAGCCGAGCAAGAGGCGGTGGATACCGCCGCCAGCGATGCCAGCAGGGCCGTCGCGGGCATGGACGCCGTACGGGAGCGGGTCCAGGCCAAGGTGTTACGGGCGGCCGCGCACCCGCCGCCACCGGTGTGGCCCGGTTCCTCGCACCCGCTGGGGGCCCGCTACCACGCGGGTCCGGCCGGGGTGGAGGGCACCAACTTCGCGCTCTGGGCGCAGGGCGCGGAGGCGGTGGAGCTGTGCCTGTTCGACGCGCTGGGGGCGGAGACCCGCTGCGCCCTGACCGAGCTGACGCACGAGATCTGGCACGGCTTCGTCCCGGGCGTGCGGCCGGGGCAGCGGTACGGGTTCCGGGTGCACGGGCGCTGGGACCCCTGGACGGGTGCCCGGTACAACCCGGCGAAGCTGCTCCTGGACCCGTACGCGCGGGCGGTGGACGGCGACTTCTCGCTGCCGCCGGAGGTGTACGGGCACGTGCGGGACTGGCCGCAGCAGTACATCGCGGACACGGTCCGGGACGACAGGGACTCGGCCCCGTACGTCCCGAAGGGGGTGGTAGTCCACGATGACGACGACTGGTCGGACGACGTCCGGCCGAAGACCCCATGGGCCGATTCGGTGATCTACGAGCTGCACGTGCGCGGGTTCACGATGCGCCATCCGGGTGTTCCCGAGGAACTGCGCGGTACGTACGCGGGGCTCGCCCATCCGGCGGCGGTGGAGCACCTGAAGACGCTGGGCGTGACGGCGGTGGAGCTGCTCCCGGTGCACCAGTTCGCGCACGAGGACCACCTGCTGCGGCGGGGGCTGCGCAACTACTGGGGCTACAACTCGGTGGGGTACTTCGCCCCGCACGCCGGGTACTCCGCCAGCGGGACGGCGGGGCAGCAGGTCGGCGAGTTCAAACGGATGGTGAAGGCCCTGCACGCGGCGGGCATCGAGGTCATCCTCGACGTGGTCTACAACCACACGGCGGAGGCCGGGGAACTGGGTCCGACCCTGTCGCTGCGCGGGATCGACAACCGGGGCTACTACCGGCTCCAGTCCGACCAGCGCCGCTACGCCGACTACACGGGCTGCGGGAACACCCTGCACGCCGGGCGCCCGCACGTGCTGCGGCTGATCACCGACTCCCTGCGGTACTGGGTGACCGAGATGGGGGTGGACGGCTTCCGCTTCGACCTGGCGGCGGCGCTGGCCCGCTCGATGCACGACGTGGACATGCTGTCGCCGTTCCTCGCGGTGATCGCCCAGGACCCAGTGCTGCGGCGGGTCAAGCTGATCGCGGAGCCGTGGGACGTGGGCTCGGGCGGCTACCAGGTGGGCGCGTTCCCGCCGCTGTGGACGGAGTGGAACGACCGCTACCGGGACGCCGTACGGGACTTCTGGCGGGGCGCGCTGCCCGACGTACGGGACCTGGGGTACCGGCTGTCGGGGTCGAGCGACCTGTACGCGTGGGGCGGCCGACGGCCGTACGCCTCGGTGAACTTCGTGACCGCGCACGACGGGTTCACCCTGCGCGACCTGGTCTCGTACGAGCGCAAGCACAACGAGGCGAACGGGGAGGCGAACCGTGACGGCACCAACGACAACCGGTCCTGGAACTGCGGGGCCGAGGGCGAGAGCGGGGATCCGCGGGTCGGGGCGCTGCGGCGGCGGCAGCTGCGCAACCTGCTGACGACGCTGCTGCTGTCGACGGGCGTGCCGATGCTGGTGGCGGGCGACGAGTTCGGGCGCACGCAGGGCGGCAACAACAACGCGTACTGCCAGGACAACGAGACGGGGTGGGTGGACTGGTCGCTGCTGTCCGACCCGCAGTGGAGCGGGCTGTTCGCGCTGACCCGGCGGCTGATCGCGCTGCGCCAGGCCCATCCGGTGCTGCGCCGGCGGGCGTTCTTCTCCGGCCGGGCGCAGGGTGCGGACGGGCTGCGGGACCTGGCCTGGTTCACCCCGGCGGGGGCGGAGATGACGGAGCGGGACTGGTACGCGCCGGCCGCGGCGCTGGGCCTGTACCTGTCGGGGCGGGACATCCCGGGGCGGGACGAGCGGGGCCGGCAGGTGACGGACGACAGCTTCCTGGCGCTGCTGCACGCCGGGGACCGGCCGGTGGAGTGGGTGCTGCCGGGCGCGCCGTGGGCGACGGCGTACGAGCTGGTGCTGGACACCTCGCGGGAGGCGCAGGCGGCTCCGCCGGGGACCCGGCACCGGGGCGGGGAGCCGCTGACGGTTCCGGCGCGGTCGGTGCTGCTGCTGCGGGTGGTGAGCTGACCCGGGGGCGGGAGCCGGCCGTGCGGTGGCGCGCGGGCCCTGCGGGCGGGGGCCGGCGCGCCCGCTCCAGGGGCGAGTTGGCCGATCCGGAGCGGAACCTTTCGCTCCCCCTGCGATGATGTGCCCTTCCCGTGAACACACGAACACATGACCACACGAACAGGGGCACGCATGGGGAGAGTCGGGACCGCGCTCCGGGAACTGCGCGGGGCGCAGAAGTCGGCCAAGGGGGTATCGCTCTACTCGCGGTTCGTCAACCGGCCCGCCGGCCGCTACCTGGCCGCCGGGTCCTACGCGCTGGGCCTGACCCCCAACCAGGTGAGCCTCGTCAGCGCGGCGTTCAGCTTCGCGGCCGTGGCGGCGGTCGCCCTGGCCGCGCCCTCGTGGGGGCTGGGCATAGCCGTCTGGGCGGCGCTCGCGGTCGGCTTCGCCTTCGACTCGGCCGACGGCCAGCTGGCCCGGCTGCGCGGCGGCGGGAGCGCGGCGGGCGAGTGGCTCGACCACGTCGTGGACGCCGCCAAGCTGACCGCGCTGCACGCCTGCGTGCTCATCGCCTTCCACCGGTTCCCCGAGGCCTACGGGACGGGCTCGGACGGCTGGCTGCTGGTGCCGCTGGGCTTCCAGTTCGCCGCGGTCGTCACCTTCTTCGGCGGGCTGCTGACCGAGAAGCTCAAGCCGAAGCCCGCCCCGGGCAGCCCGGCCGCCGCGCCGTCGACCCTGCGCGCGGTGGCGCTGCTGCCCGTGGACTACGGGGTGTTCTGCCTGGTGTTCCTGCTGCTGGGCGGCGGGACCCTGTTCCGCTGGGCGTACGCGGGCCTGGGCGCGGTCGCCGCCCTGTTCCTGCTGGCGTTCCTGGCGAAGTGGTTCCGCGAGCTCAGCGCCGTTCGGCGGTGAGCTGCTCCAGCGGCGGGCCCGCCGGCTGGGCGAGGGCGTCCAGGGCCCGGCGCAGCTGGGTGCTGGAGGTGTGCACGGTGTAGGGGAAGTAGACGACGTCGACCCCGTGGGCGGCGAAGTCCCGTTCCAGCTTCGTCCCCTTGGGGGTGCCCCGCCAGTCGTCGCCCTTGAAGATGACGTCGAAGCGGACCTGCCTCCAGGTCTCCACCTTGTCGGGGACCGTCTCCACGAAGGCCGCGTCCACGTACTTGACGCTGCGGACGATCTCCAGCCGCTCGACGAGCGGGATCATCGGACGCCGCCCCTTGGCCAGTTCGGCCATCTCGTCCGATACCACGCCGGCCACCAGGTAGTCGCACCGGCTGCGGGCGTGCCTGAGGATGTTGAGGTGGCCTATGTGGAAGAGGTCGTAGGCACCGGGCGCGTATCCCACCCGGTACGGCCTGCGCGTGGACGGCACAGGATCGGTCAATTCGCGCTCCGTCATCGGTTACCCCCCAGCGGCCGCACCCCCCGGTGCGGCGATTCAGCAGACAATAGCGTGCACGTTCCATAGCCCGTCGGTGAACGAATAGGGTGACGTGCGCATCATCCAGGGGAGAAGGGGACGTTCAGTGTCCACATCCGGTCACCGGCGGCTGCTGCTGGTTTCCACCAACTACGCCCCCGAGCATGCGGGCATAGGGCCGTACGCCACCCAGATCGCGGAGCACTGGGCGAGTACCGGCCACGACACGCACGTCCTGGCGGGCATGCCGCACTATCCGGCCTGGTCGGTCGAGCCGGAGTACAAGGGGGCGCTGCGGCGCACGGAACGGCGCGCGGGGGTCACCGTGCACCGGCGTGCGCACACGGTGCCGCCCCGTCAGACCGCCCTCCGGCGGGCCCTCTTCGAAGGATCGATTCTGCTGCACGGTGCGGTGGCCCCGCCCCGGATGCCGAAGCCGGACGCGGTCATGGCGCAGATGCCGAGCCTCGCCGGCGGGGTGACGGCCGCACGGCTCGCGGCCCGCTGGAAGGTGCCGTTCGTCCCCGTCGTCCAGGACCTGATGGGCGCCGCGGCCGCGCAGAGCGGCATCAGCGGCGGCGACAAGGCGGCCGCGATCGCCGGGCGCGCGGAGGCGTACGCCCTCAAGCGGGCCACCCTGGTCGGCGTCATCCACGAGACCTTCGTGGACCGGGTCGTGGCGATGGGCGTGGACCCGGGGCGGATCCGGCTCGTCCCCAACTGGTCCCACGTGCCGAGGCCCACCAGGCCGCGCGGGGAGACGCGCCACCACCTGGGCTGGGCGCCCGGCCAGACCGTCGTCCTGCACTCCGGGAACATGGGCCTCAAGCAGGGCCTCGAAGTCCTCGTCGGCGCCGCCCGGCTGGATCCGGACGTCCGCTTCGTCCTCATGGGCGACGGCAGCCAGCGCGCGGCCCTCGCGAGCCTCGCCGCCGGCGTGCCGAACCTGGAGATCATCCCCCCGGCCGCGGACGGCGAGTTCCCGGACGTCCTCGCCGCGGCGGACGTCCTCGCGGTCACGCAGCACGCCGGCGTGCTGGACATGAGCGTCCCGTCCAAGCTCACCTCCTACTTCCAGGCCGGCCGGCCCGTCGTCGCCTCCGTCGCGGCGCAGGGCGGAACCGCGCAGGAGGTGGAGCGGTCGGGCGCCGGCGTGCTCGTACCGCCGGAGGACCCGGAGGCCCTGCTGAAGGCCGTCCGGTCCCTGGCCGAGGACCCCGAGGCCGCGGAGGCCCTGGGCGCGGCCGGTCCGGCGCACGTGGCGGCCCACCTGAGCCGTGAGGCGGGCCTGGCCCGCATCGACGCACTCATCGACGAAGCACTTGGGGGACCGCGTCCGTGACCGAGACGAACCGCCCGGCGACGGCCCCGGCAGAGGACGAACCCGACCTCCTGCGCGACCAGTTCAAGCAGCTGCTGCGCTACCGCCGGCTCCTCGGCGCGGGCGTGGCGGCCGGCCTGCTGGGCGGCGTCTACCTCGGCGTGTCCACGTCGGACACCTACGTGTCCGTCGCGGACGTGGTGCTGCGCGCGCCCACCGACGACCCGTTCAACCCGAGCATGGCCCCCGACAAGGCCATCAACATCGGCTCCGAGCGCCAGGTGGCGCTCTCCAGCTCCACGGCCGAACAGGCCGCGAAGACGCTCGGCGTGCCCGACAAGGGCTTCCGGGCCCTGCGCGGCGGCCTCCAGGTGACCAACCCGCCGCAGACGATGGTGCTCCGGTTCACCTACACCGCGGCCTCCCCCAAGGAAGCCGCCAAGCGCGCCAACGGCATGGCCGCCGCCTACCTGCTCAAGCGGCAGGAGGCCCTCGACGTCACCCGCGACAAGATGGTCAAGGGGTACGAGGCCCAGCGCGACCCCATCGCCAAGCAGCTCGACGAGGTGGCCCGGCAGATCAACAACATGCCGGCGGGCAACGCCCGCGACGCGGCCCTCTCCTCGCGGACGGACCTCCAGAACAAGGTCAACACCCTCAACGGCAACATCGCCAAGCTGCAGGCCCTGGACATGACCCCGGGCCGGGTCACCAGCGCCGCGACCCCGCCCGCCGCTCCGGACGGGCCGGGCCTCCCCATGTCGCTCGCGCTGGGCGCGGCCGTGGGCCTGGCGCTCGGACTGCTCGCCGCATGGGTCCGGCTGGTCTTCGACCCGGCGCCGCGCTCGGAGGGCGACGTGGCCCGGTCCCTGCGCGCGCCCGTACTGGGCTACCTGCCCCGGGACCGGACCGGCGGCGGCCCGCTCCTCGCGGCCGGGGAGGCCGATCCGCGGCTCGCCGAGGAGTACCGCTCGGTGGCCTTCCGGCTGGCCTACGACTCGCGTTTCGCGGACCGGCGCCGGCTGCTGGTGGTCGCCCCGCGCGGCAGCAGCGAGACGGCCGCCGCCGTGGCCGTGAACCTGGCCGCCTCCTTCGCCGAGACCGGCAAGGACGTCCTGCTCATCGAGGCCGACCTGCGCACCCCGGTGCTGGCCAGCCAGCTCCCGACGGACGCGGCCGGGCGGCCGCGCTGGAGCCAGCCGCCGGGCGGCGCGGGCACGGGCGCCCCCGAGTGGCCCGACGGACGCCAGCTCGTCGTGGACGCCGGGGAATCGGGCGACTTCGACCTGATCCCGGGCGACCGGGTGCGCAACGTGGCCCGTGCGCTGACCTCCCCGCGCACCACCCGGCTGATCGCCGAGGCCGACTCCCCCAACTCCACCGTCGTGGTGCTCGCGCCGCCCGTCCTCTCGTACGCCGACGCGCTCGCCCTGGTCGACCGGGTCGACGGCGTCCTGGTGGTCTGCGACCCGCGCGCCGTGCACCGCACCGACCTGGCCCGGATCCGCGAGCTGATCAGCGGCGCCGGCGGGACGGTGCTGGGCGCCGTGCTGCACGCGCCGCCGCACTCCGACAAGCGCGGCGCGGGCCGCGCCGCCGGGGCCGGGGCCGCCGGCGGCGCGTCCGGCGGCGGGGCGCGGCCGGAGCCGTCGGCCGGGGAGGGCGCCGGAGCCGGGGAGGCCGTCCCGGGCGACGGCAGCGACACGGTGGCGCTGCGCACCGTCCGCACGGGCCGCAGGTGAGCCGGCGGGGTCTCGCCGCGGTCTCCTCGGTCCTGGACCAGGCCGCCGCCAGCGCCACGAACATCCTGGTCCTGGTCCTGGCGGCCCGGCTGTCGTCCGCTTCGGGCTTCGCCGCCTTCTCGATGGTGTACGTGGCCTTCAGCGTGCTCCTCGGGCTGAACATGGCGTACGTCGGCCAGACCGTGGTGCTGGAGAAGGGCGAGCGGCTGGCGACGGTGTGCCGCTCCTCCGTGCTGTTCACGGCCGCCGCGTCGGCCGCCGCCGGGCTGGTGCCGGCCGCGGTGGGCCTCGCGGTGCCCGGGGACGCCGGGTGGGCGTTCCTCGCGCTGGGACTCGTCCTGCCGGCGGTGCTCGTCCAGGACGGGCTGCGCTACTGCTTCTCCGCCCTGCGGGTGCCCGAGCGGGCGCTGGCCGCGGACGCGCTGCGGCTGGCGTGCGTGGCCGGGGCGCTGGCCCTGCAGCCGTACGGGACTTCGGCTGGCCGGCTGGTGCTGGTGTGGGGACTGTCCGCGCTGCCCGCGCTGGGGCTGGGCCTGTGGCTGCTGCGGCCGTTCGTGCGCGGGGTGCGCGCGGACCTGTGGCCCTATCTGCGGCGCGGGCACCTCGGGCGGCGCTTCGTCGTCGAGTTCGCGGTGGGCAACGGCTCCAGCCAGCTGGCGGTGCTCGGGCTCGGCGTGTTCGCGACACCGCTCGCCGTCGGTGCGCTGCGCGGCGCCAGTACCCTCTTCGGCCCGCTGAACGTCCTGTTCAACTCGGCGAACGCCTTCGGGCCGCCGGTGGTCGGGCGGGCGTCCGGCAAGCGGGGCGTGGTCCGGCTGACCGCGCTGACGGGAGGGATCCTCGCGGTGCTGGGCGCGGGATGGGCGGCGGTGCTGTACGCCCTGCCGGAGCGGCTGGGGCGGGAGCTGCTGGGCGACACCTGGGCCTCCGCCTCGGCCCTGCTGCCCGCCACGGGCGCGCAGTACGCGGTCATGGGCCTCGGCACCTGCGCGCTGCTGACCCTGCGCGTGCTCCGTCCGAAGGCCACCCTCTCGCTCCAGGTGGTGTACTCGCTGCTGTCGGTGGGCCTGCTGCTGGGCGGGTACGCCGTGTGGGGGGTCGCGGGCGCCGCCTGGGGCCTGGCCCTGGGCTCCGCCGCGAAGGCCGCCGCCGGTTGGCTGCGGGTGGGCCGCCTGAAGGTGCCGGCGGAGGTCGCGGCCGCCGCCTGAGCGCACGGGAGCGGGCCCTGGACGGTGGTCGTCCCGGGCCCGCGGTGTGTCCGGGTCAGTTGTAGGTGCCGGTGATCGAGACGCCGGTCCGGGTGCCGGGGACGCCGGTCAGGTCGACCGGGGCGGCGGGTGACCAGGTCCCGTTCAGGGCGCGGATGGTGTGCAGGACGCGTCCGTCGGTGGTGACGAAGGCCGCCTGGAGCTCGCTGTTCACCGCGGCCGCCGCGACGTCGGTGACGGTGACACCGGCCGGGACGACGGCGGAGAGGTCGTTCAGATCCCACTGACCACTGGCGTAACGCGCCCCGTGGTAACGCTTCGCCCCGCCCTCGGTGGTCACCACCAGCTGGAGGTCACCACCCGTACCCGCCACCGCGACGTCCTCGACACCGGTCACACCCGTCTGGGTGGAGGCGTTGCCCCAGCCCGGCCAGGTGCCGTCGGCGTGCCGGACCGTGTGGAAGAGGGAACCGTCCGAGACCACCACGACCTGCGTGTCCGTCCCCACCTGGGCGACGGCCACCTTCGACACCGGCGCACCGCCCGGGTTGCCGACCGTGCCGAACGGCGCCCACGTCCCGTTCGCCCGACGGACCGTGTGATACACCTTCCCGTCCGCCACCACCACGACCTGAAGCTCCGTACCCGACGAAACCGCCGCCACCTGCGTCACGTTGGCCAGCGCACCGGCCTGTCCGTGCACGTCCCCGAAGTCCGCCCAGGAGCGGTCGGCGAAGCGGATGGAGTGGTACAGCTTGCCCTCGCCGGTCACGGCCAGGACATGGGTGTCGCCGTTGATGCCCGCCTCGGCGGTGGTCCGCACCCCGCCCGGGACCGCGCCGGTCACGCTTTCGACGTTGCCGAAGCCGGTCCAGGTCCGGTCCGCGTTCCGCACCGCGTGGTAGAGCCCGCCGCCGGACTCCACAGCGACCTGCGCCCGCCACTGACCCGCCGGCGCCGGCGGGGTGGTCGTGTCGCCGCAGTTGCGGCTGGTCAGCGTCGTACCCATCTGGAAGGGCACGCCGTCGAAGACCGACTGCTTGACCGAGCCGTTGTACTGCTGCTCGTAGTGCAGGTGGGCACCCGAGGAGTTGCCGGTGCTGCCCACGATGCCGATCTTCTGGCCGCGTACGACGCGGGTTCCCGCGCTGACGTCGTAGTCGTTGAGGTGGGCGTAGAGGGTCCTGGAGCCGTTGCCGTGGTCGATGACCACGTACTTGCCGTAACTGCGGTACGAGCCGTCCGGGTTGGTCAGGGTCGTGGCGGTGCTGACGACGCCGTCGGCGCTGGCGAGCACGGGCTGGTTGGCGGTGGTGCTGCCGTGCGTCCAGTCGATCGACTGCAGGGAGGGGCTGTGGCCGCTGTACGTCTTCCCCAGCCAGGCCTGGTTGCAGCTGAAGGGCATCTGGTAGGCGGGCCCCGCGGCGTAGGAGGGGGAGGCGGCGAAGGCGACCAGGCCGGAGGCGGCCAGGGCGAGACCGGTGACGGAGGTCAGCGCACGACGGGTGAAGGTGGTGGCCCCACCCAAGGGGCGGACGGTGTGAGCAGGCATGACAATCCCCCATGTTTCGGACGCGAATGAGCCGCGTGTCCGGCTGCGCGGACGCCCCGCGGTGCGGTGTGTGCGGCTGCGGGGAGCGCTCGGCGGCGCCGCCCCGTTCCCCCGGCCCCTCTCGGGGCGTTGAGAGGATCATGTCCCGCCGGCCGGGGGTGTTCCAGGTCATGGGGGTGGCCCGAAGCTGCCTGGCGCCATGCGGCCAGGGCCCCGTGCCGCGTCAGCGCAGGGTGGTGGCCTTGTCCTGGCGGTACGTGGCCACGAGCGCGAGGCACATCGCGGCGATGGCGACCCGGCCGGAGGCCTGGAGCAGCGGACCGCGCAGCAGGATGAAGGAGTACCCGGCGACCAGCGGGACCACCACGGAGATCAGGCTGCCCGGTGCGGAGCGGCGCGTGGCCCGCTTCGCGTAGCGGCGGTCCACGCGCGCGGAGGCGTATCCGATGCCCAGCAGCCCGGCGCCCATGCCCAGCGGGCCGAAGTCGAGCCACAGCTCGGCCCAGATCGGCGAGGAGAGGTTGGTGTTGACCGTGCCCATCCACTGGCCGACCATGACGCCCGTGTCGCGCGGCTTGCCCGGCCACACCGAGCGGGGCACCGCGAAGAGGACGGATCCGGCGAGCTGGCGCCCGTAGAAGTGGCCGGGGCCGGACTCGGAGAAGGTGATGGTGTTCGCGAACATGCCGATCTGGTCGTAGTCCTTGAGCGCCATCGGCTCCAGGAACGAGGTCGTCTCGACGGGCTTGTAGTTCTTCTCGTCGTAGCGGAAGCGGTCCGCGAAGGGGAAGACGAGCAGGGCGACCACGACGGCCATCGACAGCGCCACCCGGTACATGGCGGCGCTCACCGGGAAGACGGTGAACAGCAGCGCGAACAGGACGGTCAGGAACCAGTAGCGCGGGTTGGAGACCGGGTTGTTGACGATCAGGTTGAGCACCGCCAGCGCCGACCAGGTGACGATGACCGACACCTTGCGCCGGGCGAACTTGGAGGTGATCAGCCAGCGCGTGTACAGGAGCAGCGCGAGCAGCGCGGGCACGGTGCCGAAGCCGCGCAGCAGGGCCTGGCCTGCCTGGCCGTCGCCGTTGGAGACGCCCGCCTCCTCGATCCCGGCGATGATCTCCTGGCGGCTGGAGAAGAAGACGGCGGGGCCGCCGAGTTTGAGGATGAAGGCCACGCTGCCCAGGAAGGCGAGGACGGTCAGCAGCTGGAGCCGCCGCCGGTGCGCCATGAGCGGCCGGGGTTCGCCCGGGACGCCGCCCGCGCGGCCCGCGGGCCGGTGGCGTGCGAGCAGCACGCCGACGTCGAAGGCCGTACAGCCGAGCAGGACCAGCCCGATGGCGAGGGTGAGGTCGGAGCGGGGGCCCACGACGGGGGTGGGGACCCGGCCGAGGACGGCCTGGGCGAGCGGGGCCACGCCCATGGCCATGTAGACGAAGAGCCAGAAGGAGCCCTGGAGCAGTTTCCGACGGCTGGTCAGGACCATGGCGGACAGCCGGGCGCCCGCGTACATGGTGAGCAGGAGCTGGAGCCAGAAGGCGGCGTCGCGCTGGCCGTCACCGGGCTGGACGGCGACGAAGAGCGGGAGGAAGACGGTGAATCCGAGGGCCAGCGGCACGGACAGCGCCCGCGAGAGCAGGGTCCGCGGGGTGGTGACCTTCCCCCACTGGGACTCGTCCTCGAAGAACGGCGGGACCGGCTTCACGGCGGGTTCGCGCATGTCCGTGGCCACTGTTGCCCCCACCCCTGTAAGTGATCAGCGCGCAGTTTAGTCTGAGCGTTCGGCGCCCGGGGAGGCGCGCCCGGGGCGGACGACGAGGGGCGACTGTTGCGCGATCTTCCTGCTTTCACGCTGGCCGGATACGACAAGGGGCGGGGACTGCTGACGCAGGCCCTGTGGTTCGCCGTGATGAACACCCTCTTCATGGCCTGGTTCTGTCCCGCCCGGCTGCGCGTGGCGCTGTTGCGGGCCTTCGGGGCGAAGATCGGCGAGGGTGTGCTGATCCGGCACCGGGTGCGCGTGCTGTGGCCGTGGAAGCTGGAGGTCGGTGACCACACGTGGATCGGCGAGGGCGTCTGGCTGCTCAACCTGGAGCCGGTGACCATCGGTTCGCACGTGTGCCTCTCGCAGGAGTCGATGCTGTGCACCGGCTCGCACGACCACCGGGCCGCCGACTTCCGCTACCGCAACGCCCCGATCACCGTCGAGGACGGCGCGTGGGTGGCCGTACGGGCCACCGTGCTGGCGGGCGTGACCGTGGGCCGCTGCGCGGTGGCGGGCGCGGGCGCGGTCGTGCACCGGGACCTGCCCGCCCTGACCCTGCAGACCCAGGACGGGCGCCGCCGCCCGGTGGAGGAGCCGAAGTGAGAGTCCTGCACGCCGTCACCCTGCACTCCCCCTCGCACGCCTTCGGCGGTCCCGTACGGGTCGCGCTGAACCTGGCCGCGGGGCTCCGGGCGCGCGGGCACGAGGCACGGCTCCTCGCGCTCGGGGAGGGCTTCGACCCCTGGCCGACCGCGGTGGAGGGGGTCCCGGCGAAGCTGTTCCCGGCCCGCCGGCTGCTGCCCCTCGGCTTCAGCGGGATGACCTCGCCGGCCCTGCTGGCCTCGGCGGGCCGCCTGGTGCGCGACGCCGACGCCGTCCACGTCCACCTGGCCCGGGACCTGGTCACCCTGCCCGTGGCGCTGGCCGCGCTGCGGGCCCGCAAACCGCTGGTGCTCCAGACCCACGGAATGGTGGACCCGAGCGGCAAGGTCCTGGCCAAGGTCCTCGACGCGGTGGCGGTGCGCCGCCTGCTGCGCGGCGCGGACGCGGTGCTGTACCTGACCCCGCACGAGCGGGAGGGGCTCGACGCGGTGGCCGGCTCGCCGCTGGCGCGGGCCGTCCGGCTGGTCAACGGCACCCCGGCACAGGAGGAGCGGCCGCCGCCGGCCGGTCCGCCGCGCATCCTGTACTCGGCGCGGCTCCAGTCCCGCAAGCGCCCGGTGGACTTCGTGGACGCGGCCCCGGCGGTGCTCGCCGTGCACCCCGACGCGGAGTTCGTCGTGGCCGGCCCGGACGAGGGCGAGCTGGCGGCGGTCCGGGCCCGGATCGCGGCCCTGGGCCTGGACGACCGGTTCACGGTCCCCGGGGCCCTGTCCACCGCCGAGGTCCTCACGGAGCTGCGCCGCGCCCACGTCTACGTACTGCCCTCGGTGGACGAACCGTTCCCCATGTCGGTCCTGGAGGCCCTCGCGGTGGGCGTGCCCACGGTGGTCACCCACTCCAACGGCCTGGCCCGCGACATCGCGGCGGCGGGCGCGGGCCGTGCCGTCGAGCCCGGCCCGCCGAACGTGGCGCGGGCGGTCCTCGACCTCCTGACCCCCGCCACGAACGCGAGCGCCTCCGCGGCCGCCCGCGAACTGGCCGCGGCCTCCTTCTCGATGGACGCCGTACTGGACACCCTGCTCGGGGTGTACGAGGGGGCCGTCCGCCGCTGAGGACAGAGGCCCGCCCCGGTCGATACGGTGGGAGCCGTGCCCCCGTCCGGCGCGTGGAAAATCAGAGCTCGCCCCGGTGGTGGTGTTCCTCCACCACCGGGAAGGCGGCCGTGGCACGGCGGCGCTTGAGGACGCTCGCGTAGACGCCGAGGCCGACGCAGCCGGCCGCCATCATGATCAGGCCGACGAGGTCGAGGTTGACGCTCTCCAGCTCCCAGTCACTCGCGAAGGTGAGGACCGCCCCCACCACGATCAGGGCGATGCAACCGCCGATGCCCCGCATAGGATTCGCCTCCGTGTGTCGTGTGACGGCGCGGTTACCCGCAAGACGGGCGGCGAAACGCCCACCGGCGCGGGGCAGTTGGGTCGCGGCTGTGGTTACGCCGGGAGCCAGGCGTAGCAGCCCGTCGAGGTGAAGCGGTCCGCGCCGGCGGGGACGGCGGCCGTGATCCTGTCGCCCGGCTTGGGCGGGGCCTCCGGGCCCGAGGCGAGGACGGAGCCGTCCTTGCCCTTGACCTCCCAGGTGCACGTGGTGCTCTGGGTCATGGCCCGGTAGGTGCCGGGGGCGGGGGCGGTGCGGGGGCCGTCGCCGAAGCCCTTCTCCGCGGTCTCCAGGACCGGCTTCTGCTCGGGGCAGAGCAGGGTGATCGCGTCCCTGGCGCCGGTGACCTCGCCGGAGATGACGGCCGCGGCCGCGGCTTCCTTGTCCCGCTTGGCGGTGCGCGCCACCCGCTGGCAGGTCTCCTGGCCGATCTGGAGGACGGCCGCCGGGTCCGTCTTCTCGGGGACGCGTCCGCTCAGGTACTTCTTCTCGTTCTCCTTGAAGCTGCCCGTCTTGGGGGTGAGCTTCGCGTCCGGCAGGACCGGGCCCGTCGGCTTCGCGTCCGGCGGGGCCGCCGCGGTGGGACCGGTGGTTGCGTCCGCCGGGTCGGGGACGGAGGACGGGGCCGGCGGCTTCGGATCGGCGGTCCGGGCGGCGCCGGCCCGGCCGTCGTCCGCGGAACTGCAGCCGGTCAGCGTGAGGGCGGCGGCGAGCAGGACGGCGGCCGCCGCGGAGCGTCGGTACATCAGGTGGCTCCCGTGCGTACTGGGTGGGTAGGCGTACGGGGCCCGGCGCTTGGCGGCCGGGCCCCGTACGCCGTCAGGCGGTTACTTCTGGCCGAAGGTGAGGACCAGCTGCGGGGCGGCGTCCGCGGCGGTGGACTCCGA
This sequence comes from Streptomyces sp. NPDC034043, assembly GCF_055575675.1. Classification (NCBI taxonomy): domain Bacteria; kingdom Bacillati; phylum Actinomycetota; class Actinomycetes; order Kitasatosporales; family Streptomycetaceae; genus Streptomyces; species Streptomyces sp. NPDC034043. The sequence goes on from NZ_JBVISF010000011.1 coordinate 116,684, forward strand.
GGACCAGATCCACAGCGGGTCGGTGCCCGTGCCGGTCAGGCCGAGGCTGTAGCTGCCGCCCAGTACCGCGGAGACAGCGGCGGTGTCCAGTTCGACGTTCTGTACGGCCGAGCCGTCCGGCACGCCCGCGATGCTGCCGAGCGGGGTGGTGCCGAGGGTGGGCTTGGTGTTGAACGTCGTGCCGTCGCCGCTCCAGGTGCCGGTGACGGGGACTACGGAGACGGTGTCGGCGGTGCCGGCGCCGGTCTGCGTGGAGGTCTTGAACTGGAGGGAGGCGGCCTTCAGGACCTGTCCGGCCGGGGCGGCCGGGAGGGTGAAGCGCAGGTACGTCTCGTACGCCGAGGTGCCGCGCACCGCGAGGGAGGACGAGGTGCCGTAGGCGGTGCCCGGGGCGCCCTGGTTGATGTAGGTGTCCTCGGAGACGACGACCTTGGCGACCGTGTCCGTAGGGGCCTTGGCCAGGTCGAAGTGGGACTTGACCTGGGCCTGGGTGAGCGCCGACGGGTAGACGGCGGTCTCGTCGATCTGCCCGGCGAAGAAGTTGCTCGTCGGGCGGCTCGGCCAGCCGCTGAGGTTGTCGCCGCCCACGTGCCAGTAGCCGGCGTACGCGGAAGAGGTGGTGGCGCTGTGGGTGCCCTTGTTCTGGCCGTCCACGTACAGGGTCATGCCGCCGGGGCCCTGGGTGCCGACGACGTGGTGCCACTTGTTGTCGTTGTACGTCTCGAACAGGCCGGTGGAGATGGTGCGGGCCGAGCCGTTGTAGACGCCGAAGACGAGGCGGCCGGTGTTGGTCATGTACAGCTGCTTGTCGAAGGAGCCGCTGGTGTTGACCGTGTTGTTGCCGAAGCCGATCAGCTTGCCGCCGCGCGTGGTGTTCGTCTTGAACCAGGTCTCGATGGTGAAGGCGCTGCCGACGAACTGCCGGTGGTCGCTGTGGACCTGCTGGCTGGTGCCGTTGAAGCCCATGGCGGTGCTGGTGCCGCTGACCGCGCCGGGGCTCTGGCGCAGCGCCGGGGCGTTGACCTGGATGCCGCTGGTGTTGCCGCCGTCGGAGGAGTCGGCGACGTACGGGCTGACCGTGTCGTCGTAGCGCCAGTACAGCTGGGCGCCGTCCGCGCGGACCTTGTCCGGGTAGGCCTGGACGGAGACCGGGACGGTCACGGAGGCGTTCGCCGACAGGGCGCTGGTGTTTCCGGCGGCGTCGGTGGCGGTCACCCGGTAGGTGTAGGACTGGCCGGCCTTGACGGTGGTGTCGGTCCAGGAGGCCTGCGGGCGTTCGAACTCCAGGGAGTCGGCGGTCATGGTGTGGACCGGGGTGGCCGAGCCGTTGCGGTAGATCCGGTACGTGAGCTTGCTGTCGTCCTGGTCGTAGCTGGTGCGCCAGCGGACCTGGGCCTCGCCGGGCTTGACGCTGGCGGCGCTGGCGACGGGGGTGGTCGGCGCGCCGATGTCGCCGGTGCTGGCGAAGCGGGTCAGGGCCTGCTGGGGGCGGCCGTTGATGAGGGTGAACTCGCCGCCCGCCCACAGGTACTTGACGCCGCTCTTCTCGGCGACGGACATGACGCGCGGGCCGATGCCCTCACCGACGCCGTCGTTGGCGGTGGGGTGCCAGCCGAGCTTGCGCGGGCCGCGTACGAAGCCGTCCACGGGCGCGGGGGAGGCGCCGGTGTGGTCGGTGGGCTGGGCGAGGAAGAAGTGGCGCTTGCCGTCGGGGAATTCGAGCTCCGTGGAGCAGTCGTGCGCGTGCGAGGAGCTGTAGAGGACTCCGTCATGCGGCAGCACGTACTGGGTCGCGCCGAGGCAGCGGTCGCGCCACTTCTCGCCGAAGTCGAGGTTCAGGCCGAGGCGGCCGTCGAAGACGCCGCCGCCGGAGCCCTCGTTGCCCGTGTAGTAGCCCGTCGCGTCGGCGGATATGTGCTTGACGACCGAGTTGGACGGAATGTTGGCGTACGTCTTGGTGACCGCGCCCGTGGTGGCGTCGACGACCGCGAGCGCGTGGGTGTTGGCGCCGTTGACGGCGAAGAAGTCGCCGCCGAGCAGGACGTGCTTGCCGTCGTTGCTGACCTTGACGGCCCGGCCGGGCTCGTCCGCGTTGGCGGTGAAGGGCTTGAGGGCACCGGAGGCCGCGTCGACCGCGGCGAACCGCTCGCGGGTCTGGCCGTCGACGGTGCCGAAGTCGCCGGCCACGTAGAGGGTGTCGTCGGTGACGTCGAGCGCGCGCACGGTGGCGGGCACGCCCGGGTGGAACGAGGCCTTGGGAGTGCAGCTCTCGATGTCGATCGCGGCGAGGCTGGAGACGGGGGTGCCGTTGACGGCGCCGAAGTAACCGCCGGCGTACAGGGTCTTCTTGTCCTTGGAGACGGCCAGCGCCCGGACGGTCGCGCTGCCGTCGCTCACGGTGAAGGCCAGCTTGCAGGAGGTGGGGCTGCCCGTTCCGGCGTCCAGGGCGACGAAGTTGACCGCTTCCTGCTCGGCGCCGCCGGCGCCGTCGGGCGGGCGGACGGCCGAGAAGGTGCCGCCGGCGAAGACGGTGCCGTTCGCCTGCTCCATGGCGAAGACGACGCCGTTCGGCTGCCAGGTGGGCAGTTCGTCGGCGGTGAACGCCACCGGCGGCGTGATGGCCGACGCCTCGGGCATCAGCACCAGGCCGAGTCCCGTGCCGGCGCCGGCCAGTGACAGTGCGAGGGCAGCAGTCAGCCCTCTGGATCTACGCATGGGCCCCCCAGGGCTTTCGCCCGGTTTGATGGCTGGAACTATCCGAACAGCCATATGTACTGGCGCAGACTAGGGCTCACGCGAGGTCCCGGTCACCTCACTTGACCCATTGCATACCAACTTGGAATCAACGGGGTTCAGGCGGGAGGGTGCACTGCGGACATACGGCGGGTACGCGCCCGGCCATACCCGTACGAAGCCCTGAGCTCGCGGGAATGACCGGGACACGGCAAATCGTAGGCGAAGCGGGACGCCTCAGCGGTCGATCCGCACGGTGACGCCCGCCAGTTGGTCCTCGACCTGCCGGACATCGGCGTCGACCATGATCCGCGCCAGCTCGGGCACCAGCACCGTCGGCTTCCAGCCAAGGATCTCCCGCGCCTTGGAGGCGTCGCCGATGAGGGCGTCGACCTCGCTGGGGCGCTCGTACTTGGCGTCGTAGCGCACGTGCTCGGTCCAGTCGAGGCCGGCGTGGGCGAAGGAGGACTCCACGAACTCCCGCACGGTGGCGGCGACTCCGGTGGCGACCACGTAGTCGGTGGGCTCGTCCTGCTGGAGCATGCGCCACATCGCGTCCACGTACTCGGGGGCGTAGCCCCAGTCGCGGACGGCGTCGAGGTTGCCGAGGTAGAGGTGGTCCTGGAGACCGGCCTTGATGCGGGCGACGGCGCGGGTGATCTTGCGGGTCACGAAGGTCTCGCCGCGGCGGGGCGACTCGTGGTTGAAGAGGATCCCGTTGACGGCGAACATCTCGTACGCCTCGCGGTAGTTCACCGTGGTCCAGTACGCGAAGACCTTGGCCGCGCCGTACGGGCTGCGCGGGTGGAAGGGGGTGCCCTCGTTCTGCGGGGGCGGGGTGGAGCCGTACATCTCGGAGGACGACGCCTGGTAGATCCGGGTGTCGACACCGCTGGCCCGGATGGCCTCCAGCAGGCGCAGCGCGCCGAGTCCGGTCACGTCGCCCGTGTAGAGGGGGGCGTCGAAGGAGACGCGGACGTGCGACTGGGCGCCGAGGTTGTAGACCTCGTCGGGGCGTATGTCGCGCAGCAGGTTCACCAGGGCGACGCCGTCGGAGAGGTCGGCGTGGTGCAGCACGAAGGAACGGTTCTCCGTCTGCGGGTCCTGGTAGACGTGGTCGATCCGCTCCGTGTTGAAGCTGGAGGACCGCCGCACGAGCCCGTGCACCGTGTAGCCCTTGGAGAGCAGGAGCTCGGCGAGGTACGAGCCGTCCTGCCCGGTGACGCCGGTGATCAGTGCGGTCTTGCCCATCTGGGGTCCCCCTGGGGTCGGTTGCTGCTGTTCTGTCCGGGGCCGCGCCCCGGTGCCTGCGTGCGGCCCGGCCGGCCGCTGGTCGTGTACGGCCGCGCGGGACCGGCGGCCGCACCGCGGCCGCCCCCCGTTCCCGGCGACCGGATGGGTACCGTACACGCCGGGCCGGCCGCGTCCTGGCCCGGCGGTGTCCGGGCCGCGGATCTCCGCGGCCGCGGCCCCTGTTGACGGTGGCTCGGACCCACGTGGTCCCGGGGCCGGAGGGCCCACCGCCGCCGTCCGCCGGCCGGCGGGATACCGGCTGCCCGGCAACCCGCCGCGGGCGGACTGGCATCATCGGCGGTATGACACGTTCGCAGCCCCTCCTGCCCCCGCACGCCCGCGTCTTCGTCGCCGGACACCGCGGCCTCGTGGGGTCCGCGGTCGCGCGCCGCCTCACCGCCGACGGCCACGAGGTGCTCACCCGCGGCCGCGCCGACCTCGACCTGCGCGACGCCGCCGCGACGGAGGCGTACCTGCGGGACGTCCGCCCCGACGCCGTCGTGCTGGCCGCCGCCAAGGTCGGCGGGATCATGGCGAACAGCACGTACCCGGTGCAGTTCCTGGAGGACAACCTCAGGATCCAGCTCAGCGTCATCGCCGGCGCGCACGCCGCCGGCGTGGGCCGTCTGCTGTTCCTCGGCTCCTCCTGCATCTACCCGAAGCTGGCCCCGCAGCCCATCACCGAGGACGCCCTGCTGACGGGTCCCCTCGAGCCCACGAACGAGGCCTACGCCCTCGCGAAGATCGCCGGCATCGTGCAGGTCCAGTCGTACCGCAAGCAGTACGGGGCCTCGTACATCTCCGCGATGCCCACGAACCTCTACGGCCCGGGTGACAACTTCGACCTCCAGTCCTCGCACGTGCTGCCCGCCCTCATCCGCCGCTTCCACGAGGCGGTGGCCGAGGGCCGCGAGGAGGTCGCCCTGTGGGGCAGCGGCACCCCGCGCCGGGAGTTCCTCCACGTGGACGACCTGGCGGCCGCCTGCGCGGTGCTGCTGGAGCGCTACGACGGCGACGAGCCCGTCAACATCGGCTGCGGGGAGGACCTCACCATCAGGGAACTGGCCGAGACGGTCGCCGAGGTGACCGGCTTCCGCGGCAGGCTGGCCTGGGACACGTCGAAGCCCGACGGGACCCCGCGCAAGCTGCTGGACGTCTCGCGCCTGACCTCGCTGGGCTGGAAGCCGGGCATCGCGCTGCGGGACGGCATCGACGCCACCTACCGCTGGTGGCTGGCTCAGGGCTGACGGGCTCGACGGGGGCCTCAACGGGGCCGCTCCTCAGTACGCTCCGCGACCGTCGACGACGGCGCGGAGCGTACGGCCCATCACGTCGACATCGCTGGTGAAGGACCAGTTGTCCACGTACTGCAGGTCGAGCTGAATCGTTTCGTCCCAGGACAGGTCCGACCGCCCGCTGATCTGCCACAGCCCGGTCATCCCGGGCCGTACGGTGAGCCGGCGCAGCTCGACCTCGTCGTACTCGGCCACCTCCTCGGGCAGCGGCGGCCGGGGGCCGACCAGCGACATGCTGCCCGTCAGGACGTTGACCAGCTGCGGCAGTTCGTCCAGCGAGGTGCGGCGCAGCAGTCGGCCCACCGGGGTGACCCGGGGATCGCGGCGCATCTTGAACATCAGGCCGTCGTTGTCGTTGGCCCCCGCCAGGTCGGCCTTGAGGCGCTCGGCGTCCACCACCATCGTGCGGAACTTCCACATGACGAAGGGGACCCCGTCGCGCCCGACGCGCCGCTGGCTGTAGAAGGCCGGCCCCGTCGAGCCGAGACGGATGGCCAGGACGAGCCCGAGGAACAGCGGCGACAGCAGGAGCAGTCCGAGGGCCGCCCCCGCCCGGTCGAACACCGTCTTCAGCAGGGGCTGCACCCCCCGCCGCACGGGCGGCGCGACGCGCAGCAGGGCGAGTCCGCCGGCCGACAGGGTCTCCAGCCGCTTGACGGAGACCTCCACCAGCCCGGGGAAGACGGCCAGTTCGAGGCCCTCGTCGTGCAGGGCCCACGCCACCCGGCGCAGCCGCTCCCCCGCGATCCGCGCCCCGGGCGCCACGAGCACCAGGTCGGCGTGGTGGCTGCGGACGGCTCCCAGCACGGCGGCGGCGTCCCCGTCCGGGGCCTGCGGCATCGAGGCGTCCAGCCGGGCCGCGACGGGCATGCCCCCGGCGAGGGGGCCCTCGCCGACGGGGACGACGCCGACGACGACATAGGGGTGGTCGGTGCGCGCGGCGAGGTGGGCGATGACGTGCTCGGCGGCGGCGGGCTCGCCCACCACCAGGACCCGGCTGACGGCCTGCGCCTCGCGGCGGGCGGCGGAAAGGTGGTGGTACGTCAGTTTGTGGCGGGCGACGGTGACGAGGAGTGCGGGCAGCAGGGCGCCGAGGGCGGCGAGCCGGGGGGTGTCCTCCGCCGTCACCACGCGGGCGACGGCCAGGACACCGATCAGAATCAGCCAGTCGTGCAGCACGGGCAACACCCCGCGGGACTCGCCGAGCACGCGTGCGGAGTACCGTCGGCGCAGGGCCTGCACCCCGGCCCAGGCGAGGGCCGCGCCGAGGGCGCAGTACCCGGGCCTGGCCTGCCCGGCCGCCTCGAAGACGAGGCCCACGGGCACGGCGGCCCCGATGAGGTCGGCGCTCACGGCGGCGGGCAGGTACCACCGCGCCTTGTCACCGAGCCGCCGGGCCGGGGCCGCGGCCGGGCCGTCGGGCGCGGTGGTCTCCCCGGCCATTCTTTGCGCAGGAAAATGGACATGCCTCATGGGCCCCCCTGGCACGTGGTCAATGTCGGTGGTGCCTGTCCACTGCTTCCCCTGGCAGCGAACATCTGTCGCACCGGGAAACAGTACGACAAACGCCCGTACGGGAGGTGCCGTTCGGGTGAACAAGGCCTCGCGCCGCCCACCTGTCAACAGGAGGCGACAGCCGTTCCGTCAGGCGGAGCGATCCCTTCCCATACGAAGGTGAATGGTTCGCATACCGGATACGTATCTTCGGACAACGGACTGTTTCCGGCCAACCTTTTGATGTGGCCCTGACATCGCAGCCCGCAGGTGGCACTCTTCGATCCGTTCATCGCACCAGCCCTGATCTGCCCGGAGGCCCACCCAGCCATCCGGAACCCCCCCTTGCAGAAGGAGTCTGCGTTGAGTCCCACCCCCCAGCGGCGTGCCACCGCGGCCGGCGCACTCGTTGCCGCGGCCGCACTGCTCGCCGTAGGCATACAGGCCGGTTCCGCCACCGCCGACGCCACCGCGTCGCAGGCTGCCCGCGCGGCCGCCCAGCCCAACCCGGGCGCGGCCCCCGCCGTACTCAGCGCTTCGGAGCGTGCGACGCTCATCACCGAGGCCAACTCGACCTCCGCCCAGGCCGCCAAGGCGCTCGGCCTCGGCGGCGGCGAGAAGCTGATCGTCCGCGATGTGGTCAAGGACGCGGACGGCACCACGCACACCACCTACGAGCGGACGTACGAGGGCCTGCCCGTCCTCGGCGGCGACCTCACGGTCCACGCCAAGGGCGGCGTCACCAAGAGCGTCACCAAGGCGACCCAGCACGAGATCAAGGTCGCCGACACCAACGCCACGGTCACCCCGGCCGCCGCCGAGGGCCAGGCCGTCTCGGCCGCGAACGCCGAGGGCTCCAAGCAGACCAAGGCCGACAAGGGCGCCCGCAAGGTGATCTGGGCCGCGGACGGCGTCCCGGTCCTCGCCTTCGAGACCGTCGTCGGCGGTCTCCAGGACGACGACACCCCCAGCCAGCTCCACGTGATCACGAACGCCAAGACCGGCGCGAAGATCGCCCAGTGGCAGGGTGTCCAGACCGGCACCGGCAACACCCAGTACAGCGGCCAGGTCACCCTCGGCAGCTCGCAGTCGGGCAGCAACTGGACGCTGACCGACGCCGGCCGCGGCAGCCACAAGACCTACAACCTGAACCGGGGCACCTCCGGCACCGGCACCCTGTTCTCCGGCCCGGACGACATCTGGGGCAACGGCCTCCCCTCCAACACGGAGACCGCCGGCGCGGACGCCCACTACGGCGCCCAGGTGACGTGGGACTACTTCAAGAACGTCCACGGCCGCAACGGCCTGCGCAACGACGGCGTGGCCCCGTACAGCCGGGTCCACTACGGCAACGCGTACGTCAACGCCTTCTGGGACGACTCCTGCTTCTGCATGACCTACGGCGACGGTGACGCCAACAGCAAGCCGCTCACCTCGATCGACGTGGCCGCGCACGAGATGACCCACGGCCTGACCTCGGTCACCGGCAACATGACCTACAGCGGCGAGCCCGGCGGCCTGAACGAGGCCACCTCCGACATCATGGCGGCGGCGGTCGAGTTTTACGCCAACAACCCGCAGGACGCCGGCGACTACCTCGTCGGCGAGAAGATCGACATCCGCGGCAACGGCACCCCGCTGCGCTACATGGACAAGCCGAGCAAGGACGGCTCCTCCAAGGACGCCTGGTACTCCGGCCTCGGCGGCATCGACGTCCACTACTCCTCGGGTCCGGCCAACCACTGGTACTACCTGGCCTCCGAGGGCTCCGGCGCCAAGGTCATCAACGGCGTGAGCTACGACTCGCCGACCTCCGACGGCCTCCCGGTCACCGCGATCGGCCGCGACGCCGCCTCCAAGATCTGGTTCCGCGCGCTGACGGTCGGCTACTTCAAGTCGACCACCAACTACGCCGACGCCCGCACCCAGACGCTGAGGGCCGCCGCCGACCTGTACGGCCAGGGCTCGGTCACGTACAACAACGTCGCCAACGCCTGGGCCGCCGTCAACGTCGGCCCGCGCATCAACAACGGCGTGACGGTCACCCCGATCGCCAACCAGACCACCCAGATCAACACGGCGGTCAGCCTCCAGGTCCAGGCGACCAGCACCAACCCGGGCGCGCTGACCTACTCGGCGACCGGCCTCCCGGCCGGCCTGTCGATCAACTCCTCGACCGGTCTGATCTCCGGTACGGCCACCACCGCGGCCACGTCCAACGTGACCGTCACGGTGACCGACTCGGCGTCCAAGACGGGCACGGCGTCCTTCACCTGGACCGTCGGCACGGCGCAGCAGAACGTGTTCGAGAACACCACCGACTACGCGATCGCCGACAACGCGACCGTCGATTCCCCGATCACGGTGACCCGGACCGGCAACGCCCCGAGCACCCTCAAGGTGGACGTCAACATCGTCCACACCTACATCGGTGACCTGAAGGTCGACCTGGTCGCCCCCGACGGCACCCTGTACAACCTGCACAACCGCGCCGGCGGCAGTGCGGACAACATCGTCAAGAGCTTCACGGTGAACGCCTCCTCCGAGGTCGCCCAGGGCGTCTGGAAGCTCCGGGTCAACGACAACGCGAGCGTGGACACCGGAAAGATCGACAGCTGGAAGCTCACCTTCTGACCCCGCCGGGGCCGGTCGTGAACCACAGCTGAACCGCACGGACCACGGGGCCGCCCGGGAGAAGACCTCCCCGGGCGGCCCTGTCCCATGCCGCGGTCCTAGTCGTCCTGCCAGTCGTCGTGCCAGTCGTCACGGCCGCCGTGGTGACCGTCGTGGTGGCCGTGGTGGTGGCCGGTCGGCTTGAAGTACACCGACCGGACCGACAGGTCGTGCGCCCGCTCGCCCGGCCGGAGCGCCTCCACCGCCTCGCCCCCGCAGCTGCCGTCCTCGTACAGGAGGGCGAGGGACTCCGTCTCGTTGGCCACCCAGAAGGCGGGCCGGTTGCGCGAGGTGTTCGTCAGCCGGTAGCAGGTGTCGTTGTCGGCGGGCTCGATCGTCCTGCGGCGCACGTCGCCGTCGCCGCCGGTGAACCGGTAGTGCAGCTCGCCGAGGGTGCCGCGGTCACGGTCGTGGTCGTAGGCCAGGGACGGGCCGGCGGTCGGCAGGACGAGCGCGCAGGAGGCGACCAGCGCGGCCGATGCGGTGGAACGAAGACGCATGTGAGGGTCCGTTTCTCGGGTGCGGGACACCGGCTCCGGTGGACGTCCCGGGGCAGTCTCGGAGCGCACCGGCCGCCGGTGGGCTGCCATGCACAGCACGCTCGAAGCTTCACCCTCCCGGCACCCCCGCGCACCGCCACGGCGTCCGTACGGGTGTACGGACGCCGTGGCGGCCGGGGCGGCCGGAGCCCCCGCGTCAGGGCCTCAGCGCATCAGGACCCCGCCCAGCGACGCCTCGCTGCCCACCGGCGCCGCGACCAGGCCCAGCTCGGCCGGGCTCGCCAGCAGCGGGTGCGCCGGCAGGACGCGCACGGTGTAGCCGAAGGGCCCGGTCCGGTCGAGGGCGAGCGGGCCCTCGTAGACCCAGCGCCCCTCCAGGTCGGGGCCGGCCGCGGGCTTGAGCGGGAAGGCCCGGCCGTCCCGGATCACGTCCTGGGCGTCGACCCGCCCCGCGACGGCCTGAACCTCCACGTCGTCCGGCGTGAGCGCGTCCAGCGCCACCCGCACCCGCAGCGTGAGGGTGGCGCCCAGCTCGGCGGTGCCTCCCACGGGCGCGGCGGCGACGGCCTCCACGTGCTCGACCGCGACCTCCGGCCAGGAGGCCCGGATCCGGCCCTTCCACCAGGCGAGGTCCCGCGCCGTGTCGGGGGTCAGGGTCCGGTGGGCGAGCGCGGCGGGGGCGTAGAGGCGCTCCACGTACTCCCGTACCATCCGCCCCGCGAGCACCTTCGGCCCCAGGGAGACCAGGGTGCGCCGGACCATCTCGATCCAGCGCACGGGCAGCCCGGCCCGGCCGTCCCGGTCGTAGAAGCGGGGTGCGACCCGCTCCTCGATCAGCTCGTAGAGGGCGCCCGCCTCCAGGTCGTCGCGGCGGTCCTCGTCCGTGCCGAGCCCGTCGGCCGTGGGGATGGCCCAGCCGAAGTCGGGTTCGAACCACTCGTCCCACCAGCCGTCCAGGACGGACAGGTTGAGGCAGCCGTTGAGCGCGGCCTTCATCCCGCTGGTCCCGCAGGCCTCCAGCGGGCGCAGCGGGTTGTTCAGCCAGACGTCGCAGCCCGGGTAGAGCTTCTGCGCCATGGCCATGCCGTAGTCCGGCAGGAAGACGATGCGGTGGCGCACGCGCGGGTCGTCGGAGAAGCGCACCAGCTCCTGCACGAGCCGCTTGCCGCCGTCGTCGGCCGGGTGCGCCTTGCCCGCGACGACGATCTGCACCGGGCGGTCCGGGTGCAGCAGCAGCCTGCGCAGCCGCTCGGGGTCGCGCAGCATCAGCGTGAGCCGCTTGTACGAGGGCACGCGCCGGGCGAAGCCGATGGTCAGCACGTCCGGGTCGAGGACGCCGTCGACCCAGCCGAGTTCGGCGTCGGCGGCCCCGCGCTGCTTCCAGGAGGCGCGCAGCCGGTCGCGCACCTCCTGCACGAGCTGCTCGCGCAGGGTCCGGCGTACGTCCCACACGTCCTGGTCGGCGATCTGCGCGACGGCGTCCCAGCGGGCGGAGGCGCCCGCCGCGAGGGCGTCCTCGGTCCGTCCGGCCCCGATCTGGCGGGCGCCGAGCCGCATGACCTCGGGGGCGACCCAGGTCGGGGCGTGCACGCCGTTCGTCACGGAGACGATGGGCACGTCGGCGGCGTCGAAGCCCGGCCAGAGCCCGGCGAACATGCCCCGGCTGACCGCCCCGTGGAGGGTGGAGACGCCGTTGGCCCGCTGGGCGAGGCGCAGGCCCATCACGGCCATGTTGAACACCCCGGGGTCGCCGCCGGGGTAGGACTCGGCGCCCAGTTCGAGGATCCGCTCGGCGGGTACGCCGGCCAGCTCGCCGCCCTCGCCGAAGTGCCGGGCGACCAGGGAGCGGTCGAAGCGGTCGATGCCGGCGGGGACGGGGGTGTGGGTGGTGAACACGGTTCCGGCACGCACGGCCTCGACGGCGGCGTCGAAGCCGAGGCCGTGCTCGCCGTCCAGTTCCCTTATGCGTTCGAGTCCGAGGAAACCGGCGTGTCCCTCGTTGGTGTGAAAGACCTCGGGGTCGGCGTGGCCGGTGATCCGGCAGTACGCCCGCACGGCGCGGACGCCGCCGATGCCGAGCAGCATCTCCTGGAGCAGCCGGTGGTCGCTGCCGCCGCCGTAGAGGCGGTCGGTCACCTCGCGGGCGCCGGCGTCGTTGTCCTCGACGTCGGAGTCGAGCAGGAGCAGCGGCACCCGCCCGACGCGGGCCTGCCAGATGTGCGCGTGCAACGACCTTCCGCCGGGGAGGGTGAGCGTCACCCGGGCGGGGGTGCCGTCCTCCTGCCTCAGCAGGGACAGGGGCAGCTCGTGGGGGTCGAGCACCGGGTAGTGCTCCTGCTGCCATCCGTCGCGGGAGAGCGACTGGCGGAAGTAGCCGTGCCGGTAGAGCAGGCCGACGCCGATGACCGGGACGCCCAGGTCGCTGGCGGCCTTGAGGTGGTCCCCGGCGAGGATCCCGAGCCCGCCGGAGTACTGGGGCAGGGCTGCGGTGATGCCGAATTCGGGGGAGAAGTAGGCGATGGCGGCCGGGAACCCGGCACTGTTCTCGTGGGTCTGGTACCACCTCGCGCCGTGGAGGTAGTCGTCGAGGTCGGCGGCGACGACGGCCAGCCGCCGCAGGAAGCGCCGGTCGGCGGCGAGTTCCCCGAGCCGGGCGGCGGGCACGGAGCCGAGCAGCCGGACGGGGTCGCCGCCGGCGGCCTGCCAGCCCTCGGGGTCGACTGATTGGAAGAGTTCGCGGGTTTCCGTATGCCACGACCAGCGCAGGTTGCGCGCGAGGTCGGCGAGCGGCATCAGGGGTTCGGGGAGGACGGGGCGCACGGTGAATCGACGGATAGCCTTCACACGTTCCACCTTCGCAGGGGATGACGGATCGGAGCGACCGCACCACGCTGTGCACCCGCGCGTCGGCCCCCGGAAGGCTAGCGCCGCGGACCGGCCCCGGCCATCCCGCCTCCCGGAGCGCCCGGCCGGGCGTCCGTCGCGAGACGGGCGTGGAGGTGCTCGTCGTGCCAGCCGTCGGCGTGCCGGAGCGCGCCGCGCATGGTGCCCTCCAGGGGGAAGCCCGCCTTGAGGGCGACGGCGCAGGAGGCCGGGTTGGCCACCGAGTGGCAGATCCGCAGCCGGTGCAGGCCCGCGTCGCGGAACGCCCATTCGGCCACGGCGGCCACGCCCTGGGTCATCACCCCCCGGCCCCGGCCGTCCGGCAGCAGCCAGTACAGGAATTCCGCGGCGGCGCCCGCCGGGTCGAAGTCGCCGAGGCCGATCAGGCCGACGGCCGGGGAGTCCGGCCGGGGGGAAACGGCCCACAGCGCCGCCTCCTGCCGCGTCTACCGCCGGTTCCAGCGGGCGATGCGGGCCGCCGCCGACCCGGGGGTCTCCGGCTCGGGCCGGTTCCAGTGCCGGATGCCGGGGTCCTCGTACGCGGCGACGAGCACCGGGGCGTCCGCCTCCCGCCAGGGCCGCAGCAGCATCCCGCGGGGCAGGTCCAGCACCGGCTGCGGGGCGGCGCCCCATGGGACGGGAGGGGCCGGCGGGGTGAGGGGGGCGGGTGGTATTTCGCTGTCCATCGGCCCATCTTCGCCGACTTGACGGAGCCTCGGCGGACGCCGAGCCGTTCGCCCGCCGGCCACGTCCCCCTACGTACGAGTAGTTAACCGGCAGCACGGATTGGGCGGGGCGAGAGTGGGAAGGGCTGAGCGGGTACACGCGATACCACGCACGGCGCACCCGCCCAAAACCTTTCCCCGCCACCCGAGTGAACGCGGACAGGAGCGGCCATGCCCGCAGCCCAGCCGTCTTCCGAGCGGCTAGAAACAGAGCGAACAGAGCGTGCACTACCAGCCGTGAGTCCGGCTGGCCCGTCACCGAGCCCTGCGAACTGCCTTCAGGTGATCCCATCATGATCGGTCGCATTCCCGTGCTGGACGTCCGCCCCGCCGTCGACTGCGGCGCCAGACCCGCCAAGGCGGTCGTGGACGAGGTCTTCGAGATCTCCGCCACCGTGTTCCGCGAGGGCCACGACGCCGTATCCGCCCATGTCGTACTGCGCGACCCGAGCGGGCGGCTGCGCCCGCCGGTGCCGCTGCGGGAACTCGCCCCCGGCACCGACCGGTGGGGGGCGCGGGTCTCCGCCGATGCCGAGGGGAGGTGGACCTACACGGTCGAGGCGTGGAGCGATCCGGTCGCCACCTGGCGGGCCCACGCCGCCATCAAGATCCCGGCGGGCATGGACACCGGCCTGACCCTCCTGGAGGGTGCCGAGCTCTACGAGCGGGCCGCGGCCAGGATCCCGAAGCGGGACGGCCGCGAGGCGGTGCTGGCCGCCGCCGACGCGATGCGCGACGAGGACCGGCCGGCCGCCGAGCGGTACGCGGCCGCGCTGGCGCCCGCGGTGGACGCGGCGCTCGCCCGGCGCCCGTACCGGGAGCTGGTCACGGCCGCCAAGCCGCTCCCCCTGATCGTCGAACGCAAGCGGGCCCTCTTCGGTTCCTGGTACGAGATGTTCCCCCGCTCGGAGGGAGCGGTGGTGAAGCCGGGCGAGGCACCGGTCAGCGGGACCTTCCGCACCGCCGCCGAACGGCTCCCGGCCATCGCCGCCATGGGCTTCGACGTCGTCTACCTGCCGCCGGTCCACCCCATCGGGTCGACCTACCGCAAGGGTCCGAACAACACCTTGTCGGCGGGCAGTTGGGACCCGGGAGTGCCCTGGGCGATCGGTTCGACGGAGGGCGGCCACGACGCCGTCCACCCCGAGCTCGGCACCCTGGAGGACTTCGACGCCTTCGTGGACCGGGCCCGGGGCCTGCGGCTGGAGGTCGCCCTGGACTTCGCCCTCCAGTGCTCCCCGGACCACCCGTGGGTGGAGAAGCACCCGGAGTGGTTCCGCCACCGGGCGGACGGGACGATCGCCTACGCCGAGAACCCGCCGAAGAAGTACCAGGACATCTTCCCGGTCCACTTCGACACGGACATGGCGGGCATCGTCGAGGAGACGGTCCGCGTCCTGCGCCACTGGATGGACCACGGAGTCCGGATCTTCCGGGTCGACAATCCGCACACGAAACCGGTCGTGTTCTGGCAGAAGGTGATCGCCGAGATCAACAAGTCGGACCCCGACGTGATCTTCCTGGCGGAGGCCTTCACCCGGCCCGCCATGATGCGCGCGCTCGCCTCGGTCGGCTTCCAGCAGTCGTACACCTACTTCACGTGGCGCAACACCAAGGCCGAGCTGACCGAGTACATGACCGAGCTGGCCGGCACCCATTCGGCCTCGGTGATGCGGCCGAACTTCTTCGTCAACACGCCGGACATCCTCCACGAGTACCTTCAGAAGGGCGGCCGGCCCGCCTTCGAGGTCCGGGCGGTCCTCGCCGCCACCCTCTCCCCCACCTGGGGCGTCTACGCGGGATACGAGCTCTGCGAGAACGAGCCGGTCCGGGAGGGCAGCGAGGAGTACCTGAACTCCGAGAAGTACGAGCTGCGGCCGCGCGACTGGGCCGCCGCCGAACGCGAGGGCCGCTCGATCGCCCCGCTGATCACCGCCCTGAACCGGCTGCGCCGGCGCAACCCCGCCCTCCAGCAGCTGCGCGACATCCACTTCCACCAGACCGACAACGAACAGGTGATCGCCTATTCGAAGCACTCGGGCGGCAATTCCGTACTGGTGGTCGTCAACCTCGACCCGCACCACACCCAGGAGGCGACGGTCTCGTTGGACATGCCGGTACTCGGCCTCGACTGGCACGGGTCCCTCGCGGTGCGCGACGAGCTCACCGGCGAGACCTACCACTGGGGCAGGGCGAACTACGTGCGCCTGGAACCGGGCCGTACACCCGCGCACGTCCTGGTCGTCCTGCGACCGTCCCCGCCCACCGGAGGGTCACCCACCACATGATCATCAACGATCCCGTCCACGACACCTTCGAGGACACCCCCGCCAAGGACCGCGACCCCGACTGGTTCAAGCGGGCCGTCTTCTACGAGGTCCTGGTCCGCTCCTTCCACGACAGCAACGGCGACGGCGTCGGGGACCTCAAGGGGCTCACAGCCAAGCTGGACTACCTCCAGTGGCTCGGCGTCGACTGCCTGTGGCTGCCGCCGTTCTTCGCCTCCCCGCTGCGCGACGGCGGCTACGACGTCTCCGACTACACCTCCGTGCTGCCCGAGTTCGGCGACCTCGCCGACTTCGTGGAGTTCGTGGACGCCGCGCACACGCGCGGCATGCGGGTGATCATCGACTTCGTCATGAACCACACCAGCGACCAGCACGAGTGGTTCCAGCAGTCGCGCAAGGACCCCGACGGACCGTACGGGGACTACTACATGTGGGCCGACAACGACAAGCAGTACCAGGACGCCCGCATCATCTTCGTCGACACCGAGACCTCGAACTGGACGTACGACCCCCTGCGCAAGCAGTACTACTGGCACCGCTTCTTCTCGCACCAGCCGGACCTCAACTTCGAGAACCCGGCCGTGCAGGAGGAGATCATCTCGGCGCTGCGCTTCTGGCTCGACCTCGGCATCGACGGCTTCCGCCTCGACGCCGTGCCCTACCTCTACGCCGAGGAGGGCACCAACTGCGAGAACCTGCCGCGCACCCACCAGCTCCTCAAGCGGGTCCGCGCGGAGATCGACGCGCACTACCCCGACACCGTGCTGCTCGCCGAGGCCAACCAGTGGCCCGAGGACGTCGTCGACTACTTCGGCGACTTCGCGAAGGGCGGGGACGAATGCCACATGGCCTTCCACTTCCCCGTCATGCCGCGCATCTTCATGGCCGTACGAAGAGAGTCGCGCTACCCCGTCTCCGAAATCCTGGCCAAGACCCCGGCGATCCCGGAGCGCTGCCAGTGGGGCATCTTCCTGCGCAACCACGACGAGCTCACCCTCGAGATGGTCACCGACGAAGAGCGCGACTACATGTACGCCGAGTACGCCAAGGACCCGCGGATGCGGGCCAACATCGGCATCCGGCGCCGGCTCGCCCCGCTCCTGGACAACGACCGCAACCAGATGGAGCTGTTCACCGCCCTCCTGCTGTCGCTGCCCGGCTCGCCGGTGCTCTACTACGGCGACGAGATCGGCATGGGCGACAACATCTGGCTCGGCGACCGCGACGGCGTGCGCACCCCCATGCAGTGGACCCCGGACCGCAACGCCGGTTTCTCCTCCTGCGATCCGGGCAGGCTCAACCTGCCGGTCATCATGGACCCGGTCTACGGCTACCAGGTCACCAATGTCGAGGCGGCCATGGCGTCGCCCTCCTCACTGCTGCACTGGACCCGCAGGCTGATCGAGATCCGCAAGGCGAACCCGGCCTTCGGCCTCGGCTCGTACACCGAACTGCCCTCGTCCAACCCGGCGGTGCTCGCGTTCCTGCGGGAGTTCGGGGACGACCTGGTGCTGTGCGTGCACAACTTCTCCCGCTTCGCGCAGCCCACCGAGCTGGACCTGAGGTCGTTCAACGGGCGGGTCCCGGTGGAGCTCACGGGTGACGTGCGCTTCCCGCCGATCGGCCAGTGGCCGTACCTGCTGACCCTGGCGGGCCACGGCTTCTACTGGTTCCGGCTCCGCAGCGACCAGCGCGCCGACTGACGGACCGGCCACGGGGCGGGCACTCCTTTGGGTCAACGGCCCGCCCCTGTACGGATCATCCTGACCCGACACTCGCACATACCGGAGAAGCAACTGCCGCACATCCGGGACACTCTGCGCATTCTGTGACGGCCCGGGGAAAGGACGCGACGCCATGTCGGAGGCTGCATCCGCCCGGAGCCGGCTGACGGCCGCCCGGGCCACCGGGACCGCCGGAGTCCCCGGGTCCGCCGGGACCAAGGGAACCACCGGACCCGTGGGGGCCGCCGGGCTGGAGCCGATGCTGCGGGACTGGCTCCCCGCACAGCGCTGGTTCGCCGGAAAGGGGCGCCGGATCGGCCGCATCGAGGCCGTCTCGGCGGCCGAACTGCTGCCGCCGGGCTCCGCGCCCGGACTGCTGCACCTGCTGCTCGACGTGGACGGGGACTGCTACCAGCTCCTGCTGGGCATCCGCCCGTCCCCGCTCCCGCCGGCCCTGGCGCCCGCGCTGATCGGGCACGCCCCCGACGGCCCGTACGCCGGCCGGGCCGTCTACGAGGCGCTGGGCGACCCCCGGCTGGCCTCGCTGCTGCTGGAACGGCTGCGCTCCCCCGGGACGCTGGGCCCGCTCCGCTTCGACCGGGACCCGGACACGCCGGTGCGGGCCGGGCTACTGCCCCGGCCGCTGTCCGGCGAGCAGACCAACTCGTCCCTGATCTACGGGGATTCGTACATCCTCAAGGTGTTCCGCCGGGTCGGCCCCGGGGTCAACCCGGACCTGGAGCTGCCCCGGGCGCTGGCCGCCGCCGGCTGTACCCGCGTACCCGCCCCGGTGGCCTGGTACGAGGCCGAGCTGGCCGGTGGAGAACCGTTGACCCTGGGCGTGCTCCAGCCCTACCTGCGCGGATCCGACGACGGCTGGCAGCTGGCCCTGCGCAGACTCGGCTCCGGGGCCGACTTCACCGCCGAGGCGCACGCGCTGGGCCGGGCCACCGCCGAGGTCCACAGCGCGCTCGCGACCGCGCTCCCCACCCTGGCCCTGGGCCCCGAGCAGACCGCCCGGCTCGCCGCCGGGATGACCGCCCGGCTGTCCGCCACCTGCCGCGAGGTGCCCGCGCTGCGGCCGTACGAGGCCGGGCTGCGCGGGGCCTTCGACGCGCTGGCCGCCTCCCGGGGCGCCGGGGTCCCCGCCCAGCGCATCCACGGGGACCTGCACCTGGGCCAGACCCTGCGCACCGCCGACGGCAGCTGGGCGCTGATCGACTTCGAGGGGGAGCCGGCCCGGCCGCTGGCGGACCGCCGCCGCCCCGAGCCGGCGGTCCGCGACATCGCCGGGATGCTGCGTTCCTTCGACTACGCCGCCCGCTCGCACCGGCCCTTCGCCCCGGCCTGGGCGGACGCCTGCCGGACCGCGTTCTGCGAGGGCTACGCCCGCACCACCGGACGCGACCCGCGCGAGGACCCGGTCCTGCTGCGCGCCTACGAGACCGACAAGGCGGTGTACGAGGCCCGGTACGAGTCCCGGCACCGCCCCGACTGGCTGCACGTCCCGATGGCGGCGATCCGCCGGCTGTCGGAACCGCAGCGGCCCGCACACCGCATGCCCCCGCCGGTCCCCGGCACCTCCCCCTCCCCTTCCCCCCATCCGAAGCCCCCGAGGAGGCCGCTCGCGTGAGCGCCGCACGACAGCCGTCACCGACCGTCAGTGAGGAATCCGCAGCCGGACCGGAACCCGCGAAGCGGCCCCGGCCGCCCGTACCGAGGGGGGCGCGGGCCGGCAGCGCCGCGCCGCCCCACGGGGTGCGCCCGGCGCCCGCGCTGGACCCGGAGGAACGGGCCCGGCTGCTGGAAGGCCGCCACCACGACCCGCACGCGGTGCTGGGTGCCCGGACGCAGCGGGGCGGGGTGGCCTTCCGGGTGCTGCGCCCGTACGCGAAGGCCGTCACGGTCGTCGCCAAGGGGCTGCGGGCCGAGCTGTTCGACGACGGGGACGGGCTGTTCTCCGGCCTGCTGCCGCTCACCGGGGTGCCGGAGTACCGGCTGCTGGTGACGTACGACAGCGCCGAGATCGAGGTCCACGACCCGTACCGGTTCCTGCCCGCCGTCGGGGAGCTGGACCTGCACCTGATCGGGGAGGGCAGGCACGAGGAGCTGTGGACGGCGCTGGGCGCCCGGCCGATGGAGCACCAGGGCGTGGCCGGCACCCGTTTCACGGTGTGGGCGCCGAACGCCCAGGGGGTGCGGGTCACCGGGGACTTCTCGTACTGGGATCCGACGGCCCACCCGATGCGCTCGCTCGGCTCCACCGGGGTGTGGGAACTCTTCCTGCCCGGGGTCGGCGAGGGCGCCCTGTACAAGTACGACATCGCCCGCCCGGACGGCAGTCACACCCTGCGCGCCGACCCGATGGCGCAGTACGCGGAGGTCCCGCCGGCCACCGCCTCGGTGGTCACCGCCTCGCGGTTCGTGTGGCAGGACGCCGAGTGGATGGCGACGCGCGGCGCCCGCCCGGTGCACCAGGCGCCGTTCTCGGTGTACGAGCTGCACCTGGCGTCCTGGCGGCCGGGGCTCAGCTACCGGCAGCTGGCCGAGCAGCTCCCCGCGTACGTGAAGGAGCTCGGTTTCACGCACGTGGAGTTCATGCCGGTCGCCGAGCACCCCTTCGGCGGCTCCTGGGGCTACCAGGTCACCGGTTTCTACGCGCCGACCTCGCGGATGGGCACCCCGGACGACTTCCGGTTCCTGGTGGACTCGCTGCACCGGGCCGGGATCGGGGTGATCGTTGACTGGGTGCCCGCGCACTTCCCGCGCGACGAATGGGCCCTGGCCGAATTCGACGGCCGGCCGCTGTACGAGCACCAGGACCCGCGCCGGGCCTCGCACCCGGACTGGGGGACGCTGGAGTTCGACTACGGGCGCAAGGAGGTCCGCAACTTCCTGGTCGCCAACGCCGTCTACTGGTGCCAGGAGTTCCACGTGGACGGGCTGCGCGTGGACGCCGTCGCCTCGATGCTGTACCTGGACTACTCGCGCGAGGAGGGCCAGTGGTCGCCGAACCGGCACGGCGGCCGGGAGGACCTGGACGCGGTGGCGCTGCTCCAGGAGATGAACGCGGTGGTCTACCGGCGCTGCCCCGGGGTGGTGACGATCGCGGAGGAGTCCACGGCCTGGGACGGGGTCACGCGGCCGACGGACTCGGGCGGGCTGGGCTTCGGCCTGAAGTGGAACATGGGCTGGATGCACGACACCCTGCGGTACGTGTCGAAGGAACCGGTGCACCGCAAGTACCACCACGACGACATGACCTTCGGGATGGTGTACGCCTTCAGCGAGAACTACGTGCTGCCGATCTCGCACGACGAGGTGGTGCACGGCAAGCGCTCGCTGGTGTCGAAGGCGCCGGGCGACTGGTGGCAGCAGCGGGCCACGCACCGCGCGTACCTGGGCTTCATGTGGGCCCACCCGGGCAAGCAACTGCTGTTCATGGGACAGGAGTTCGCGCAGGGGTCGGAGTGGTCGGAGGCCCATGGCCCGGACTGGTGGCTGCTGGACTCCTCCTACTCGGCCGCCGGCGACCACCGGGGGGTGCGCGACCTCGTGCGCGACCTGAACCGCGTGTACGCGGCGGCTCCCGCGCTGTGGGAGCGGGATTCGGTGCCGGAGGGGTTCGCCTGGGTGGAGGGCGGCGCCGCCGAGGACAACGTGTTCGCGTTCCTGCGGTACGCGCAGGACGGCTCGCAGCTGCTGTGCGTGTCGAACTTCTCCCCGGTGGTGCGGCACGACTACCGGCTCGGGGTGCCGGAGGAGGTGCCGCTGTGGCGTGAGGTCCTCAACACCGACAGCGAGGAGTACGGCGGGAGCGGCGTCCGCCAGGGCCGGCCGCTGCGCCCGGAGCCGGTACCGGCCCAGGGGCGCGCGGCGAGCCTGCGGATGACGCTCCCGCCGATGGCGACGGTCTGGCTCAGGCCGTGACCAGCGCGTCGTCGAGCTCCTGAAGCAGCCGGCGCTTGGCACGGGCGCCGACGAGCTGCCTGACGGGCTCGCCGTCGCGGAAGAGGAGCATGGTCGGCATGGACAGCACCCCGTAGCGCGTGACGGCGCCGGGGTTGCCGTCCGCGTCGATCTGGACGACCTTGAGGCGGTCCGCCCGCTCGGCGGCCACGGCGGAGAGCACCGGTGCGAGCTGGCGGCAGGGGCCGCACCAGTCCGCGGTGAACTCCACCAGCACGGGCCGGTCCCGCTCGGCCAGCACCTCCGCCTCGAAGTCCGCGTCGGTCACTTCCGCCACACCCTGTGCGTGGATCATTTCCGTTCCCCTCTCAGGTCTCTCGCTGACGTCACGTCTCGTGCACTCGTCTGCGCCGGCGCCGGGCGTCAGCCGGTCATCTCGCAGCGCGGCACGGCTTCCCCGGCGGCCTCCTCGGCCGCGGCCAGCTGGGCGGCGACCTGCTCGCGGACATCGGCCAGCTGGCCGATCAGGCCGTCCAGCTCGGCGAGCTTGCGGCGGTACACCGCGAGCGAGGCCGGGCAGGAGTCCCCGGCCGGGTGGCCGGCGCGCAGGCATTCGACGAACGGCCGGGTCTCCTCCAGTTCGAAGCCGAAGCCCTGGAGGGTGCGGATCTGCCGCAGCAGGCGCAGGTCGTCCTCGTCGTAGTCGCGGTAGCCGTTGTCGGTCCGCCGGGCTTCGAGCAGTCCGCGTGATTCGTAGTACCTGAGCGTCCGGGTACTCGTCCCGGCCCGCTTCGCCAGTTCGCCGATGCGCATGGGGCGACCGTATTCCTTGACGCCGACGTCAAGGGAAGGGGAACGGCGCGCGGACGTCCGGGGAGGCCCTCGCCACCCCCGTATGCGAGGGCCCCCGTCATGGATCACGGACGCTGGCCGCGGCCGGTTCAGGGGGTGTGACCGGGATCACCCCGCGGTCTTCCCGGGTCACCTGCGGGGAAGTGGCCGAATCCGTACGCTGTAAATGGATCTTCCGTGATCCGATTACCGGACAGTCGCCGGGAAAACCGCCCAAAGTCATGAACTGCATAGGACTTTCCTACGAGTTATGGGCTTGTTTGAATAGTCTGTAGTCGTCACACCTCGGCCACTCCTACCGTGTGCCCTGTGCACTCCAGCCCACCTTTCAATGCCCCCGCCGCGCGTCGCCTGCGCGCGGCCCTGGGCATGGCCCCCGGTCACGTCGCCTACGGCCTGCGGGCCCAGTACGGACTGCTCGTCGCACCGGAGACGGTGACCGCCTGGGAGCGGGGCGAGCAGTCGCCCACCTCCACCGAGCTCACGGCCCTCGCCGGCGTGCTCTGGTGCTCCCCCGGGGAGCTGCTCGCCGAACCCGTCACCCTGCGGGAGCACCGCATCGCCCGGGGCCTGGACCCCGAGGACCTGGCCCGCCGGATCGGGGTCGAGGCGAACGCGTACCGGAAGATGGAGGAGACCGGCCGCTGGAAGGGCAACGAGCGGCAGTCCGCCGCCCTGGCCTCGGTCCTCGGGCTGAGCCTGGCGCAGTTCGTGACGGCGACCGGCAAGCACGAGGAGCTCGCCGGGCTGCTGCGCAGCGCGGTGACCACCCGCTGGCAGGCCTACGTCAAACCGCTGGGCAAGCTGCTGCCCGTGCCCCGGGCCCACCTGGAACGGGTCCTGGAGTACCTCTACAACGACTACCAGCAGCGGATGGTGGCCACCCTCGGCTGGGGCGGTGCCGAGGGGACGGCCGGCACCGGTGACGCGGGCCGGGAGTTCCTCGCGGAGATCACGGACCGGTTCTGGGCCCTGGCCGGCGGTGCGTGACGCGGCCGCTCAGAAGACCGACTCGGCCTCGTACATCCGGTGCTCCGGGACCGTCTTGAGCTCGGTGACGGCCTCGGCCAGCGGGGCCATCACGATGTCGGTGCCGCGCAGGGCGGTCATGTTGCCGAATTCGCCCCGGTGCACGGCCTCGACGGCGTGCCAGCCGAAGCGGGTCGCCAGGACGCGGTCGTACGCGGTCGGCACACCGCCGCGCTGGACGTGGCCGAGGATGACCGGGCGGGCCTCCTTGCCCAGGCGGTGCTCCAGCTCGATGGCCAGGCGGTTGCCGATGCCCGCGAAGCGCTCGTGGCCGTACTGGTCGATGGCGCCCTTCTCGTACGGCATGGAGCCCGCGGCGGGGTGCGCGCCCTCGGCGACGCAGACGACGGCGAACTTCTTGCCCCGGGCGAAGCGTTCCTCGACCATCTTCACCAGCGCGTCGACCTCGAAGGGGCGCTCGGGCAGGCAGATGCCGTGGGCGCCGCCGGCCATGCCGGACTCCAGGGCGATCCAGCCCGCGTGACGGCCCATGACCTCGACGACCATCACGCGCTGGTGGGACTCGGCGGTGGTCTTGAGGCGGTCTATGGCCTCGGTGGCCACCATGACGGCGGTGTCGAAGCCGAAGGTCCGGTCGGTGGAGGAGATGTCGTTGTCGATGGTCTTCGGCACGCCGACGACCGGCATCCCGGCGTCGGACAGCATCCGGGCGGCCGTGAGGGTGCCCTCGCCGCCGATCGGGATCAGCGCGTCGAGGCCGTACCGGCTCGCCAGTTCGTTGGCGTTCTCGGCGGCTTCGTGCAGCCGGGCGCGCTCCATGCGCGCCGAGCCGAGGATCGTGCCGCCGCGGGCCAGGATGCCGCTGACGGCATTGATGTCGAGGGGGCGGTAGTGGCCGTCGAGGAGGCCCTTGAAGCCGTCCTCGAAGCCGATGACCTCGTCCCCGTGTCCGACCAGCGCTCGGTGTACGACCGACCGGATGACAGCGTTCAGGCCCGGGCAGTCGCCGCCTGCGGTGAGAACTCCGATACGCATCGTGCTGTGTCTCCTGCTCCTGGTCGTGCCCTGCCGTTGCGCCGGGGGTACGCCCTCCCTATGCCCGGCCCGACCGTACATATGAAGGACGTATTGATGACGCCTGTCCGATTGTTCCACGTTTCGAGAGGGGCGCGCGCCCCGCGCCACTCCCCCCACCAGGCCTTTCACCCCTCCCCACCAGGCCTTTTCCCCAGGAGCGCCCTATCCACTGACGGAGGTATTGTCAAGAGGTCAAGCCAGGTCAATCAGACATCCACTGCATGGGACGGAGAGCACGCGTGACGCGCAGCGTGTACGTGACCGGTATCGAGCGGGGAGACGGCCGGCAGGTCGTCGAACTGGGGATCATGGAGCTCCTGACCCGGCAGACGGGCCGGGTCGGCGTGTACCGCCCCCTGCTGCACGACGGGCCGGACCGGCTCTTCGACCTCCTGCGGGCCCGCTACCGGCTCGACCAGGACGCCGCGACCGCCTACGGCATGGACTACCACGAGGCCTCCGCCCTCCTCGCCGAGAAGGGCACCGACGAGCTGGTCTCCCGGCTGGTCGACCGCTACCACCGGGTGGCCCGCGACTACGAGGTCATGCTGGTCCTCGGCACCGACTACGCCGACACCAACCTGCCCGACGAGCTCGCGCTGAACGCCCGCCTCGCCAACGAGCTGGGAGCGGTCGTCGTCCCCGTCGTCGGCGGCACCAAACACCCCGCCGAGGCCGTGCGCGCCGAGGCCCAGAGCGCCCACCGGGCCTACGAGAGCCTCGGCTGCCACGTCGTGGCGATGGTCGTCAACCGGGTGGCCCCGGACGACCGTGACGTCATAGCCGAGTGGCTCGCCGCCCGCCTCCCCGTGCCCTGCTACGTCCTCCCGGACGACAAGTCCCTCTCCGCCCCGACCGTCGCCCAGATCACCCGGGCGCTCGGCGGCGAGGTGCTGCTCGGTGACGACGCCGGGCTCGCCCGTGACGCCCTGGACTTCGTGTTCGGCGGCGCGATGCTGCCGAACTTCCTGAACGCCCTGACCCCCGGCTGCCTGGTCGTCACCCCCGGGGACCGCGCCGACCTGGTCGTGGGAGCGCTCGCCGCGCACGCCTCGGGCACCCCGCCGATCGCCGGTGTGCTGCTGACCCTGAACGAGCGCCCGTCGCAGGAGGTCCTCACGCTGGCCTCGAAGCTCGCCCCGGGCACCCCGGTGGTCTCGGTGGCCGGCAACAGCTTCCCGACCGCCGCGGAACTCTTCTCGCTGCAGAGCCGCCTGAACTCCGCGACCCCGCGCAAGCTGGAGACCGCGCTCGGCCTCTTCGAGCGGCACGTGGACACCGCCGAACTGCGCGGGCTGCTGTCGGTGGCCCGCTCGGAGCGCGTCACCCCGATGATGTTCGAGCACGAGCTGCTGGAGCGGGCCCGCTCGGAGCGGCGCCGGGTGGTGCTGCCGGAGGGCACCGAGGAGCGCGTACTGCGCGCCGCGGACGTGGTGCTGCGCCGGGGGGTGTGCGACCTGACCCTGCTGGGCGAGGAGCAGGCGATCCTGAAGAAGGCGGGCGACCTGGGCGTCGACATCTCGCGCGCCCAGTTGATCGACCCGGCGGCCTCCCCCCTCCGGGAACGTTTCGCCGAGTACTACGCCAAGGTCCGCGCGCACAAGGGCATGACCGTCGAGCTGGCCCACGACGTGGTCACCGACGTCAACTACTTCGGCACCCTGATGGTCCAGGAGGGCCTGGCCGACGGCATGGTCTCCGGCTCGGTGCACTCCACCGCCGCCACCATCCGCCCGGCCTTCGAGATCATCAAGACCAAGCCCGAGGCCTCGATCGTCTCCTCGGTCTTCTTCATGTGCCTGGCCGACCGGGTCCTCGTCTACGGCGACTGCGCGGTCAACCCGGACCCGGACGCCGAGCAGCTCGCGGACATCGCCGTGCAGTCGGCGGCCACGGCCGCCGCCTTCGGTGTCGAGCCGCGGATCGCGATGCTCTCGTACTCGACGGGCACCTCGGGCTCCGGGGCGGACGTGGAGAAGGTCCGCAAGGCCACCGAGGCGGTCCGCGCGCAGCGCCCCGACCTGGCGGTCGAGGGGCCGATCCAGTACGACGCCGCGGTGGAGCCCTCGGTCGCGGCGACCAAGCTGCCGGGCTCCGAGGTGGCCGGCCGGGCGAGCGTGCTGATCTTCCCCGACCTGAACACGGGCAACAACACGTACAAGGCGGTGCAGCGTTCGGCCGGCGCCGTCGCGGTCGGGCCGGTGCTCCAGGGCCTGCGCAAGCCGGTCAACGACCTCTCGCGCGGCGCGCTGGTCCAGGACATCGTCACCACCGTGGCGATCACCGCGATCCAGGCGCAGTCGCAGTCCCTGCCGCAGGCCCAGTGATCCGTGATCCCCGACCGCACCCGAAGGAAAGACCCCTCATCGTGACCGCAACGCGCGTACTCGTCCTCAACTCCGGCTCGTCGTCGGTGAAGTACCAGCTGCTCGACATGGCGGACCGCTCCCGCCTCGCCGCCGGCCTGGTGGAGCGCATCGGCGAGGAGACCTCCCGCCTCGTGCACGAGCCGCTCACCGGGGCCGGTGCCGCCGGCGGCAAGCGCGAGCGCCTCGGGCCGATCGCGGACCACGGCGCCGCCCTGCGGGCGGTCGCGGCGGAGCTGGCGGCCGACGGGCTGGGCCTGGACTCCCCCGAGCTCGCGGCCGTCGGCCACCGGGTGGTGCACGGCGGTACCCGGTTCACCCGGCCGACGGTCATCGACGACGAGGTGCTGGCGGAGATCCGCAGCCTGATCCCGCTCGCCCCGCTCCACAACCCGGCCAACGTGACGGGCATCGAGGTGGCGCGCGAGCTGCGCGGCGACCTGCCCCAGGTGGCCGTCTTCGACACCGCCTTCCACTCGACGATGCCGGAGCACGTGGCGCGGTACGCGATCGACGCGGCGACCGCCGACACGTACGCCATCCGGCGGTACGGCTTCCACGGCACCTCCCACGCCTACGTCTCGCGGGCCGCGGCCGCGCTGCTGGGCCGGCCGGTGGAGGACGTGAACGTGATCGTGCTCCACCTGGGCAACGGCGCCTCCGCCTCCGCGGTGCGGGGCGGGGTCTGCGTGGAGACCTCCATGGGGCTGACCCCGCTGGAGGGCCTGGTCATGGGGACCCGTTCGGGCGACTTGGACCCGGCGGTCATCTTCCACCTGGCCCGGGTGGCCGGGCTGGGCGTCGACGAGATCGACTCGCTGCTCAACAAGAAGAGCGGTCTGCTGGGTCTGTGCGGCGACAACGACATGCGCGAGGTGACGCGGCGCGCGGGCGAGGGCGACGAGTCGGCCCGGCTCGCGCTGGCGTCGTACGTCCACCGCCTGAAGAAGTACATCGGCGCGTACACGGCCGTCCTGGGGCGGGTGGACGCGGTGGTGTTCACGGCGGGCGTGGGCGAGAACGCGTCCGTCGTGCGGGAGGCGGCGATCGCCGGGCTGGAGGAGCTGGGCCTCGCGCTGGACCCCGAGGCGAACGCCGTGCGGTCCGGGGAGCCGCGGCTGATCTCCCCGGAGCACGCGCGGGTGGCGGTGGCCGTGGTGCCCACCGATGAGGAACTGGAGATCGCCTCCCAGGCGTACGCGCTGGTTACCCAGTAGTCACTTGGACTTTCCGCCAGACGGAATATTCCGCTACGAAACAAACGGATAGGATCCGCTTCATGCGCCGTTCCAAAATCGTCTGCACGCTGGGCCCCGCCGTCGACTCGTATGAGCAGCTGAAAGCGCTCATCGAGGCAGGTATGAACGTGGCCCGATTCAACTTCAGCCACGGATCCCAGGCAGAACACCAGGAGCGGTACGACCGCGTCCGGAAGGTCTCCGAGGACACCGGGCGCGCGGTCGGCGTCCTCGCCGACCTCCAGGGCCCGAAGATCCGCCTGGAGACCTTCGCCGAGGGTCCCGTCGAGCTGGTGCGCGGTGACGAGTTCACCATCACCACCGAGGACGTCCCGGGCGACAAGTCCGTCTGCGGCACCACCTACAAGGGCCTGCCGGGTGACGTCACCAAGGGCGACCAGATCCTGATCAACGACGGCAACGTCGAGCTCCGGGTGACCGAGGTCGAGGGCCCGCGGGTCAAGACCATCGTCATCGAGGGCGGTGTCATCTCGGACCACAAGGGCATCAACCTGCCGGGTGCCGCCGTGAACGTCCCCGCCCTGTCGGAGAAGGACGTCGACGACCTGCGCTTCGCCCTGCGGATGGGCTGCGACATGGTCGCCCTCTCCTTCGTCCGCGACGCCAACGACGTCAAGGACGTCCACCGCGTCATGGACGAGGAGGGCCGCCGGGTCCCCGTCATCGCCAAGGTGGAGAAGCCCCAGGCCGTCGAGAACATGGAGGCCGTGGTCGCGGCCTTCGACGCGGTCATGGTGGCCCGCGGCGACCTGGCCGTCGAGTACCCGCTCGAGAAGGTCCCGATGGTCCAGAAGCGGCTCATCGAGATGTGCCGCCGCAACGCCAAGCCGGTGATCGTCGCGACCCAGATGATGGAGTCGATGATCACCAACTCCCGCCCGACCCGCGCGGAGGCCTCCGACGTCGCCAACGCCATCCTCGACGGCGCCGACGCTGTCATGCTGTCCGCCGAGTCCTCGGTGGGCGCCTACCCGATCGAGACCGTCAAGACGATGTCGAAGATCGTGACGGCGGCCGAGGAGGAGCTCCTCTCCAAGGGCCTCCAGCCGCTGGTCCCGGGCAAGAAGCCGCGTACCCAGGGCGGCTCCGTCGCCCGCGCGGCCTGCGAGATCGCGGACTTCCTCGACGGCAAGGCCCTGGTCGCCTTCACCCAGTCCGGCGACACCGCCCGCCGCCTGTCGCGCTACCGCGCCAGCCAGCCGATCCTGGCCTTCACGACCGACGTGAACACCCGCAACCAGCTCACCCTGAGCTGGGGCGTCGAGTCGGCGATCGTCCCGCACGTCGACACCACCGACGCGATGGTCGACCTGGTGGACGGCGAGGTGCTGAAGCTCCAGCGCTTCAACGCCGGCGACACCATGATCATCACGGCCGGCTCGCCCCCCGGTGTCCCGGGCACGACCAACATGGTCCGCGTCCACCACCTGGGCGACACGGCCGCCGGCGCCTGAGCCCTGACGCCGGCCGCCTGACTCTGCCGCACAGAGACCGAGGGCGGCACCCCGGAATCCGGGGTGCCGCCCTCGGTGCCGTTGCGACCGCGCGGGGCCCGGCGGGTTACTCCGGCGGGCCGATGTAGTTGCTCAGGCCCGGGACCGTGAGGTTGCCGCCGAACTGGCCGGCCTGGACGACCTTGACGTTCGTGAAGAACGCGAAGGGGACGTTCAGGGGCGGCGGGGTGTTCGGGGTGAACTCGACCGGGATGAGCCCGAAGAGGTTGCCCTTGAGGCTCTCCGTGTACATCGTCACCTTGCCGTCGCGGATCTGGGACGTGGAGCCCGGGCGCGACTTGAGGTGGGCGACGTTGGGGCCCTTGCCGACGGTCTGGTAGAGGTCCTTGATGTCCAGTGAGTCGGCCGTGAACTTCAGGACCTTCTTGATCTTGCCGCCCGCCGTCTTCACCTCCACGATGCCTTCGTAGTCGAGGCCGTAGAGGGTCAGCAGCGAGCTGTCCAGGTACCAGGGCTCGTCCGGCAGGAGCGGGATCCCCGGCTCCAGCTTGGCGTTGGCGAAGGCCTCGGCGTCGAAGGTCGGGCAGGGGAAGGGCTGCTTCCCGTCCGGGTCCGTCGTCGCCGACGTCGTCGGGGAGGGGCTCGGCGAGGCCTTGTCCCCGTCCTTCTCCGCGTCCTTGGGCGTCTTGCCCGTCTCGTCCTTCGGCTTGGTGGCCGTGTCCTTGACGTCCTGGGGCAGTTCCTCGACCGTGGCGCCGGCCTTCTTCGCCGCGTCGCGGATGGCGTCGGCGGCGGGGTCCTTGGACGGGGTGGCCGGGGTGGGCGCGGGCGCCGGGGTGGCCGGCTTCGTCGCGTCCTGGAGGGGCTTGCCGAGGCCGTCCACGAGGCCCTTGAGGGCGTCGCCGACACCCAGCGGGTCCAGCGGATTGGCCGGCTTCGTGGCCGTGGCCGTGGCCGACGGGGACGGGGAGGCGCTCGTCGACGGCTGCTTCGGCGTCTTCGGGACCTCGGGCCGGGCCGACGGGGACGCCGAGGGGCTGACCGCCGGTTTCGGGGGCTTGCTCGCGCCCGGCGAGGGGCTCGCGCCGGCCGAAGGCGAGGCCGATGCCGAAGGAGACGGCGAGCCCGACGTGGACGTCGACGGACTGGGCGTCGGCTCGTCGGAGCGGGTCACGCACGGGCCGGGGGCGAAGGGGATGTCCTTCTCGTCGGCGAGTGCCAGCTTCGGGGCCATGCCCATCCCGACGAGCACGGCCGTCGGCATCGCCGCGAGCGCCATCGTCTTGCCGACGGGTATCTGGAGCTTGTTCAGCAGCGATTTCCTGGGCGCCGCGTGGCGCGGCCCCCTTTTCTCACGGGACTCCGCTCCGGGGGTCACGCCCCGCTGCGTCTCATCACCCCGCACTGTTCCTCCCGCCATCGGCGTGGGCAGTCGTCTCGGTCGCGTACGCCGTTTCCGTGTCTCGGGGCCCCGGGAAGCCGTGGAACGGGTCCCCCTTCTGCGCCTCGGGCCGCTCGGGCTCTTCCTCCTCCGCCGGAGCACCCGGCGCCCAGGCCAGCGCGAGGCATCCGCCGATCATGGAGGTGAGGAAACCGATGAAGAAGCCGCCGAGGTTGGACTTCGGGATCGACACCAGGGCCAGCAGGATCGCGGCGACGCCCGCGAAGACGCGGATGCCCTGCTGGAACCAGAGGCCGATGCCCAGCGTGATCAGCAGGACGCCGAGGATCAGCGACACGGATCCCGAGGTCGTCGCCATCGCGAGGCTGACGTTGGCCAGCCGGATGTCCGCGAACGGGAAGTAGATGATCGGCACTCCGCCGAGGAGCGTGAACAGTCCGGCCCAGAAAGGACGGGCACCTCGCCAGGCACGGAAGCGGTGGCGCATGACAGTGAGCCAGTGATCGTCTGCGGCGTGAACCGGGGCCTGGGGGTTCATGGACAACAGCTCCCTGGAAACGGTGGTACGGAGAACTCTGTGGAGCCCGGCCGGGCGCGCGGCGACGGCTGCCGCCGCGCGCCCGGCCGGCCGGTCACGTCCGGGACGGGACTACTTCTCGTCCTGGTAGCACGGCTGGTTGCCGCTGAGCAGGCGCAGCTTGAGGTCGGGCAGCGTGAAGGTGCCGGCCGTGGTCGCCCACGCCTTCTGGCGGACGTTCGTCAGCGTGGCCTTCTTGGCCCGCTGCGAGAACAGCCCGGCGTCCGCCACCGTGCCGGGGACCGGCTTGGTGGTGTGGCTTCCGTCGCCCACCGCGACACCGATGTCGAGCTGCTCGAACTTGGCGTCCGCGTCCAGCTCGGCGACGTCGAGGTAGATGTTCTCCGCGACGGCCGGACGGCCCTTGTTGCCCGTGCGCAGCTGCAGGGTGATGGGGCCGATCGGAGTCGGCGTCACCAGCGACTGGCACATGTTGGTGATCTCGGCACGGCTGAAGCCGGAGATCGTGACCGGGTGCTTGGTCTTCTCCTTGGAGCCGAGCTGGTGCCCCTCGGCCAGGCTGCCGTACTGGATCAGGTTGTCACCGACCAGCTGGTCGGCCGACACCTTGAAGTCCTGGCCCGAGACGCTGAAGGACGCCGCCAGGGCGCCCTGCGCCAGACCCACACCGACCGCGGCGGTGGCCGCGATGCTCGGCACCATGACGAGCGCGAAGCGCTTCCATCTGGTTCCGCCACGCACCTGAGAACTCATCTTGTTCCTCCTTCTCGGACGTACATCTCCGGTCCGGGCCGGGAGGCCCGTCCTGGGATGGGAGAAGTGCTACGTCCTCGGGAAGGAGCGCAGGCGGCCGAGCCGCGGCGCAACCGCGTCCGTACACCGGCGTTCACCCCCGAGCGACAACCACTGGGCCACGCGTTCGCGCAACCTGGAGGACAGGCTCCGCCGGTGTGGCGGAGACCCCCCTGTCCACGGCCGGTGCCACTGTCACCGGCCGGCCCGGTGGGGACCCTCCGCCGCGGTTCCGGGTGAGCGGCTCTGCGGGAAGGACCGAGCGTCGCCGATCGTGGTGCATTCCCGGCCGGGGCACAAGGGGGGTCGTTACTGGCGGGTAACGGCTGGATAACCGGAGTCTTGCCGGGTGCCGTCGTGCGGGCACGCTGGGTGTCACCCCGGGCCACGACAGAAGGGAAGAAGAGCGAACCAACCGGACAGTTCACGGGGTTCGATTTACTGCGAGTAACAGCGGCCGCGATTGCCAAGATTTGGCAAAGCGCGGCCGCTGTTTATCTCCGTGTCAACAAATCGCCGGGGGCGGCGGACGCCAACGGAGTACGGCTAGAAGAGCACCCGCGCCAGCGCCGTACGGGCCGCCGAGACCCGCGGGTCGTCCGCCCCGATCACCTCGAACAGCTCCAGCAGCCGGACCCGTACGGCGTCCCGCTCGTCACCGAAGGTGACCCGTACGGTGTCCACCAGGCGCGAGAAGGCGTCCGCCACGTGCCCGCCCGCCAGGTCCAGGTCGGCCGCGGCCATCTGCGCGGCCGGGTCCTTGGGGTTCGCGGCCGCCTCGGCGCGCACCGCCTGCGGGTCCATGTGCTGCACCCGGGACAGCAGCTCGGCCTGGGCCAGGCCCAGCTTCGCCTCGGTGTTGCCCGGGTCGTCGGCCAGTACGTTCTTGTACGCCTGCACGGCGCCGCCCAGGTCACCCGCGTCCAGCGCCACGACGGCCGCCTCCAGCAGCGCGTCGTACGGACCGGCCGGCACCTCGGCGGGGGCCGCCGGGGCGCCCTCGGCGCCGGGGTCGACCTGGAGGCCGACGAGGCCGAAGCGCTCCTCGGCGACCTGGACGAGCTGGGCGAGGGTCTCGCGGATCTGCTGTTCGGGCGCCACGCCCTGGAACAGCGGCAGCACCTGGCCGGCGACCACGGCGAAGACGGCCGGGATCCCCTGGATGCCGAACTGCTGCATCAGCATCTGGTTGGCGTCGACGTCGATCTTCGCCAGGACGAAGCGGCCGCCGGCCTCGACGGTGAGACGCTCCAGCAGCGGGCCGAGCTGCTTGCACGGCTCGCACCACTCGGCCCAGAAGTCGAGGACGACCGGGACCTCGTGGGAAAGCTGGATCACGTCACGCTCGAAGCCCGCCTCGGCTACGTCGAAGACGAGGGCGGACGCCGGTACGGCACCGCCGGGCGCGCCGGGAGCGCCGCCGCCGGCCTGTCGGGCCGCGTCCTTGCGCGCCTGCTCGGCCTTGGCCTTGGCCTCGCCGGCCGCCTTCACAGCGGCGAGGTCGACGACGCCGCTCATGGACATGTTTCTGGGCTGCATGCGTACATCCTCCCCCCTGTGCGCGCGCCGGCGAAAAGGATCCCGAAAGATCGCCCTGCGTTGTTCGTGCTGCGTTGTTCGTGCCGCGTGGTCGGCGCCGGGTCCCCACCTGGCGCCAGTAGCTTCGCGTGGTCGTCGCTCTTACGCTACGAGCCGTAGCGTAACTCCCCCGGCGCCCGCGTGCTCCGTGATCTGAACCACACCGAAAGGCTCCCCGCCGGTTCCCCTACCGACGGGTATGGTCTCGGCCATGCGCAACCCCAGCCCCGGCGCCGGCGCCCCGCACGGCCGCACCGGCCGCCCCCGCAGTGCGGCGGCGGACGCCGCGATCCTCGCGGCGACCCGGGACGCGCTGGTGGAGCTGGGCTGGTCGAAGCTGACGATGGGGGACGTCTCGGCCCGCGCCGGCGTCGCGAAGACCACCCTCTACCGGCGCTGGGCGGGCAAGAACGAGCTGGTCGTGGACGCGGTCGCGGAGCTCTTCGACGCACTGGAGCTCCCGGACCGGGGCTCGCTCGAAGCCGACATCGAGGACGTGGTGCTCCAGTTCGCGCGGCTGCTGCGGCGCCCGGAGGCCCGTACGGCCCTGATGGCCGTGATAGCGGAGTCCACCCGGGACGAGGCGCTGCGGGACCGGATCCGGTCGGCGATCGTGGACCGGCAGAAACGTCTCGTCGTACTGGGCCGCGAACGCGCCCAGGCCCGGGGCGAGCTTCCCCCCGAGGAGGACGTCTCCCTGGCCGCCCACACCACCGACCTGATCTTCGACGTGATCGCGGGCACGGTGGTGCACCGGGCGCTGGTGAGCTGCGAACCGGTGGACGAGCTGTGGGCGTCCGCCTTCACCGCCCTCCTGATGCACGGCCTCCAGGGCACGGCCCACGCCTGAGCGCGCGGGGCGGCGGATCCCCGGAAAGGGGGAGGGGGCCGGTCGTACCGCCGCCGCGGCGGTGGGTACGACCGGCCCCCCTGGAACCCCTAGAAGCCCGCGGGCTCGGTGTAGACGCCCCACTCGTCGCGCAGGACGTTGCAGATCTCGCCGAGCGTGGCCTCGGCGCGTACCGCGTCCAGCATGGCGGGGATCATGTTCGACCCGTCCCGGGCGGCGTCCAGCATCGCCTTCAGCGCGGCCGTCACCTTGGCGTCGTCGCGGCGCTCCTTGCGGGCGGCGAGTACGCGGACCTGCTCGCGCTCCACCTCGTGGCTGACCCGGAGGATCTCCAGGTCGCCGGTGACGGAGCCGTGGTGGACGTTGACGCCGACGACCCGCTTGTCGCCCTTCTCCAGCGAGCGCTGGTACTGGAAGGCCGACTCGGCGATCTCGCCGGTGAACCAGCCGTCCTCGATGCCGCGCAGGATGCCCGAGGTGATGGGGCCGATGGGGTGCCGGCCGTCGGGGTGGGCGCGCAGGCCGCGCTCCCTGATCTGCTCGAAGATCTTCTCGGCGTCGGCCTCGATGCGGTCGGTGAGCTGCTCGACGTACCAGGAACCGCCCAGCGGGTCGGCCACGTTGGCGACGCCGGTCTCCTCCATCAGCACCTGCTGCGTGCGCAGCGCGATCTCGGCGGCCTGCTCGCTGGGGAGGGCGAGGGTCTCGTCGAGGGCGTTGGTGTGCAGGGAGTTGGTGCCGCCGAGGACGGCGGCGAGGGCCTCGACGGCGGTGCGTACGACGTTGTTGTACGGCTGCTGCGCGGTGAGGGAGACACCGGCCGTCTGGGTGTGGAAGCGCAGCCACATGGCCTTGTCCGACTTGGCCCCGTAGACCTCCTTCATCCAGCGGGCCCAGATGCGGCGGGCGGCGCGGAACTTGGCGATCTCCTCGAAGAAGTCGAGGTGCGCGTCGAAGAAGAAGGAGAGGCCGGAGGCGAAGTGGTCCACGTCGAGGCCGCGGGAGAGGCCGAGTTCCACGTAGCCGAAGCCGTCGGCGAGCGTGTAGGCGAGCTCCTGCGCGGCCGTCGCCCCGGCCTCGCGGATGTGGTAGCCGGAGACGGAGAGCGGCTTGTAGGCGGGGATGCCGTTGGCGCAGTACTCCATGAGGTCGCCGATGAGGCGCAGGTGCGGCTCGGGTTCGAAGAGCCACTCCTTCTGGGCGATGTACTCCTTGAAGATGTCCGTCTGGAGCGTGCCGTTGAGCACGGCCGGGTCGACCCCCTGGCGCTCGGCGGCGACCAGGTACATGCAGAAGGCGGGCACGGCGGGGCCGCTGATGGTCATCGAGGTGGTGACGTCGCCGAGCGGGATGTCCTTGAAGAGGACCTCCATGTCGGCGGCGGAGTCTATGGCGACGCCGCAGTGGCCCACTTCTCCGAGCGAGCGCGGGTCGTCGGAGTCGCGCCCCATCAGGGTCGGCATGTCGAAGGCGACGGAGAGCCCGCCGCCGCCGGCGGCCAGGATCATCTTGTAGCGCTCGTTGGTCTGCTCGGCGTTGCCGAAGCCGGCGAACTGGCGGATGGTCCAGGTCCGGCCGCGGTAGCCCGTGGCGTGCAGACCCCGGGTGAAGGGGTACTCCCCGGGCCAGCCGATGCGCTCGAACCCCTCGTACGAGTCGCCGGGGCGGGGCCCGTAGACGGGGTCGACGTCATCTCCGGAGAGCGTCGTGAAATCGGCCTCGCGCTTGCGGGCCTTGTCGTACCGGGCCTGCCAGCGACGGCGGCCCTCCTCGATGGCGTCAGCGTCCATACCCCCGAATTTACTAGGACGTCCTAGTAAATGTCGATGGGAAACCCCGGGGAGTCTCCCCGGGGGTGTCCGGCTCCATCGGTGCCCCAGGCGGGCTCCGGCCGGTCCGAGGCCCGCGCCGAGGTCCGGCCGAGGCCCGCGGCCCAGGTCCCGGCTCAGGCCTTCGCGGTCGCCAGACCGTCGCTGACCAGCGGCTCGACCTCGGCGCGGATGCCGCGCTCGACGAAGAAGGCGGCCAGCGGGATGGTCCCCGACACCAGCACCCACAGCAGCTTGCCGAAGGGCCACTTCGCCTTGGAGCCCAGGTCGAAGGCGAAGACGAGGTAGATCATGAAGAGCACGCCGTGGACCTGCGAGACCGCGAAGGTCAGGCCGGCCCCGGTGTCGAAGCCGTACTTCGCCACCATGCAGGCACAGAGGATCAGGAGCATGACCGCGGTCACGTAGGCCATGACGCGGTAGCGGGTCAGCACGCTTCGTTTCATGCCGTCGAGCGTAACCGTCCGTTTTGCGCGATCTTGACGCGGGCCCGGCTCCGGGTGCCTCAGTTCTCCTCGAAGTCCGCGGCGGCCACCCGCAGCGGGCGCAGCAGCGCGAAGATCTCCGCGCACTCCTCCGCGTCGTACACGCCGAGGCCGAAGTCGATCGCCATCAGGTCCTTGGTCGCCGCCTCGACGACCTCCCGGCCCTTGGCCGTGATCGACGCGAGCGTGCCGCGGCCGTCCTGCGGATTGGGGCGCTTGTCCACCAGGCCGGACCTCACCAGCCGGTCCACGGTGTTGGTCACCGAGGTCGGGTGGACCATCAGGCGCTCGCCGATCTTCGACATCGGCAGCTCGCCCGCCTGGGAGAAGGTCAGCAGCACGAGCGCCTCGTACCGGGCGAAGGTCAGCCCGTAGGGCTTCACCACCGCGTCCACCTCGGCGAGCAGGATCTGGTGCGCGCGCATGATGGAGGTGATCGCCGCCATGGACGGCACGGGCCCCCAGCGCTGCCGCCAGAGCTCGTCGGCGCGGGCGATGGGGTCGAAGGGAAGGCTGAGCGGCTTGGGCACCCACCAGACCCTACCGGGCGGTCATTTGACCGCGAGTCCCGTCTCATCCCTCGGCCGCCGGAGCCCGGCGAGGAGGGTCACGACGACCGCCGTGCCGAGCAGCCCGGCGCCGGCGACCACCACGTGCGCCGGGAGGAACTCGGCGGCGGCCCCGGCGAGGGCCATGCCGACGCCCTGGAAGGTCATCAGCCCCGTGCTGAGCAGGGTCATCGCCCGTCCGCGCAGCTCGTCGGGTACGGCGTCCGCGTACATCCGGTCGAGCCCGAGGGTGTAGGCGTGCGCCAGCCCTGCCGCCAGCAGCACCACCAGGACCACAGCCGGGCCGGGGCGGAGGGCGAACAGCAGCAGCGGGAGCGGGGCCGCCGCGGCCAGCGGCGCCGTGATCCGCGAACGCGTTCGGGCGGTGAGCGCCGACCCGGCCCAGAGTTCACCCGCGACGGCGCCGACGGGCAGCGCGCACATCAGCACCCCGAGGGTGACGGTCCCGGCCCCCATGTCCTTGGTGTACGGGGCGAGCAGCGCCTCCGGTACGACGGCGAAGGCGGGCGGCAGCCAGCACAGCAGGGTGAGCGTGCGCAGCCGGCGCTCCCCGAGGACGGCGCGCAGCCCGCCGAGCGGGGATTGCCGTACCCCGGCGGAACCGCCGGCGGCGCGGGCGGGCCGGGCCCGGGTGCCCAGGCGCAGCAGCAGCGCGGAGGCCAGGAACCCGGCGGCGGTCAGCGCGAGCGCGGTGCGCGGGGACACGGCGGCCAGCAGCAGGCCGCCGAGGCCGAAGCCCACGAGCTGGGCGCTCTGCGCGACCATGCGCAGCAGAGAGCGGCCGAGTACGAAGGCCTCGCCGGTCCCGACGATGTCCGCCAGGGAGGCGCTGCGGGCGCCCTGGAAGAGGGGCGCGACGAAGGCCATGACGCAGCGGAGTACGAGGATCCCCGCGACGGGCGTCCCCGGCCAGACCATGGCCGCCGCGCAGCCGGCGCAGAGCAGGTCGCAGCCGACGAGCACCCGGCGGGCGGGGTACCGGTCGGCGAGCGGGGCGAGGAGGGTGCCGCCGAGGGCGTGGGGGAGGAAGCCGAGGGCGAAGGTGAGCGCGCTCATGAGGGGCGAGCCGGTGGCGCGGTAGACGAGGACGGTGAGGGAGATCTCGGCGATGACGACGCCGAGGAGCGAGAGCAGGTGCGCGGCGAACACGGCACGGAACTCGCGGACGCGGAACACGGGCCGGTAGCCGGTGGCGGCCCCGGCGGTGACGGCCCCGGCGGCCGGTGCCGTGGCCGCGGGTGCGGTGGCCGCCGGGCGGGGCGGCGGGGCGGTTTCCCCGGCGGCGGGGGCCGGGTCGGCCGGGGGTGCGGCCCGGCCGGCGGCGGGGACCGGGGCTTCGTTGTCGGTCGGCATGCTCCGCAGCCTCCCGGGACTACGCTGGCGGGCCGAGAGATTCGGTCCGGCCCGAATCCGAGGCCGCCGGGGGGCAGCACCGCATGGCGTTCCACTTCCGCTTCGGACCGGCCGACCTGCTCCGGTGCCGGTTCGCGATCTCCCCGCGCTGGGAGACGCAGGAGGCCGTGCGGGTCCTGCTGCGGCCGCAGCGGCAGGCGTACCACCTGCCCTGGCTGAGCGGGATCCGGTCCGCCGCGGCCGGTCTGGACCTGCGGCCGCTGTGGCTGCTGATGCCGCGCGCCGGGCACAACCCGGACCTGCTCAGCCCTCCCCCGGCCGGGCCGTCCGTCACCTTCGAGGAGGAGCTGGACCGGGTGCGGGCGGCGGCCGGCGACCCGGACGCCGCGCGCGAGGACCTGCGCAGGGCCCTGGTGTGCACCCCGGGGGCGGCGGAGAGCGACCTCGGGCGCCGGATGCTGGCGGACCCGGCGCGGGCGGTGCGGGAGCTGGCCGATCTGTACGAGCGGGCCTGGGAGGTGCTGATCGCCCCGCACTGGCCCCGGCTGCGGTCCCTGCTGGAGGCCGATGTCCTGTTCCACTCGCGCCGGCTGGCGGCGGGCGGGCTCCAGGCCCTGTTCGACGGGCTCCACCCGGACCTGCGGTGGTCCGGGGAGGACCAGACCCTGACCCTCGAGCGGCCGTCCCGCCACGACCGGGAGCTGGGCGGGCAGGGGCTGCTGCTCATGCCCAGCGCCTTCGTCTGGCCGGAGGCGGTCGGCGGCTACGACCCCCCGTGGCAGCCGACGCTGGTGTATCCGGCCCGTGGCATCGGCGCGCTGTGGGCGGCGGCGGCCGGTCCGGCTCCGCGCGCCCTGGCGGGGCTGCTGGGGCGGACCCGGGCGGAGGTGCTCTGCGCCCTGCGGGAGCCCGCCTCGACCACGGCCCTCGCACACCGGCTGGGCCTGGCCCCCTCGACGGTGTCGGCGCACCTGAAGGCCCTGCGGGCGGCGGGGCTGCTGCTGCCGTGCCGTCAGGGCCACCAGGTCCTGTACGAGCGCACCCCGCTGGGGATCGCCCTGATCTCGGGCGGCGCCCCCGCGGGCTGACCCCCGGCCGGCCGGAGCGCGCGGAGCGCCCCTCGCCGGCCGGCGGGGGGCGCTCTTCGCGCAGGGTGTCGCGGCGGCGCCTCAGCCCCCGGCGAGGTGCCGTTCCACCGTCTCGACCTTCGAGGTGATGCCGTCGGTGACGCCGGGCCGGATGTCGGCCTTGAGGATGAAGGAGACCCGGGGTGCCCGCGCCTCCACGGCGGCCACGGCGCGGCGCACCACGTCCATGACCTCGTCCCACTCGCCCTCGACGGTGGTGAACATGGCGTCGGTGCGGTTGGGCAGCCCCGATTCGCGCACGACGCGGACCGCTTCGGCCACGTACGGGCCGACCTCTTCACCGACCCCCAGCGGGGTCACCGAGAACGCGACGATCACGCGTCCGCCGCCTGGCGCGCGCGGGCCGCGATGACGCCGTCGGCCTCGTCACGCTTGAGCAGCTTGTCGCCGTACAGGCCGCCGAAGGGCAGCAGGGCGAGCACGAAGAACAGGGCGACCTTCTTGACCGGCCACTTCGCCTTGTGCCAGACGTCCAGCAGGAAGATCGCGTAGATCACGAAGAGGATGCCGTGCAGGATGCCCAGCGGCATCATCAGGTAGTCGATGTCCGATACCCGGCTCAGCAGCGAGCCGAAGATCAGCAGAGCCGGGAACGACAGCGCCTCCGGGACGGAGATGAGTCGCAGCCGGTGCAGGGCGGAAGCGGTCTTGATGTCCACGTGGAACCTTCGGGGCCGGGTACCTGGGGTCGGTCCAGTGTCTCAGCCGCTCCGCGCGATCTTTCCGCGGGGCCCGGGATCGGCCGAAGCCCGGCGATTGTGGCGGATATCGTCCTCGGGGCCCTGTTCGCCCCCGCCCGGTGCCGATACCTTCGTCCCCGTGGCTCAGTTCAGACTCCAAGGCAGCAAGGTGCTCGCCGTCGACCTGACCGGTGACGCCGTGAAAGCGAAGAACGGCGCCATGGTCGCGTACGACGGTCAGATGGCCTTCAAGAAGATGACCGGCGGCGGCGAAGGCCTCCGCGGAATGGTGACCCGCCGGCTGACCGGCGAACAGATGACCGTGATGGAGGTGCAGGGACACGGCACCTGCTACTTCGCCGACCGCGCGAGCGAGATCAACCTCGTCAGCCTGCGCGGCGAGAAGCTCTACGTCGAGTCCAGCAACCTGCTGTGCACCGACGCGGGGCTGCGCACCGGCACGACCTTCACCGGTCTGCGCGGCGCCACCACCGGCAACGGCCTCTTCACGACGACCGTAGAGGGCTCCGGCCAGGCGGCGATCATGTCCGACGGACCGGCGGTGGTGCTGCGCGTCAGCGCCCAGTACCCGCTCTCGGTCGACCCGGGGGCGTACATCGCGCACACCGGCAACCTCCAGCAGTCCTTCCAGTCCGGGGTGAACTTCCGCACCCTGATCGGCGAGGGCTCCGGCGAGGCGTTCCAGATCCGCTTCGAGGGCGAGGGCCTGGTGTACGTCCAGCCCAGCGAGCGCAACACCGTCGGGGGTGACGTCTGATGCCGTTCCGCGAGATCAACTCGAAGATGGTCGAGGCGCAGGTGGTTCCCGGCCAGAAGATGTACAGCCAGCGCGGCGCGATGCTCGCTTACCGGGGCGAGGTCTCCTTCACCCCGAGCATCACCGGCGGCCAGGGCGGCGTCATGGGCATGATCGGGCGCCGGGTGGCGAACGAGCAGACCCCGCTGATGACGGTCGAGGGCAGCGGCACCGTGATGTTCGGCCACGGCGGCCACCACATCCAGGTGATCAACCTCTCCGGCGAGACCCTCTACGTCGAGGCCGACCGGCTGCTCGCCTTCGACGGCACGCTCCAGCAGGGCACCATGTTCATGGGCTCGCAGGGCGGCGTCATGGGGATGGTGCGCGGCCAGGTGACCGGCCAGGGCCTGTTCACCACCACCCTGAAGGGCCACGGCGCGGTCGCCGTGATGGCCCACGGCGGAGTCATCGAGCTCCCCATCACCCCGAACCGGCCGGTCCACGTCGACCCCCAGGCGTACGTGGCCCACCATGGGGACGTCAGGAACAAGCTCTCCACCGCGCTCGGCTGGCGGGACATGGTGGGGCGCGGCTCGGGCGAGGCGTTCCAGCTGGAGCTGTCCGGCCAGGGAGCCGTGTTCGTACAGGCCTCGGAGGAGAAGCTGTGAACTTTGGCCCCGTGAACCCGGGCCCCGGCGGCCCGACGGTGTTCGATCCGCACAGCCTGCCGTCCGACGACAACGTGAACGCGTACACCTTCTGCGTGGAGCTCAAGGGGAGCCAGTGGTTCCTGCAGAAGGGCAAGATGATCGCCTACTACGGGCGCATCGAGTTCAACGGCATCGGCAGCGGCCGCTTCGACCGGCTGCTGCGCACCAGCTTCCATTCGCCGCTGCACGCCAGTGACTGGGTGGTGGCCGAGGGCCAGGGCAAGATGCTGCTGGCCGACCGCGCCTTCGACGTGAACTCGTACGACCTGGACAACGGCAACCTGACCATCCGGTCGGGGAACCTGCTGGCGTACGAGCCCTCGCTGGCCCTCAAGCAGTCGATCGTCCCGGGCTTCCTGACGCTGATCGGAACCGGGAAGTTCGTGGCGGCGTCCAACGGTCCGGTGGTGTTCATGGAGCCACCGCTGCGCGTGGACCCGCAGGCGCTGGTGGGCTGGGCCGACTGTCCCTCGCCCTGCCACCACTACGACCACGGCTACATGTCGGGCGTGATGGGCGGACTCCGCTCGCTGACGGGCATCGGCGGCACCTCGGGCGAGGAGCACCAGTTCGAGTTCGTCGGGGCGGGCACGGTGCTGCTGCAGTCGACGGAGCTGCTGATGGCGGAGCAGTCGGTCGGCGCGGTGGGTGCCGGGGCGGCCACGGGCAACGCCCAGGGCGTTCCTGGGGCCGGCCAGAGCCCGCTGGGGGTGCCGCGGATGCCGGGCCAGCTGGGTGATCTCCAGCGGCGGTTCGGGCTGTGATGCCCCTGGGGCCGCGCCACCCGAGCCGATCTTCCTATTTTTGTACGTAATTCAACTTCTTAGGTAGAGTTCTTTCATGGAGACGATGGAGACCGAGACGGCCACCCGCTGGCTCACCGACGCCGAACAGTGCGCCTGGCGCACCCACCTGGACGTCAGCAAACTGC
This sequence comes from Streptomyces sp. NPDC034043, assembly GCF_055575675.1. Lineage (NCBI taxonomy): Bacteria > Bacillati > Actinomycetota > Actinomycetes > Kitasatosporales > Streptomycetaceae > Streptomyces > Streptomyces sp. NPDC034043. Next base: position 159,824 of record NZ_JBVISF010000011.1, read on the forward strand.
TGATGCACCAGCTGGAAAAGGATCTCCAGCCCTTCGGACTCACCATCAACGACTACGAGATCCTCGTGAACCTCTCGGAGTCGGAAGGCCTGCGGATGCGCATGAGCGACCTGGCCACCGCCACGCTCCAGTCCAAGAGCCGGCTCTCCCACCAGATCACCCGCATGGAGACCGCGGGCCTGGTCCGCCGGGTGAACTGCGAGTCCGACCGCCGCGGCCTGTACGCGGTCCTCACGGACGAGGGCATGGAGACCATGCGCAAGGTCGCCCCGCACCACGTGGCGTCCGTACGGGAGCACTTCATCGACCTGCTGCCGCCGGAGGCCCTGCAGGCGCTGCGCGATTCGCTGCGCCCCGTCGCGGAGCACCTGCGCGGCAACCGCGGCAAGATCTGAGCGCCGTCCGCCCGGCGTGCCGCGCCGGGCGGACGACCGCACAATGGACGGGAACGCTCACTGCCGGCCCGCCCGCCCGCAGGGCAACCGCAGGCGCCACGGCCGGCCTGAGGAGGTCCCATGAAGCGCACCCTGTACGTTTCCGCGGCCGCGTCCGTCGTCCTGATGGTGGCGGGCCCGGCGAGCGCCGCGGCGGCCGCCGTAGCCGCCGAGGCGTCGCAAGCCGTCCCGGCGTCCGCCCCGGCCCGGGTGGACGCGACCGCCGAGAAGGCCGCCGAGGCGGCGCTGAAGGCGCACCCGGGCGTCGTCGAGTCGATCGACCGCGACGACGACGTCTGGCAGATCGACGTGATCGGCAAGGACGGCAGCCACACCGACGTCGAGGTGAACGTCGCCAGCGGCGCCGTCACCGACGAGGAAACCACCGCCGCGAAGGACCGCGACGAGAAGGACCGCGCCGGGGACGGCGCCCTGCTCGCCGCGAAGGTCACCGCCCAGCAGGCCATGAAGACGGCCCTCGCGGCACATCCGGGCCAGGCCTGGTCCGTGAACTGGGACGACGACGATGACGACGCTCGCGCCCCCTACTGGGACGTCGAGGTCAAGACGTCCGGGGACAAGACCCAGAACGTCCACGTCGACAGCATGACCGGAAAGGTCGTCTCCGCCAAGCAGAACGGCGACGACCACTGACCAGGCGGAACGGACGCACCGGACGGGGGCGCCGCGGCCCGCGGCGCCCCCGCCCCCGCCGTCGCGGGCCGGTCAGCCCTCGGTCAGGCTCTCCAGCAGCGCGTCCGCGGCCGCGTAGGGGTCCAGCTCGCCGGCCGCCACCCGGGCCGCCAGCGCGTCCAGGTGCGCGTCGCCGCGCAGGTCGGCCAGGCGCCCGCGCAGTGCGGTGATCGCGATGGTCTCCACCTCCCGCGCCGCCCGCGCCGCCCGGCGCTCGGCCAGCACCCCGCGCTCGTCCATCCACGCCCGGTGCTTCTCCAGCGCCTCGACCAGCTCGTCGATGCCCTGCCCGCGCGCCGCGACCGTCTTGACGATCGGCGGCCGCCAGTCGCCGGGACCCCGGGTCTCCCCGAGGCCCAGCATGTGGTTCAGCTCCCGGGCGGTGGCGTCTGCGCCGTCCCGGTCGGCCTTGTTCACCACGTACACGTCGCCGATCTCCAGGATCCCCGCCTTCGCGGCCTGGATCCCGTCGCCCATGCCCGGAGCCAGCAGCACCACCGAGGTGTCGGCCTGCGAGGCGATCTCCACCTCGGACTGACCGACGCCGACCGTCTCGACCAGGATCACGTCGCAGCCGGCCGCGTCCAGCACCCGGATCGCCTGCGGCGCCGCCCAGGCGAGACCGCCCAGGTGGCCCCGCGTGGCCATGGAGCGGATGTAGACCCCCGGGTCGGAGGCGTGGTCCGACATCCGGACCCGGTCGCCGAGCAGCGCCCCGCCCGAGAAGGGCGAGGACGGGTCGACCGCGAGCACGCCGACCCGCTTGCCGGCGCCGCGGTAGGCCGAGACCAGGGCCGAGGTCGAGGTCGACTTGCCGACACCCGGGGAACCGGTCAGCCCGACCACGTACGCGCCGCCCGTCAGCGGTGCCAGGGCGGCCATCACCTCGCGCAGTTGCGGGGACGCCCCCTCGACCAGTGAGATCAGCCGGGCCACGGCCCGCGGCCGGCCCTCGCGGGCCTGTGCCACCAGCGTGGGGACGTCCACCGTCGCCATACGGGCACCTACGCCTTCGGAACGCGGATCACGAGGGCGTCGCCCTGGCCGCCGCCGCCGCAGAGGGCGGCCGCGCCGGTCCCGCCGCCGCGGCGCTTGAGCTCCAGCGCCAGGTGGAGCACCACACGGGCACCGGACATGCCGATCGGGTGGCCCAGGGCGATGGCGCCGCCGTTGACGTTCACCTTTTCCGGGGTCACGCCGAGGTCCTTCATTGACTGCACGGCGACCGCCGCGAAGGCCTCGTTGATCTCGATGAGGTCCAGGTCGGAGACCTCCAGGCCGTCCTTCTTCAGGGCGTGCAGGATCGCGTTCGAGGGCTGCGACTGGAGGGAGTTGTCGGGGCCGGCCACGTTGCCGTGGGCGCCGATCTCGGCGAGCCACTCCAGGCCCAGCTCCTCGGCCTTGGCCTTGCTCATCACCACGACGGCGGCGGCGCCGTCGGAGATCTGCGAGGAGGTGCCGGCGGTGATGGTGCCGTCCTTGGCGAACGCCGGGCGCAGCTTGCCCAGGGACTCCACCGTGGTCTCGGGGCGGATGCCCTCGTCAGCGGCGAAGACGACCGGCTCGCCCTTGCGCTGCGGGATCTCGACCGGGGTGATCTCGGCCTCGAAGACGCCGTTCTTCTGCGCGGCGGCGGCCCGCTGGTGGGACGCGGCGGCGAACTCGTCCTGCGGGGCGCGCTCGATGCCCAGGCGGGTGTTGTGCTTCTCGGTGGACTCGCCCATCGCGATGTTCTCGAAGGCGTCGGTGAGGCCGTCGTAGGCCATCGCGTCGAGCATCTCGATCGCACCGTACTTGTAGCCCTCGCGGGACTTCGGCAGCAGGTGCGGGGCGTTGGTCATCGACTCCTGGCCGCCCGCGACCACGATGTCGAACTCCCCGGCGCGGATGAGCTGGTCGGCCAGCGCGATGGCGTCGAGGCCCGACAGGCACACCTTGTTGATGGTGAGCGCGGGCACGTTCATGGGGATGCCGGCCTTGACGGCGGCCTGGCGGGCGGGGATCTGGCCCGCGCCGGCCTGGAGCACCTGGCCCATGATCACGTACTGGACCTGGTCGCCGGAGATCCCGGCCCGCTCGATGGCGGACTTGATGGCGAAGCCGCCGAGGTCGGCGCCGGAGAAGGACTTCAGCGAGCCGAGCAGCCGCCCCATGGGCGTGCGGGCCCCGGCGACGATCACTGAGGTGGTGTTGTTCGTTCCGGACATGAGGCACAGCCCCTTGAGATGAGGAGTGAACGAGGGTTTACCCGAATGTACTGAGCGGTACCCGCCCAGTCACCGGGCAGTCGGTGTGATCGCTGGCACGTTGCGTGACACCCCGCCGGGGCGGTGCACTGGTCCCATGCTGACAAGAATCGACCACATCGGGATCGCCTGCTTCGACCTGGACAAGACCGTCGAGTTCTACCGTGCCACGTACGGGTTCGAGGTGTTCCACACCGAGGTCAACGAGGAGCAGGGCGTCCGCGAGGCCATGCTCAAGATCAACGAGACCTCCGACGGCGGGGCCTCCTACCTCCAGCTCCTGGAGCCCACCCGCGAGGACTCCACGGTGGCGAAGTGGCTGGCCAAGAACGGCGAGGGCGTGCACCACATCGCCTTCGGCACCGAGGACGTCGACGGCGACGCGCAGGCCATCCGCGGCAAGGGCGTCCGGGTCCTCTACGACGAGCCCCGCACCGGTTCCATGGGCTCCCGGATCACCTTCCTGCACCCCAAGGACTGCCACGGAGTCCTCACCGAACTGGTCACCTCCAACCCTGAGCACTGATGTCCCCATTCCCCGGCCGGTAGAGTGGCCATGGCTCGGCCGGGGTTCGGTGCGGAACGGGGTCGGGGCCTGCTAGCCCTGCCCCGACATCTGACACCATTTCCCCGGGGGCGTCGTTCAGCGGGCGAGCGATGCTCAATTGGGAGTGAGCTTGCGACCAGGGGACGGATGGGACCGCGCTGTGCGGGGCTACGAAAGCCAGGAGAGCCATCAGGCCGAAGCCGACCATCTCTCGCGCTTCGAAGCCGAGATGGAGCGGCTGAAGAAGGAGCGCGGGAAGGCCGTCCAGCACGCCGAGGACCTCGGCTACCAGGTCGAGGTGCTGCGCGCCAAGCTGCATGAGGTGCGCCGCGCGCTCGCTTCCCGCCCCGCCTACGACGGCGCGGACATGGGTTACCAGGCGGAGCAGCTGCTGCGCAATGCCCAGGTGCAGGCCGACCAGATGCGGTCCGACGCCGAGCGCGAACTGCGCGACGCCCGGGCGCAGACCCAGCGGATCCTCCAGGAGCACGCCGAGCACCAGGCACGCCTCCAGGCCGAGCTGCACGCCGAGGCCGTCAACCGGCGCCAGCGCCTGGACCAGGAGCTCAACGAGCGCCGCCAGACGGTCGAGGCGCACGTCAACGAGAACGTCGCCTGGGCCGAGCAGCTGCGCGCCCGCACGGAGGCCCAGGCCCGCCGGCTCCTGGAGGAGTCCCGCGCCGAGGCCGAGCAGGCGCTGAACGCCGCCCGCGCCGAGGCCGCCCGTACCGCCGAGGAGGCCCGCCGCCGGCTCGCCGCCGACGCGGAGGCCGCGCGCGCCGAGGCCGAGTCGGCGCTGCTGCGCGCCCGCAAGGAGGCCGAGCGGCTGCTGGCCGCCGCCTCCGCACAGGCGCAGGAGGCCACCGAGCACGCCGAACGGCTGCGCACCACCACCACCGCCGAGGCCGAGCAGACCCGGCAGCAGACCATGGACCTCGGCCGGGTGGCCGAGGCGCGGGTGCAGGAGGCCGACGGGGCGCTGCGCGCGGCCCGGGCCGAGGCGGAGAAGCTCCTCGCGGAGGCCAAGGAGAGCGCCGCCCGGCAGCTCGCCTCTGCGGAGTCCGTCAACGACCAGCGCACCCGTACCGCGAAGGAGCAGGTCGCCCGGCTGGTCGGCGAGGCCACGAAGCAGGCCGAGGCGCTCAAGGCCGAGGCCGAGCAGGCGCTGGCCGATGCCCGCGCCGAGGCGGAGCGGCTGCGCACCGAGGCCGCCGAGCAGGCCCGCACGGCCGCCGCCGAGGACACCGCGGCGCAGCTGGCGAAGGCGGCCCGCACCGCCGAGGACGTACTGAACAAGGCCTCGGAGGACGCCCGGGCGACGACCCGCGCCGCGTCCGAGGAGGCCGAGCGGATCCGCCGCGAGGCCGAGGCGGAGGCCGAGCGGCTGCGCGCCCAGGCCGCGGCCACGGCCGACGAGCTCAAGGGCGCCGCGAAGGACGACACCGAGGAGTACCGGGCCCGCACCGTCGAACTCCAGGAGGAGGCGCGGCGGCTGCGCGGCGAGGCCGAGCAGCTGCGCGCGGAGGCCGTCGCCGAGGGCGAGCGGATCCGCGGCGAGGCCCGCCGCGAGGCGGTGCAGCAGATCGAGGAGGCGGCCCGGACCGCCGAGGAGCTGCTGGGCAAGGCCAAGTCGGACGCCGACGAACTGCGCGGCGGGGCCACCGCCGAGAGCGAGCGGGTCCGCGCCGAGGCCGTGGAGCGGGCCACCACCCTGCGCCGGCAGGCGGAGGAGACCCTGGAGCGCACCCGTGCCGAGGCCGAACGGCTGCGCGCGGAGGCCGAGGAGCGGGCCGAGGCCCTGGCCGCCGAGACGGACGCCGCCCTGCGGGCGCGCCGCGAGGAGACCGAGCAGGCCCTGGCGGCGAAGCGCGCCGAGGCCGAGGCCGAGCTGGCCCGGCTGCAGGCGGACGCCGAGGCCCGTCTGACGTCGGCGGAGCAGACGCTGCGCGAGTCCCGCCTGGCGGCGGAGAACATCCGCAAGGAGACCACGGAGGAGAACGACCGGCTGCGCGCCGAGGCGGCGGAGCGGATCCGCACCCTCCAGGCCCAGTCGGAGGCGGAGTCCGAGCAGCTGCGGGCCGAGGCCGCGCAGGACGCCGGCCGGGTCCGCGCGGAGGCCGAGCTGGTCTCCGTACGGCTGCGCGCCGAGGCGGAGGCGGAGTCCGAGCGGGTCCGCACCGAGGCGCAGGAGACCGCGGACCGGCTGCGCGCCGAGGCGAAGGCGGCGGCCGAGCGGGTCGCCGCGGAGGCCGCCGAGGCCCTCGCCGCCGCCCAGGAGGAGGCCGCGCGGCGTCGCCGGGAGGCCGAGGAGACCCTGTCGGCGGCCCGGACGGACGCCGGCAACGAGCGGGCGCAGGCCCGCGAGCAGAACGAGGAGCTGCTGGCGCAGGCCCGCAAGCGCTCGGAGGAGGCGCAGGCCGAGGCGGCCCGCCTGACCGAGGAGGCGGAGCGCCGCGCGGCGGAGCTGGTCGCGGCGGCCGAGGCCACCGCCCAGCAGGTACGGGACTCCGTGGCCGGGATGCACGAGCAGGCCGAGGAGGAGATCGCCGGCCTGCGCAGCGCGGCCGAGCACGCGGCGGAGCGTACGCGCACCGAGGCGGAGCAGGAGGCGGACCGGGTCCGCGCCGACGCCCACGCGGAGCGCGAGCGCGCGGCCGAGGACGCCGCGCGGGTGCGCAGCGAGGCCCGCGTCGAGACGGACGCGGCGAAGGAGCTGGCGGCACGGACCGTCGGCGACGCGATCGCGGAGGCCGAGCAGCTGCGGGCCGACACGGCCGAGTACGCGCAGCGGGTGCGCACCGAGGCGACGGACGCGCTGGCGGCGTCCGAGCGGGACGCGGCGCGGACCCGCGCGGACGCCCGCGACGACGCGAACCGGATCCGCGGCGAGGCGGCGGAGTCCCTGGAGGCTTCGCGCGCCGAGGGCTCCCGGATCGTGGCCGAGGCCGAGGCGGAGGCGGAGCGCCTCACCGAGGAGACCCTCGCGGCGAACGCGGCGACCGTCGCCGACGCCCGGGCGGAGGCGGAGCGGCTCACCGCCGAGGCCGCCGAGGCGGCGGACGCCACCCGCGCCGAGGCGGCGGGCACCCTGGACGAGGCGCGCGCCGAGGCGAACCGGCTGCGCACCGAGGCCGCCGAGCAGGCGGACCGGCTCATCACCGAGGCGGCGTCCGAGGCGGACAAGCTCACCGAGCGGACCCGCGAGGACAACGAGCGCACGGTCGGCGAGGCGGCCGCGGAGGCGGAGCGCCTGACGGCCGAGGCGGCACGGGTCCTGGAGGAGGCCCGGGCGCGGGCGGAGGCCCTGAAGGCGCAGGCGGCCGACACCCTGGCGGCGGCGGAGCGGGACTCGGCGCGGATCCTGGTGGACTCCCGCGCGGAGGGCGACCGGCTCATCGAGGAGACCCGCGCGGCCAACGAGCGCACGGTCGGCGAGGCCGCGGCCGAGGCGGACCGGCTCGTCGCGGAGGCCGCGCGGACCCTGGACGAGGCCCGCACCGAGGGCGGCCGGATCATCGGCGAGGCCACCGCGGAGGCGGAGCGCGTCACGGCCGCGGCGGCCGAGACCCTGGCGGCCGCCGAACGGGACGCCGAGCAGACCCTGGACGAGGCGCGCGCCGAGGGCAACCGGCTGCGCACCGAGGCCGCCGAGCAGGCGGACCGGCTCATCACCGAGGCGGCGTCCGAGGCGGACAAGCTCACCGAGCGGACCCGCAAGGACAACGAGCGCACGGTCGGCGAGGCGGCCGCCGAGGCGGAGCGGCTGCGCGCGGAGGCGGCCGAGGCGCTGGCCTCGGCGCAGGAGCACGCGACGCGCACCCGGTCCGAGGCGGAGCGGGTCAAGGCGGAGGCGGCCACCGAGGCCGAGCGCACCCGCACGGACGCCCGTACGGAGTCCGAGCGGCTGCTGGACGAGGCCCGCGAGGAGGCCAACAAGCGGCGCAGCGAGGCGGCGGAGCAGGTGGACCGGCTCATCACGGAGGCGGCGGCCGAGGCCGACCGGCTCACCGCGGACGCGGGCCGTCAGGCGCTGGCCGCCACGACGGCGGCCGAGGAGCAGGCCGACGCGATGGTCGACGCCGCCCGCAAGGAGGCCGAGCGCATCACGTCGGAGGCGACCGTCGAGGGCAACTCCGTGGTGGAGAAGGCCCGGACGGACGCCGACGAACTGCTGGTCGGGGCGCGTACGGACGCGGCCGCCATAAGGGAGCGGGCGGAGGAGCTGCGTGCCCGCGTCGAGTCCGAGGTGGAGGAGCTGCACGAGCGCGCCCGCCGGGAGTCGGCCGAGCAGATGAAGTCGGCCGGCGAGCGCGTGGACAAGCTGGTCCGGGCGGCGACCGAGCAGAGCGCCGCCGCCGAGGCCAAGGCCAAGGAACTGGTGTCGGACGCGAGCAGCGAGGCGAGCAAGGTCCGCATCGCGGCCGTGCGCAAGGCCGAGGCGCTGCTCAAGGAAGCGGAGACGAAGAAGGCGGAGGTGGCGCGGCAGGCGGAGAGCGCCCTCGCGGAGGCGAAGGCGGAGGCGGAGCGGCTGGTCGACGAGGGCCGTCGTGAGCTGGAGGTGCTGGTGCGCAGGCGCGAGGACATTCAGGCGGAGATCTCCCGTGTCCAGGACGTTCTTGAGGCGTTGGAATCTTTCGAGGCACCTTCGGGTGGCGGAAAGCCCGTTGTGGGTGGTCAGGGCGCGGGGGGCGTGAGGGCCGGCGCAACAGCGGGTTCCACTCGTTCGAGTGGTAAGGCGTCAGAGGGGTAGTCAGAAGACAGGATGTGTGCTTCTGAGGGAGGTTCAGGCGGACGAGTGACAAGCATTCCGCCGCCTTGCCACTCAAAAGGGGTGTCATTGTCCAGGGCAAACCCGGATTGACTCGATGACACGCCGCCCTGGCGCCTAGGATTCCCCTTAACACCTCACGTAGCACCTCATCGGTCTCATTCGACAGGAACCCCATGAGCGACACTTCCTCCCCCTTCGGCTTCGAGCTCGTGCGGCGTGGTTACGACCGCGGTCAGGTGGACGACCGCATTACCAAGCTGGTCTCCGACCGCGACAGCGCCCTAGGACGTATCAACTCTCTGGAAAAGCGGATCGAGGAGCTGCACCTCGAGACGCAGAACGCCCAGGCCCAGGTGAGCGACGCGGAGCCGTCGTACGCCGGCCTCGGCGCCCGGGTCGAGAAGATCCTGCGGCTGGCCGAGGAGGAGGCGAAGGACCTGCGCGAGGAGGCCCGTCGCGCGGCCGAGCAGCACCGTGAGCTGGCCGAGTCGGCGGCCCAGCAGGTGCGCAACGACGCCGAGTCGTTCGCGGCGGACCGCAAGTCGAAGGCGGAGGACGAGGGCGTCCGCATCGTCGAGAAGGCGAAGGGGGACGCCGCCACCCTGCGCGCCGAGGCCCAGAAGGACGCCGCCTCCAAGCGCGAGGAGGCCGACGCCCTCTTCGAGGAGACCCGCGCCAAGGCCGCCCAGGCCGCCGCGGACTTCGAGACCAACCTGGCCAAGCGTCGCGAGCAGTCGGAGCGCGACCTGGCCTCGCGTCAGCAGAAGGCCGAGAAGCGCCTCGCCGAGATCGAGCACCGCGCCGAGCAGCTGCGCCTGGAGGCCGAGAAGCTGCGTACGGACGCCGAGCGCCGGGCCCGCCAGACGGTGGAGACCGCGCAGCGCCAGGCCGAGGACATCGTGGCCGACGCCAACGCCAAGGCCGACCGCATCCGCAGCGAGTCCGAGCGCGAGCTGGCGGCGCTCACCAACCGCCGCGACTCCATCAACGCGCAGCTGACCAACGTCCGCGAGATGCTGGCGACGCTGACGGGCGCCGCCGTGGCGGCCGCCGGCTCCCCGATCGACGACGAGCCGGTGACCCGCGGCGTCCCGGCGCAGCAGAGCCGCTAGTACGCCCGCGCGTACGCCGCCGTCCGCCCGCAGGGAGCGGACCGGCACATCAGGGGCCGTACGTCACCTTTTCGAGGTGGCGTACGGCCCCTGGCCGTTCTAGCGTGGCCGCATGATCGAGCTAGAGGGCCTTACGAAACGATTCGGCGCGAAGACCGCCGTGGACAACCTCAGCTTCCAGGTCAGACCGGGGGTGGTGACCGGCTTCCTCGGCCCCAACGGGGCGGGGAAGTCCACGACCATGCGCATGATGCTCGACCTCGACCGCCCGACCGGCGGTTCGGTCCGGATCGACGGGAAGCACTACCGGGACCTGAAGGAGCCGCTGAAGCACATCGGAGCGCTGCTCGACGCGAAGGCCATGCACGGCGGCCGCAGCGCGTACAACAACCTCCTGTGCCTGGCCCAGTCGAACCGGATCCCGGAGCGACGGGTGGCCGAGGTGCTGGACCTGGTCGGTCTGACGGCCGTGGCCAGGAAGAAGTCGAAAGGATTTTCGCTGGGCATGGGCCAGCGGCTGGGAATCGCCGCGGCCCTGCTCGGTGATCCGGAGATCCTGATGTTCGACGAACCCGTCAACGGTCTTGATCCCGAGGGAATTCTCTGGATCCGCAATCTGATGAAGGGGCTGGCCTCGGAAGGAAGGACGATCTTCGTCTCCTCCCACTTGATGAGCGAAATGGCCCTGACGGCAGATCATTTGATCGTCATCGGCCAGGGAAGGCTCCTCGCCGACTTGTCGATGTCCGATTTCATCCAGCAGAACTCGCGCAGTTACGTCCGGCTGCGCTCTCCGCAGCAGGAACGGCTCAAGGACGTCCTGCACGAGGCCGGGATCAGCGCGGTCAGCGTCCCCGCCACCGGCACCCTGGAGATCGACGGCGTCCCGTCCGAGCGGCTCGGCGAACTGGCCGCCCAGCACCAGATCGTGCTGCACGAACTCAGCCCGCAACGGGCTTCACTCGAGGAAGCGTTCATGCGCATGACGGCGGATTCCGTCGAATACCACGCCCACGCGCCCGGCGCGCCCAGTGTGCCCGGTGCGCCCGTCCCCGGACCGGCGGGCCCCGCGTGGGGCGCCGGCTTCGAGGCCACCCGCAAGGGCGGTGAGTGACCGTGGCCTACTCCGCCGTCCTCCGGTCCGAGTGGACCAAGATCCGCACCGTCGCCTCCACGAGCTGGACCCTGGCCACCACGCTGCTGGTCACCGTCGCCGTCGGCGCCGGACTGTGCGCCGTGGTCAACGCGACCTTCGACGACATGCCCAAGTCCTCGCAGGTCACCTTCGACGCCACGCAGATGAGCTTCTCCGGCATGCTCCTGGGCCAGCTGGCGGTGCTGGTCTTCGGCGCGATGGTGGTCGGCAGCGAGTACGGGACCGGGATGATCCGCACCTCCCTCGCGGCCGTGCCCCGGCGCGGCACCCTGCTGCTGGGCAAGGTCACCGTGGCCACCGGGCTGGCCCTGGCCGTCGGCCTGGCCACCGGGTTCCTGTCCTTCTTCCTCGGGCAGGCCCTCCTCGGCGACCACAGCACCGCCCTGGGCGAGGAGAACGTCCTGCGCGCCGTGATCGGCGTCGGCCTGTACCTGGCGCTGCTCGCCGCGTTCGCGATCGGCGTGTCCATGATCCTGCGGAACTCGGCCGCCTCGATCTCGGTCCTGATCATGTTCGTCCTGATCCTGCCCATCGTCCTCAGCCTGGTCGACGCCACCCGCAAGGTCGCCGACTACCTGCCCAACCAGGCCGGTTCCGCGATCATGGAGACCGTGCCGTCCGCGGTGAGCGGCTCGGACGCCCCCTACGGTCCCTGGGGCGGGCTCGGGATCATGGCGCTGTGGGCGCTGGCCGCCGTGATCGGCGGCTACTTCACCCTCGCGAAGCGTGACGCCTGACGGACCAGGCATGAGGGCCCGGTGACGGGAGGTGTCCGTCCCACGACGGACACCTCCCGTACTACGGGAGACCCCGGGCCGGATCTCAGGGACAGCTCAGGGACAGCTCAGGGATCCGGCCCGGCGGGAACCGCAGGAGCCCCGATATCCTCTTAAGGCGTACGCGGGCGAAAGCCGTCCCGGCTGGCAAGGGGCACAGGGATGATCGAGGCCGTCGGCCTGACCAAGCGCTTCGGCGCCAAGACCGCCGTCGACCAGTTGTCCTTCCAGGTCAAGCCGGGACACGTCACCGGCTTCCTGGGACCCAACGGCTCCGGCAAGTCCACCACCATGCGCATGATCCTCGGGCTGGACCGGCCCACCTCGGGCCGCGTCACGATCAACGGCCTTCCCTTCCGGGAACTGCCGAACGCCCAGCGGCACGTCGGCGCCCTGCTCGACGCCAAAGCCGTGCACGGAGGCCGCAAGGCCCGTACGCACCTGCTGGCCATCGCCCAGCTCTCCGGCATCCCGGAGAAGCGGGTGGACGAGGTCCTGGGCGTCGTCGGGCTCAAGGACGCGGCCGGCCAGCGCACCAAGGGCTTCTCCCTCGGCATGGGCCAGCGCCTCGGCATCGCGGCCGCCCTGCTCGGCGACCCCCAGGTGCTGCTCTTCGACGAGCCGGTCAACGGCCTCGACCCCGAGGGCATCCGCTGGGTCCGCAACCTCATGCGGCAGCTGGCCGCCGAGGGCCGGACGGTCTTCGTCTCCTCGCACCTGATGAGCGAGATGGCGCTGACCGCCGACCACCTCATCGTGATCGGCCGGGGCCGGCTGCTGTCCGACATGAGCACCCAGGACTTCATCACGCACAACTCGGCCGGATTCGCCCGGGTCCGCGCCGCCGACGGCCCCGGGGCGGGCGGCACCGACGGCCACACGGCCCTGGGCGCCGCGCTGACGCAGGCCGGCGGCCGGGTCCTCCAGGAGCCCGACGGGGCACTGCGGGTGACCGGGCTGGACCTTCCCCGCATCAGCGACCTCGCGCACGCGGCCGGCGTGCGGCTGTGGGAGCTGTCCCCGCACCGGGCCTCGCTGGAGGAGGCCTACATGCGGATGACGCAGTCCTCCGTCGAGTACACCTCCACCGAGGACCCCCGCGCCGAGCTGTGGGAGCCCGAGCCGCTGACCGTCCCGGAGTGGGAGGAGGCGGAGGCCCCGGTCCCGGCCGAGACCGCGGCGGGCTTCTTCGCTCCCCCGCCGCCCGGATCCGGGCGCCCCTTCCTGATGCCGGACAGCGCGGCCGGTCTCGCCCGCGCCACTCCCCCGCCCCCCGCCGACGGCTCCCCCGCCGAGGCCCCGTCCCCCGGCCCCGCCTCCCCCGGCCTCGCGGGCGCGGGCAAGAACACCCCCGAGGACCCCCGATGACCACCACCCCCGCCGGCCCGCCCGCGGCGAGCGCGGAGCAGCCGGGGACGTACAGCTCGCCCCTGCCCACGCCGCGGCCGCACCTGGGGCACGCCGTGTCCTCGGAGTGGACCAAGCTCACCTCGGTGCGCTCCACCCTGTGGACGCTCGGGTCCCTCGTGGCGCTGGTCGTCGGCGTCGGCATGGTCGCCGTGTTCCAGACCACGGCCGCCGACTACCAGTACCTCCCCTTCACCGGTCCCGCCCTCTTCGGGCTGATGGCCGGCCAGGTGTCCGTGATCGTGCTGGGGGTGCTGACGATCTCCTCCGAGTACGGCACGGGCCTGATCCGCACCACCCTTACCGCCGCCCCAGACCGGCTGCGGGTGCTCACCGCGAAGTACCTGGTCTTCGGCACGGTCGCGTTCGTCGTCACGCTGTGCTCGGTGCTGTTCGTCGGCCTGTGGGCCGCGATCCTTCACAACGGCCCCGGCGCCGGCTCCCACGGGCTGGCCGACTGGACGGGCGCGGTGGCCGGCTCCTTCTACGTGACCGTGCTGGGCGTCCTCGCGCTCGCGGTCGGGGCGCTCGTACGGCACTCCGCGGGCGGGATCGCGGTCATGCTCGGCGTGGTCACCATGCCCCCGGTGCTCGGGGCGATACTGACCGCCTGGCCGGTCACCACCGGCCTCGGTGCGCTGGTGCTCCGCTACAACGCCCCGGTGGGCCTGGTGCAGCTCTTCGGGCTGCAGGGCGTCGACATGGAGGGCCGGTCCGCCCCCAGCGACCTGGTCCAGCTGGCGCTGCTGCTCGTGGTGACGGCGAGCGCGGTCGCCGGCTCGTACGCGGTGGTCGGCCGCCGCGACGTCTGACGGCGGAGCTCAGTACCTGGGCGCGTTGCGGGACCGCTGCACCCTGGAGGTGCGGCGGTCCTTCGCGTTCCAGCAGGCCTTGTGCCAGTGCCGCCGGTCGTCGACGCCGCCGTACTCGGGCCAGGCCACCACGTGCGGGGTGCCCGAGGGGATCTCCTGGTCGCAGCCCGGGCAGCGATAGCGCTTGCCGGCCGCGCTCGCCCCCGAGACCTGCCGGACCTTCCACTCCTCACCGAGGTACTCCTCGGTGCGCTCCAGCCCGAACCGGTCGAGGCCGGCGCCCGGGCGTTCGTCCGGACTCTCGCCGCCCCGGGGGCGGTTGTGGCGCGGTGACACGTATACCTCACGAAGGAGCGGGGGACAGTGACTTTCTCCCAGACTACGCGCAGCGAGCCGGGGTACCCGCAGGGTGGCTGGCGGGCACCGGCCTTCCGCGGGGAGCTGGCCCGACAATCTCAATAACTTTCCTGTCAGGCCGTGCCTTTGGCACGTGTCAGACGTTGTTGCCAGCAGACGTTGATGCCATCAACGAGTCGGTCCACCTGGGGAGGCCGCGTCAGCCGCGAGGAGGCTAAGGCGATGCGCGTAGGAGCGTTTGTACTGGCGGCCCAGTTCCCGGGTCAGGGGCAGGGGGAGGCGCTGCACCGGGCGGTGCGGACCGCGGAGGTGGCCGAGGAGGCCGGGCTGGACTCGGTCTGGCTCGCCGAGCACCACTTCGTGCCGTACGGGGTGTGCCCGTCGGCGGTGACCCTGGCGGCCCTGCTGCTGGGGCGGACCCGGCGGCTGCGGGTGGGCACGGCGGTTAGCGTGCTGCCGAACACGCACCCGGTGGCCCTCGGGGAGCAGGCGGCCCTGCTGCACGTGACCTCGGGCGGCCGGTTCAGCCTGGGGGTGGGGCGCGGCGGCCCGTGGGTGGACCTGGAGGTGTTCGGGGCCGGTCCGCAGGCGTACGAGACCGGTTTCCCGGAGGACCTGGACCTGCTGCGGCGGTGGCTGGCGGAGCCGCGGGTGGGGGCCGCCGGCGCGCGGCACTCGTTCCGCGAGGTGGCCGTCGTACCGCGCCCGGCCGACGCGCTGGACGGCGACGGGACGGGGCCGGAAGTGATCGTCGCCTGCACGTCCCCGGCGTCGGTACGGCTGGCCGCGGAGCGGGGTCTGCCGATGCTGCTGGGCATGCACTGCGGGGACGAGGAGAAGGCCGAGCAGGTCGCGCTGTGGCGGCGGACCGCGCTGGCGCACGGGCACGCGCCGGAGGCCGTACGGGCCGCCGCGCACGTGTCGGCGGGGGTCTGCCAGCTGGCCGACACCACGGCCGACGCCCAGGAGACCCTGCTGAAGGCGATGCCGGGCTGGTTCCGCCAGGGCCTGGACGCCCATGTGACGGTGGACGGCCGGCAGCGTGCGATGCGCGACCCGCACGCGTACACGGAACTGCTGTGCTCGCTGCACCCGGTCGGCAGCCCCGTCCTGGCCGCGGACCGGCTGGCGCGGACTTCGGAGCGGACGGGCATCACCCGCTTCGCCCTGCTGACGGAGGGGTCGGGCGACCTCGCCGCCACGGAGGACAACGTCCGGCGCCTCGCCGCGGAGGTCCTCCCCCTGCTGGTGTGACCCCGTACGGGGCCTGGGCTGCCGCTCCTGTGTCAGTCGCACCTCCCGCGACACGGAGCGGCAGCGCGGTACCTGTCAGCAGTCCCGAAGCTCCGGGGACTGGTTGAGCAGCTGGCCGCGGATCGAGGTGAACTTGGCCAGCCGGTCGTCCACCGAGGAATCCAGCGGGAACACCGCCACACGGTGACAGTTCTGGAATGCCAGGCGCACCCCGAAGTGCCGCTGCAGCGCTCCGCGTATCGCGTCACTCGCGAGCGCGCGCAGCAGCTGCCCGCGCGCCTGCTCGTCCGGCGGCGGCGTCTGGTTGTCGGCGAACTCTCCGCCCTCAACCTCCAGCTGGGCCACCAACGAGCTGATCATCTCCCATGCGTAAGGCAGGGAGGTCCGGACGCAGTCGACGAAGGCGGCTTCGTCGACCTCGCCTCGCTCGGCCTGTTCGAGTAGGGCCGGTGAGACGTCGAGCGACATGGGTTCTCCTCTCGTGACCCAGGCAGTTTGGGCTGCCGGAGTCCTACGGGCAGGGAGGGAGGCCGCGACGCAGCGTGCACGCTCGGCAACCTCCCGCTCACCACGGTAGGCGCCCACCGGGTACCGCACCAGGAGAATGCGCATACAACGCGCCATCGGCGAACGGGGCTTTCAGGGGCGAATCGCGTGGAGGCCCGTCGGTCGAGTAGCGTTGCCGACCATGCGTCTCGTCATTGCCCGCTGCTCCGTCGACTACGCGGGCCGGCTCACCGCCCATCTGCCCTCGGCACCCCGTCTGATCCTCGTGAAGGCCGACGGCAGTGTCTCGATCCACGCGGACGACCGGGCGTACAAACCGCTCAACTGGATGTCGCCTCCGTGCACCCTCAAGGAGGGGACCGGTGACGACGCGAACGTCTGGACCGTCGTCAACAAGGCGGGCGAGAAGCTCATCATCACCATGGAGGAAGTCCTCCACGACTCCTCCCACGAACTGGGCACCGACCCCGGCCTCATCAAGGACGGCGTCGAGGCGCACCTCCAGGAGCTGCTCGCCGACCGGATCGACACGCTGGGCGAGGGCTACACCCTGATCCGGCGCGAGTACATGACGGCGATCGGCCCGGTCGACATCCTGTGCCGGGACGCCTCCGGCGCGACGGTGGCGGTGGAGATCAAGCGGCGCGGGGAGATCGACGGCGTCGAGCAGCTGACCCGGTACCTGGAGCTGCTGAACCGCGATCCGCACCTGGCGCCGGTGCGGGGCGTCTTCGCGGCGCAGGAGATCAAGCCCCAGGCGCGGGTTCTCGCCCATGACCGGGGGATGGACTGCGTGGTCCTCGACTACAACGCCCTGCGCGGCATCGAGGACGACAAGCTCCGCCTGTTCTAGCCTTCCGGCGGGCGGGCCCCGGCGCTGTGCGCCGTCCGCGGCCCGTCGTTCCCACGGCCCTCCGAGCCCCGCTCGGAGGGCCGTTGGCGTACGGGCGCCCGTGCGGGCCCCCCGCGCCCCGCGGGGTCAGATCGTCGTCGGGGACTGCGCCGCCGTCGGGGACTGGGCTTCCGACGAGGTCGTCGGGGTGGTCGGCGCCGAGCTGGTCGGGGCCGGGCTCGTCGGGGGCGGCGGTGACGTCACCGGGGGCTCCGGGTCCGGGTCCGGGTCGGGCTTGGGGGTCTCCGGCGTCGGCTTCGGGGCCGGCGGGGTCGGCCGGGGCTGCTGCGGGCCCGGCGTGTGGCCCGCCGGCGGGGGCGTCGGCCGGTGGCCCCCGCCCGGGTTCGGGTCGGCGGCGGACGGCGGCGCGGCCGGTTCCGGCGGCGAATCGTTCCCGCTGTTCCCCGGCACCTGCGGCGGGACCACCGGGGGCGTGTCCGGGGTCGAGGACACGGCCGGCGCGGCCGGCTGCTCCGGGTCGTCGCCCCCGGCCGTCAGGGACAGCCCGACGACCGTGCCGAGCGCCACCACCGTGAGCGCCCCGGCGGCGGCCAGCAGCACCGTCTTGCGCCGTCCGCCCGCGGCGGGCCGCGGGCGGCGGTAAAGGGGAGCCGGTGCCGGTGCCGGCGCGAACGTGTCGCCGTAGACCTGGGAGAGGGACGCGGGCGAGCCGGCCGGCTTCCCGATCACCGGGGTCACCCGGGTGACGGCCTCGGACGGGGCCGGCTGGGGCGTCGGCAGCGGAGCCTGCTGCGACGGCGGCTGGGCAGCCGGCCCGGCGGGCGGGAGGGCCGGCGGCGCCTCCAGGCGCAGCGGGGGCGATGCCTTCGCTGCGGTGGCCGCCCGGTCCCGGTCCGTGACCAGCGCCAGCGCCCGCCGGCCGGAGACCGTCCCGCGCTTGTCCGCGAGCGCCCCGCGCAGCCCGATCGAGGCCTCCAGCTCCGCCCGTGCCCGCTCCAGACGCCCCTCGCACAGCGCGAGCACGCCCAGCTCGTGGTGGAAGTACGCCTGCTCGGCGACCTCGCCCGCCTTCCGGGCGGCTTCCGCTCCCGAGCGCAGCACCCGCTGCCACGCCTCCCAGTACGGCGCCGCCGCCAGGGCCGGCGCCGCCGTGCGGGCCAGGAGTACGGCTGCCACCACATCGGCCCCGGCCAGCGCTGCCAGTACGGCGTCGGCCTCCGCCGCGACCCGCTCCGGGGTCACCGAGGCGTGCCCGGTCCACCAGGCGTAGTGCCGGGCGGCGGTACGCGCCTCCTCGGCGGCGGTCTCCCCGTACCCGGCCTCCTCCAGCTGCCGCGCGACCCCCTCCGCGAGCCGGTAGCGCGGCCCGACGGGGGTGATCAGCCCGCAGCCGAGGAGTTCGGCGACGGCGGCGTCGGCGTGCGTGTCCCCGACCAGCGCGGGGAGGTGGGCGTGGTGCGGGAGTTCCCCGGCCAGCGCGCAGGCGGTCCGCAGGGCGGCCCGGGCCGACTCGCTCACCCGGGAGGCCAGCAGTCCGGCGGGGGCGGCGGCCTGCGCCAGGGTGGGCAGCGGCACGTGGGAGGGATCGCGGGGGCGCTCCTCGAAGACGCCGGGCTCCTCGTCCTCGTCGGCGGCGGCGGTGTCGTTGAGTTCGTCGCGCTGCCGCAGCAGCGCGGCGGCCTGCACGAAGCGCAGCGGCAGGCCCTCGGAGGCGAACCGCAGGTCCTCCGCCCAGGCCGTCTCCTCGTCGGTGAGCGCCCTGCCGGTCGCGGCCTCCAGCAGCCGCAGGCAGTCGGCCCGGCCGAGGCCGCCGAGGAAGACCTCCTCCAGGTGCGCGTCGTCGGAGGGGGCCCTGGTGTCGGGGGTGGCGGCGAGCAGGTAGGCGCATTCGGGGGTGGCGCGGAACAGCTCGTCGAGGGCGGGGCCGCCCAGTTCGAGGTCGTCGAGGAGCACGATCGCGCCGATCCCGGCGACGCCCGCGAGGAGCCGCGTACGGTCGGGGCGCTCGTCCCGGGTGTCGTAGACGGTGGTGTACAGGGTGTGGAGCAGCTCGGCGGGCTGCTGGCGGCCGTGGCCGCTGAGCCGGACGACCCCGTCGGGCGCGAGGTCCGCGCAGTCGGCGGCGACGGCGTCGAGGAGGGTGGACCGGCCGGATCCGGCGGGTCCCGTCAGCCGTACGGAGCGGCCGCGTCCGAGGAGGCGTACGAGCCGCTCCCGCTCGTCCGCGCGGCCCAGGAGCGGCAGGGCGGGGAGGGGCGGTCCGGGCAGCGCGGGCGGGCGCGCGGCGGCGTCCCGGGCGGCGCGGGCGGCGGCGGCGCGCCTGGCGGGGCGGCGGGCCGCCGCCTCGCGGGCGTCGGGGCGCAGGGGTTCGATCTCGCTGCCGTCGACGGGGTTGACGGTGAGGGTGAACTCGCCGGTGGTCAGGGTCACGACACGGGCGGGTGCCGGAGGCTGCGCCACCGCTGCCGGGGGCCGCGTCTCCAGTGCCCCGGCCGGCCGGCCGACGGGCTGTTCGTCCTGGCCGGGCTGCCCCTGTGTACGGTCCATGACCAAGTCCCCCGATCGCGCCGCGCGCCGCCGCCGTCTTCACCGTCTTCGTTGTGCCGGCGCCCGCTCACGTCGTCGTCGTTACCGGTCCGGTTTCCGCCCGAACCCTAGACCGTGGCCGGCCCCGCCGTCACCGCAGGGGTGCCTTCACCACCGGACCGTTACGATTCCCGCCGATCTTCGACCTAGTCCTTTCGGCCGGTCACGGCCACGGTGACGCCGAGGCCGATCATGGCGAGCCCGCCGGCCCCGCCGACCGCGGAGAGCCTGCGCGGTGATCCGGCGAACCAGTCGCGGGCGGTGGCGGCGGCGATCCCCCAGACGCTGTCGGAGACGATCGCGATGAGGCTGAAGACCAGGCCGAGCAGGAGCATCTGGAGCACGGCGTGTCCCTGCTCCCGGTCGACGAACTGGGGCAGCACGGCGGCGAAGAACACGACGGTCTTGGGGTTGGCCACGCCGACCGCGAAGCCCTCCCCCAGGGTCCGCAGGCCGCCGGCGGCCGTGGGGGCCGCCTCCGCGACGGCGGCGTGCAGCGATCCGCGGCCCCGGAAGGCCTTGACGCCCAGGTGGACGAGGTAGGCGGCGCCGGCCAGCTTCAGGGCGGTGAAGACGAGGACGGACCGCTCGACGACGGCTCCGACGCCGAGCGCCACTGCCACGACGAGCACGTACGCTCCGAGCGTGTTCCCGGCCACCGTGATCAGCGCGGCCCGGCGGCCCTGCGCCAGCGCCCGTCCGACGACGAAGAGCACGCTGGGGCCGGGGATGAGGATCAGCAGGAGGGACATGGCCGCGAAGGCCGCGAGCCGGTCGGTGGACACCATGGCCCCATGTAAGCGGAGGGCGTCCCGGGGACGCAGCCCCTTTTCCCGCGCCGGCGCCCCCGCCCCGGATCACACCCGGGGCAGGGTCTCCGCTTCCAGGCCGCCCTCGATCGCGAGGATGCGGTGCAGCCGGGTGGCGACGAGCAGCCGCTGCATCCGGTCGGGCACCCCGCGCAGGACCAGGCGCCGCCCGGTCCGCCCGGCCCGCCGGTGCGCTCCCATGATCACGCCGAGTCCGGTCGCGTCCCAGGAGTCGAGTCCGGTCAGGTCGAGCACGAGGTCGCCGTGGCCGTCGTCGAGGGCGGTGTGGAGGACCGTACGGGCGTCAGCCGCGCTGCGCACGTCGAGGCGACCCCCGACAGCGAGTTCGGCGTGGTCGCCCCTGATGTGCATGTGTGCTCCCCGGCTTTACTGCGTACGTGTGGTCCGACGGGTCCGTGATCGGCAACTCTCACTGCAACTGACTGCCGTGCGGGCGGTGAAGTTGCCGACCGTGAGCGAACCGATACCTAATTCACCCCGTAGGGTGCGGGGATTCGAACGTCCGTGCTCAGTGCTTGTAGAAGCCCTGGCCGCTCTTGCGGCCGATGTCGCCCGCGTCGACCATGCGGCGCATCAGCTCCGGCGGCGCGAACTTCTCGTCCTGGCACTCGGTGTAGATGTTGCTGGTGGCGTGGAGCAGGATGTCGACGCCGGTGAGGTCTGCGGTGGCCAGCGGGCCCATGGCGTGGCCGAAGCCCAGCTTGCAGGCGATGTCGATGTCCTCGGCGGTGGCGACGCCCGATTCGTAGAGCTTCGCGGCCTCGACGACCAGCGCGGAGATCAGACGGGTGGTCACGAAGCCCGCGACGTCGCGGTTGACGACGATGCAGGTCTTGCCGACCGACTCGGCGAACGCGCGGGTGGCGGCGAGGGTTTCGTCGCTCGTCTTGTAGCCGCGGACCAGCTCGCAGAGCTGCATCATCGGGACGGGCGAGAAGAAGTGCGCGCCGACGACCCGCTCCGGGCGCTCCGTCACGGCCGCGATCTTGGTGATCGGGATGGCGGAGGTGTTGGAGGCCAGGATGGTGTCCTCGCGCACGATCTTGTCGAGGGTGCGGAAGATCTCGTGCTTGACCTCGAGCTTCTCGAAGACGGCCTCGACGACGATGTCCACGTCGGCGACCGCGTCGAGTTCGGTGGTCGTGGTGATCCGGGCCAGGGCCGCCTCGGCGTCCTCGGCGGTCATCCGGCCCTTGGAGACGAACTTGTCGTACGAGGCCTTGATGCCGTCCGTGCCCCGGGTCAGCGCGGCGTCGGTGACGTCCCGCAGGACGACGTCCCAACCCGCCTGAGCGGAGACCTGAGCGATCCCGGAACCCATCAGTCCCGCGCCGATGACGGCGAGCTTCCCAGCCACTGCACACCCCTTGCTGTTCTCAGTACGACCCGGCCTCGTAGCCTCTCCGGCGGAGACTAGCGCCCGTGAGGGGCCGAGTGACCGCGAAGTAACACGCGTCACGTCTCAGATGACGGACATCACACTGGTACGGCCCACCAGGCGTGCGCCGCCTCACAGTTCAGCCTCCGGCCCCGCCCTCGCGGCGCCCTCGCGGCGCGCCGGGCGGCTCCCCGGCCGTCCCGGCGCGGCCCTCGCGGCGCGCCCGGACGGTTCCCGGAAGGCGGGCGGCGGGCGGCGCCCGGTGTTCCACCGGCGGGCCCGTCTACGCTGGCGGCATGGTGAACCTGACGCGCATCTACACCCGTACCGGCGACCAGGGCACGACCGCCCTGGGGGACATGAGCCGGACGCGGAAGACGGACCTGCGGATCTCCGCGTACGCCGACGCCAACGAGGCCAACGCCGCCATCGGGACGGCCATCGCGCTGGGGGCGCTGCCGGAGGAGGTCGTGAAGGTCCTGGTCCGCGTGCAGAACGACCTGTTCGACGTCGGCGCGGACCTGTGCACCCCGGTCGTGGAGGACCCGGAGTACCCGCCGCTGCGCGTGGAGCAGTTCTACGTGGACCGGCTGGAGGCGGACTGTGACGTCTTCAACGAGCGGCTGGAGAAGCTGCGGAGCTTCATCCTCCCCGGCGGCACCCCGGGCGCGGCCCTGCTGCACCAGGCCTGCACGGTGGTCCGGCGGGCCGAGCGCTCCACGTGGGCGGCGCTGGAGGCGCACGGCGAGGTGATGAACCCGCTGACGGCCACCTACCTGAACCGCCTCTCCGACCTCCTCTTCATCCTGGCCAGGACGGCCAACAAGGAGGTCGGGGACGTGCTCTGGGTTCCCGGCGGCGAGCGCTGACCCGGACCCCGCCCGGTCCCGGGATCCGCCGGTCGGCCGGCCAGGCCCTGTCG
Source organism: Streptomyces sp. NPDC034043 (assembly GCF_055575675.1). Lineage (NCBI taxonomy): Bacteria > Bacillati > Actinomycetota > Actinomycetes > Kitasatosporales > Streptomycetaceae > Streptomyces > Streptomyces sp. NPDC034043. Next base: position 182,465 of record NZ_JBVISF010000011.1, read on the forward strand.
TCAAAGTAGCGCCGGTCAGGTCCGCGGCGTCCGGTGCCGTGCATCGCAAGGCGGAGGGGCGCCCGAGTACTGGACGTGCTCGGGCGCCCCGGCAACGCGGCGAGGTGCGGTGCCCGGGGGCACCTCCCAGCGGTAGCCGGGGGACCGCCGCGGGCCAGGCGGGACTTTGACGACGGGGCCTGCACCTAGCGCTTGGTTCCGGTCGGTTCGGCGGCCCCGTCCCGGTCCGCGTCCGTGCCCGCCGGGGCCTTGCGGGGCCAGATCGAGTAGCTCGCGGCGATCAGGGCCTGGATGCCGAGCACCCGCAGTGCGCCGGCCTGCCAGGCCTGGAGCCCGCCGGTGGCGGCGTCGTCGCCGACGTACCAGATCCCGGCCTGGAGCAGCCCGATGGCGACGAGGGCGGCGGCCAGGGTCCGCGTCCACAGCTTCCACTCGTGGACCGCGCGCTCCTTGCCGTACTTGGTTCCGGGCGGCTTGGGGCCCCCGGCGAAGCGGTGGGCGGCGTGCCCGTCGAGCCACTTGACGGTGTAGTGCCCGTACCCGACGGTGTAGCCGATGTAGAAGGCCGCGAGACCGTGCCTCCAGCTCGGCTCGCCGCCGTTCTTCAGGTCGATGAAGGACACCACCAGCAGCACCAGCTCCAGCAGCGGCTCCAGCAGCAGCACCGCGGCTCCCAACCTCGGCATTCCGGCCAGGTAGCGCAGCGCCAGTCCGCCCGCCAGCAGCACCCAGAAGCCGACCTCACAGGCGATGATCAGCCCGACCAGCATGACGGCTCTCCCTTCCTTCCTCGGATTCCCTTCCAGGTTTCCGGCCGCCGGGCCCCGCCGCGTCGTCGCCAGTGAGGAAAGCCCACTGCATCCTTCGATGTAGCGGACTCTCCGCCCCGGTACCGAGGCCGCGTCGCGGCGGACCGTGTTGGATGGGAACGTGCTCCCGAAGATCCCCCGCCCGCACCGCGACGACGTCCTGCTCGCGGTGGTCAGCGTGTGCGCCGGCCTGCTGCTCTGGGCGCTCGGCGTGTACAGCACGCCCAGCCGGCACTTCCTGCCCGACTGGGCGGTGCTGGTCCCCCTGGGGGTGCTCGGCGCCCTGGAGCTGCTGCGCCGCTCCGCGCCCGCCGTCACCCTGCCCGTCGGCACGGTCGCCCTGGTCGCGGACCAGTTCACGGTCGGCAGCATCGCCAGCGTCATCATCTTCACCGACCTGATGTACGCGGCGGTGGTCTACGGAAAACCGGCCACGGCCCGGCGGCTCCCGGTCAGCACCGGTCTGATCACCGTGGCCGTCACCATCGGCTCCCTGGTGTGGCTGCGCAGCCCGCAGGCCCTGCTCATCGGCGTGGTCACCGGCATCGTGAGCTTCGCCCCGGCCCTGACGGGCGCCACCCTGCGCAACCACCGGGAGGCCGCCGAGGCCGCCCGGCTGCGCGCCGAGCAGACGGCGCTGCTGGCCGAGATGGACCGGACGCAGGCGGTGGCCGCCGAGCGCGCCCGGATGGCGCGGGAACTGCACGACATGGTGGCCAACCACCTCTCGGCGATCGCCATCCACTCCACCGCCGCGCTGTCCATCGACTCCCCCGCCACCAGCCGCGAGGCCCTCGGGGTGATCCGGGAGAACAGCGTGCAGGGGCTGGCCGAGATGCGCCGGCTGATCGGGCTGCTGCGGGACGCCGGGGCGGGGCAGGAGGCCGTCGCGGTGCCCTCCCTGGCCGGCCTGGACGCCCTGCTGGGGCAGGCCCGTACGAACGGGTCGGCGAGCGGGCTGGACTTCGTCCTGGCGGACGAGCGGGCCGCGGGGCCGCCGCTGCCGGCCCCGGTGGAGCTGGCGGCGTACCGGATCGTGCAGGAGTCGCTGACCAACGCCCTCAAGCACGCGGCCCCCGGCACGGTCCGGGTCCGGGTGGCGCGGGGCGCCGGGCTGCTGACGGTGGCGGTGGACTCTCCGTACGGGGAGCGGCCGGGCCCGCGCGCCCCGGGGTCGGGGGCGGGGCTGATCGGCATGCGGGAGCGTACGGAGCTGCTGGGCGGGACCTTCGCGGCGGGCGCTTCGGGCAGGGTGTGGCAGGTGCGGGCGGCGCTGCCCGCCGGGGAGAGGGCGGTGCAGTCATGACCATCAGGGTCGTCGTGGCCGAGGACCAGCAGGCGGTACGGGCCGGCCTGGTGCTGATCCTGCGCAGTGCGGGCGGCATCGAGGTGGTGGGAGAGGCGGCGGACGGTGAGGAGGCGGTGCGGCTGGCGGAGGAGCTGCGGCCGGACCTGGTCCTCATGGACGTGCAGATGCCGAGGCTGGACGGGGTGTCGGCCACCCGCCGGGTGGTGGAGCGGGGGCTGGCGGACGTGCTGGTGCTGACCACCTTCGACCTCGACGAGTACGTCTTCGGGGCGCTGCGGGCGGGGGCGGCGGGCTTCCTGCTGAAGGACGCGGACGCCGCGGAGCTGATCGCGGCGGTGCGGACGGTGGCGCGCGGCGAAGGACTGATCGCCCCGGCGGTGACCCGGCGGCTGATCGCCGAGTTCGCGGCTCCGAAGGCGGTGCGCGCGCCGGTGCGGCCGGAGGCGGCCGCGGCGGTGGAGACGCTGACGCGGCGCGAGCGGGAGGTGCTGGGGGCGCTGGGCGGCGGGCTGTCGAACGCGGAGATCGCCGTACGGCTGGACATGGCGGAGGCCACGGTGAAGACCCACGTCAGCCGGCTGCTGGGGAAGCTGGAGCTGCGCAGCCGGGTCCAAGCGGCGGTATTGGCGCAGGAGTTGGGGATCGAGCCGGCCCCTTGAGGTGAGGTCTGGACCTCTTGACGCTTGGTCCAGACCTTTCTAGTCTCACCGCATCACTGTGGTGAGCGTGCCATGACAAAGATCGCAGCGAGGCGTGCTCACGGGCGGCGCAGGTCCCACCCCCATGTACCGGTCGGCCCCACGACCGGTACGGACCTCCGGAGGAGCACCCTTGAGCACAGCACCCCCACGACGCAACCGTCTGTTCAGGAGGCTGGCCGCCACCGTGGCCGCCCTCGCCCTGCCCGTCGCCGGCCTGGTCGGCCTGGCGGGCCCGGCGCAGGCCGCCGCCTCCGCGACCGCGACCTACACGAAGGTCTCCGACTGGGGCTCCGGCTTCGAGGGCAAGTGGACGGTGAAGAACACCGGCACCACCACCCTCAGCAGCTGGACCGTGGAGTGGGACTACCCGGCCGGCACCCGGGTGACCTCCGCATGGGACGCCACCGTCACCGGCTCCGGCGACCACTGGACGGCCAAGAACGTCGGCTGGAACGGCACCCTCGCCCCCGGCGCCACCGTCAGCTTCGGCTTCAACGGCACCGGGCCCGGCGCCCCCGCCGGCTGCAAGATCAACGGCGGCTCCTGCGACGGCGGGTCCAACCCCACCGACGCCCCGCCCTCGGCCCCCGGCACCCCCACCGCGACCGGCGTCACCGAGACCGCCCTGACCCTGTCCTGGCCGGCTGCCACCGACGACAAGGGCGTCAAGAACTACGACGTCTACCGCGACGGCACCAGGCTCACCACCGTCACCGGCACCACCTTCGGCGACAGCGGCCTGACCAAGGGCACCACGTACACCTACTCGGTCACCGCCCGGGACACCGCCGGCCAGACCGGCCCCTCCTCGGGCACCCTCTCGGTGACCACTCCCGGCGGCACCCAGCCCCCGGACCCGGGCACCAAGGTCAAGCTCGGCTACTTCACCAACTGGGGCGTCTACCAGCGCAACTACCACGTGAAGAACCTGATCACCTCCGGCAGCGCGGCGAAGATCACCCACATCAACTACGCCTTCGGCAACGTCCAGAACGGCAAGTGCACCATCGGCGACGCCTACGCCGACTACGACAAGGCCTACACCGCCGACCAGAGCGTCGACGGCGTCGCCGACACCTGGGACCAGCCCCTGCGCGGCAACTTCAACCAGCTGCGCGAGCTCAAGGCCAAGTACCCGCACATCAAGATCCTCTACTCCTTCGGCGGCTGGACCTGGTCCGGCGGCTTCGGCCAGGCCGCGCAGAACCCGGCCGCCTTCGCCGACTCCTGCCACGCCCTGGTCGAGGACCCGCGCTGGGCGGACGTCTTCGACGGCATCGACATCGACTGGGAGTACCCGAACGCCTGCGGACTGTCCTGCGACACCAGCGGCGCCGCGTCCTTCAAGAACCTGATGTCGGCCCTGCGCGCCAAGTTCGGCGGCTCCAGCCTGGTCACCGCCGCGATCTCCGCCGACGGCTCCAACGGCGGCAAGCTCGACCTCGCCGACTACGCGGGCGCCGCCCAGTACGTCGACTTCTACAACGTCATGACGTACGACTTCTTCGGCGCGTGGGAGGCCAAGGGACCCACCGCCCCGCACTCCCCGCTGACCTCCTACGCCGGCATCCCCATCGCCGGATTCAACTCCGAGGCCGCCATCACCAAGCTCAAGGGCAAGGGGATCCCCGGCTCCAAGCTCAACCTCGGCATCGGCTTCTACGGCCGCGGCTGGACCGGAGTCACCCAGGACGCCCCCGGCGGCACCGCGACCGGACCCGCCCCGGGCACCTACGAGCAGGGCATCGAGGACTACAAGGTCCTCAAGAGCAGCTGCCCCACGACCGGCACCGTCGCCGGCACGGCCTACGCCAAGTGCGGCGGCAACTGGTGGAGCTACGACACCCCCGCGACCATCGCCGGAAAGATGACCTGGCTGAAGAACCAGGGCCTCAAGGGCGCCTTCTTCTGGGAATTCAGCGGCGACACCGCGAACGGCGAACTGGCCGACGCCATCCACACCGGGCTGCGGTGACCCCCACGCACCGCCCCGGTCCGCGATCCCTCGTATGAGGGTACGAAGCCGGGGAGGCGGGACCGTCCCCCGCCTCCCCGGCTTCCTCACGTCCTGCGGGCGGTGCCCCGCACGCCTCAGGCGACGTTCACCCGCTGCCCGGGCGGCGCCGCCTCCAGCCACGCCAGGAAACCGGTCAGCGCGTCCTCGCTCATCGCCAGCTCAAGGCGGGTCCCCCGGTGGGAACAGCCGAGCACGACGGCGTCGGACAGCAGGGCCAGCTCCTCCTCGCCCTCGGGCGCGCGGCGCGCGAGGACCTCGATGGAGGAACGCTCCAGCAGCCGGCGCGGGCGCGGGGAGTACGAAAAGACGCGGAACCACTCGATCCGGTCACCGCTGTAGCGGGCGACCCCGTAGACCCACCCCTTGCCGGAGACGTCCGGCTCGTCGGTCACGCCCCAGCGCAGGCTGCAGTCGAAGGTCCCGCCGGACCGCTGGATGAGTCTGCGGCGCAACCCGAACACGAACAGCCCGATCACCACCAGGGCTACGACCAGGCCGCTCACAAGCAGAGCGAGGAGCATCTTCACCGACCTCCTCGCTCATCGAAAACCGCACACACAAAAGTACGTACATCGCCTCAGCCGCGACCCGGTCCGGAAAATTCCGGACCTGACCGCGGCTGAGGTATCAAACTGTTCGGTACGGGGCTCAGTGCCCCGCGACCGCGCGCAGCCGGACATCGGCGCGACGTTCGGCGGCCGCGTCGGCCTCCGACTTCGCGCGCTCCAGTGCCCGCTCCGCCCGCTGGACGTCGATCTCGTCCGCGAGCTCGGCGATCTCGGCCAGCAGGGACAGCTTGTTGTCCGCGAACGAGATGAATCCGCCGTGCACCGCGGCGACGACAGTGGCGCCCTCGCTGGTACGGATGGTCACCGGGCCCGATTCCAGCACACCGAGAAGCGGCTGGTGACCGGGCATGACGCCGATGTCGCCGGACGTGGTGCGGGCGACGACCAGGGTGGCCTCGCCGGACCATACATTGCGGTCCGCCGCGACCAGCTCGACGTGCAGCTCAGCAGCCAAGGTGGCTCCTCGGGTCACCACCCGGCGGGTCAGCCGGGTGTTGGGTCAAATTCTAATGGGCGTGGGGAGAGGGACGGGACACCCGCCCCTCTCCCTGGGGACTGCGAACCGGGAGCGCTCCTCGCGGAGCGCGCCGGATCAGGAGACGCCCAGCTCCTTGGCGTTGGCCTTCAGGTCCTCGATGCCACCGCACATGAAGAACGCCTGCTCGGGGAAGTGGTCGTACTCACCGTCGCAGATCGCGTTGAACGCGGTGATCGACTCGTCGAGCGGAACGTCCGAACCGTCCACGCCGGTGAACTGCTTGGCGACGTGGGTGTTCTGCGACAGGAAACGCTCGACGCGACGGGCACGGTGGACGACGAGCTTGTCCTCCTCGCCCAGCTCGTCGATACCGAGGATCGCGATGATGTCCTGGAGGTCCTTGTACTTCTGCAGGATCCCCTTGACGCGCATGGCGGCCGCGTAGTGGTCCGCCGCGATGTAGCGGGGGTCCAGGATGCGGGACGTGGAGTCCAGCGGGTCGACGGCCGGGTAGATGCCCTTCTCGGAGATCGGACGGGAGAGAACCGTCGTCGCGTCGAGGTGGGCGAAGGTGGTCGCCGGCGCCGGGTCGGTCAGGTCGTCCGCGGGGACGTAGATCGCCTGCATCGAGGTGATCGAGTGACCGCGGGTCGAGGTGATGCGCTCCTGGAGGAGACCCATCTCGTCGGCCAGGTTCGGCTGGTAACCCACCGCGGAGGGCATACGGCCGAGCAGGGTCGACACCTCGGAACCGGCCTGGGTGTACCGGAAGATGTTGTCGATGAAGAAGAGCACGTCCTGCTTCTGCACATCGCGGAAGTACTCCGCCATGGTCAGACCGGCCAGGGCGACGCGCAGACGGGTGCCCGGGGGCTCGTCCATCTGGCCGAAGACGAGCGCCGTCTTGTCGATGACGCCGGAGTCGCCCATCTCCTCGATGAGGTCGTTGCCCTCACGGGTACGCTCACCGACACCCGCGAAGACCGACACGCCGTCGTGGTTGTTGGCGACGCGGTAGATCATTTCCTGGATCAGAACGGTCTTGCCGACACCGGCACCACCGAACAGACCGATCTTTCCACCCTTGACGTACGGGGTGAGGAGGTCGATGACCTTGACGCCGGTCTCGAACATCTCGGTCTTCGACTCGAGCTCGTCGAAGCTCGGCGCCTTGCGGTGGATCGGCCAGCGCTCGGTGACCTCGGTGTTCGCCTCCGGGTAGTTGAGCACCTCACCCAGGGTGTTGAAGACCTTGCCCTTGGTGAAGTCACCGACGGGGACGGTGATGCCCTCGCCCGTGTCGGTCACCGGGGCCTGGCGGACCAGGCCGTCGGTCGGCTGCATCGAGATGGTGCGGACGAGGCCGTCACCCAGGTGCTGCGCGACCTCGAGGGTCAGGGTCTTGAGCTTGCCGTCCTCGGCCGGGTCGGCGACCTGGACCTTGAGGGCGTTGTAGATCTCGGGCATCGCGTCGACGGGGAACTCCACGTCGACGACCGGGCCGATGACCCGGGCGACGCGGCCCGTGGCGGCGGCCGTCTCAACAGTGGTCGTCATTACTTGTCACTCCCCGCGGTCGCGTCGGCCATGGCGCTCGCGCCACCGACGATCTCGCTGATTTCCTGGGTGATTTCGGCCTGGCGGGCCGCGTTGGCAAGCCGGGAGAGGCTCTTGATGAGGTCTCCGGCGTTGTCGGTCGCCGACTTCATCGCGCGGCGGCGGGCGGCGTGCTCGGAAGCGGCCGACTGCAGCAGTGCGTTGTAGATGCGGCTCTCGACGTAGCGCGGCAGAAGGGCGTCGAGGACGTCCTCCGCCGACGGCTCGAAGTCGAACAGCGGAAGGATCTCGCCCTTCGTACCGCTCTCCTCCGCAGCCTGGTCGAGGCTGAGCGGCAGCATCCGGCCGTCCACCGCGTTCTGCGTCATCATCGACACGAATTCCGTGTAGACGATGTGCAGCTCGTCGACGCCGCCCTCGGCCGTTTCCGTCTGGATGGCCTCGATCAGCGGCGCCGCGACGCGCTTGGCGTCGGCGTAGGCCGGGCTGTCGGTGAAGCCGGTCCACGAGTCCGTGACCTTGCGCTCACGGAAGCCGTAGTAGGCGACACCCTTGCGGCCGACGATGTAGCTGTCGACCTCCTTGCCCTCCGCCCGCAGCCGCTCGGTGAGCCGGTCTGCCTGCTTGATGGCGTTCGAGGAGTAGCCGCCGGCCAGACCGCGGTCGCTCGTGATGAGCAGGACCGCGGCGCGGGTCGGCGTCTCGACCTCGGTGGTCAGGGCGTGCTTGGTGTTCGAACCGGTCGCCACCGCGGTCACCGCGCGGGTGAGCTCGGTCGCGTACGGCATCGATGCCGCCACCTTGCGCTGCGCCTTGACGATGCGCGAGGCGGCGATCATCTCCATCGCCTTGGTGATCTTCTTGGTCGCCGTGACGGCACGGATGCGACGCTTGTAGACCCGGAGCTGCGCTCCCATGAGTCAGGTCCCTTCCGTCGTCACTTGGAGACGTTGACGGCCGGCGCGTCCTCGCCCAGGAGCTTGCCGTCCGAGGTCTCGAACTGGCGCTTGAAGGCGGCGATGGCGTCGGCGATCGACGTCAGGGTGTCGTCCGACATCTTGCCGCCCTCGGCGATGGAGGTGAGGAGGTCCTTGCGCTCGCGGCGCAGGTGCTCCAGCAGCTCCGACTCGAAGCGACGGATGTCGTTGACCGGGACGTCGTCCATCTTGCCGGTGGTGCCGGCCCAGACGGAGACGACCTGCTCCTCGACGGGCATCGGCTGGTACTGGCCCTGCTTCAGCAGCTCGACCATGCGCTTGCCGCGCTCCAGCGAGGCCTTCGACGCGGCGTCCAGGTCGGAACCGAAGGCGGCGAACGCCTCCAGCTCGCGGTACTGGGCCAGGTCGACGCGCAGACGGCCGGAAACCTGCTTCATGGCCTTGTGCTGCGCGGAACCACCGACGCGGGAGACCGAGATACCGACGTTCAGCGCCGGGCGCTGGCCCGCGTTGAACAGGTCGGACTCCAGGAAGCACTGGCCGTCGGTGATGGAGATGACGTTGGTCGGGATGAACGCCGAGACGTCGTTGGCCTTGGTCTCGACGATCGGCAGACCGGTCATCGAGCCGGCACCCATGTCGTCGGAGAGCTTCGCGCAGCGCTCCAGCAGACGGGAGTGCAGGTAGAAGACGTCGCCCGGGTAGGCCTCGCGGCCCGGCGGGCGGCGCAGCAGCAGCGACACGGCGCGGTAGGCGTCGGCCTGCTTCGACAGGTCGTCGAAGATGATCAGGACGTGCTTGCCGGCGTACATCCAGTGCTGACCGATGGCGGAACCGGTGTACGGCGCCAGGTACTTGAAGCCGGCCGGGTCGGACGCCGGGGCGGCGACGATCGTCGTGTACTCGAGCGCGCCGGCCTCTTCCAGGGCGCCGCGAACGGACGCGATGGTCGAGCCCTTCTGGCCGATGGCGACGTAGATGCAGCGGACCTGCTTGTTCACGTCGCCGGAGCGCCAGTTGTCACGCTGGTTGATGATCGTATCGACGGCCAGGGCGGTCTTGCCGGTCTGACGGTCGCCGATGATCAGCTGACGCTGGCCACGGCCGATCGGCACCATCGCGTCGACGGCCTTGTAGCCGGTCTGCATGGGCTCGTGCACCGACTTACGGACCATGACGCCCGGGGCCTGCAGCTCGAGGGCGCGGCGGCCTTCGGTCGCGATCTCGCCGAGACCGTCGATCGGGTTGCCGAGCGGGTCGACAACGCGGCCGAGGTAGCCCTCGCCGACGCCTACGGAGAGAACCTCACCGGTGCGCTGCACCGGCTGGCCCTCCTCGATGCCGCTGAATTCGCCGAGGACGATCGCACCGATCTCGCGCTCCTCGAGGTTGAGGGCGAGACCGAGGGTGCCGTCCTCGAACTTCAGCAGCTCGTTCGCCATGGCGGAGGGCAGGCCCTCCACCTTCGCGATGCCGTCGCCGGCAACGCTGACCGTTCCGACCTCCTCGCGCGAGGCCGCGTCCGGCTGGTACGACTGGACAAAGGTCTCCAGTGCGTCCCGGATCTCCTCCGGCCGGATCGTGAGCTCCGCCATCTGGGTTCCCTGCTCTCCTTGTTGGGCCTGAAGCTTCTTAGGGGTCTGGGGGTGACCCCCAGGAATCTTCTGCAAGTTCTGCACGGCCCAACCGGGCCGCTAGGAATGCTTTGTATCTGTGTGGTGGCGGCTGGTCAGCCGGCCATGCGGCGCGACGCCTCGGCGAGGCGGTCCGCGATGGTGCCGTCGATGACCTCGTCGCCGACCCGCACCGAGATCCCGCCGAGGACCGCGGGGTCCACGTCGAGGTTCAGGTGCATCTGGCGGCCGTACAGCTTGGCCAGCACCGCGCCGAGACGCTGCTTCTGCACGTCGCTGAGCGGAACCGCGCTGGTCACGGTGGCGACCATGCGGTCACGGCGCTCGGCGGCGAGCTTGGAAAGGGACTCGAGTCCCGCTTCCAGGCTACGTCCACGCGGGTGCGTGACGAGACGGATGACCAGACGCTCGGTGACGGCGTTCACCTTGCCGCCGAGCAGGCTGCGCAGCAGCTCGCTCTTGGCGGTGCCGGTGGCGGCGCGGTCGGTCAGCGCGGAGCGCAGCTCGGTGCTCGAGGAGACGATCCGGCCGAAGCGGAAGATCTCGTCCTCGACGTTGTCGAGCCCGTTGCCCTGCTGGGCCGCCGTGAGGTCGGCGGTGGCCGCCAGCTCCTCCAGCGCGTCCACCAGGTCGCGGGACTGCGACCAGCGGGAGCGCGCCATGCCGGACACCAGGTCGAGGGTCTCCCCGCCCACCTGGCCGGACAGCAGCCGGCCGACGAGCTCGGCCTTGGCCTCGCCGGACTGCGCCGGGTCCGTGATGACCCGACGCAGCGAGACCTCACGGTCGAGCAGCGCGGTGACGGCTGCCAGCTCACCGGCGAGCTTCGCCGCGTCGACGGACGTGTTGTCCGTCAGCGCGTCGAGACGCTCGCGCGCGGAGGCCAGCGCCTCGCGGCTCGCTCCGTTCATCGGGCCGCCTCGGCCTTCTCCTCAAGCTCGCTGAGGAAGCGGTCGATGGTGCGGCTCTGGCGGGCGGCGTCCTCGAGGGACTCGCCGACGAGCTTGCCGGCCAGGTCGGTGGCGAGCTTGCCCACGTCCTGACGCAGCGCCTGAGCGGCGGCCTTGCGGTCTGCCGCGATCTGGGCGTGACCGGCAGCGATGATCTCCTCACGCTGCCGCTGGCCCTCTGCGCGCAGTTCTTCCTTGAGCGCAGTGCCCTGCTCCAGCGCGTCCTGGCGCAGGCGCGCGGCCTCGTGCCGGGCTTCGGCGAGCTGGGCCTTGTACTGCTCCAGCACGCTCTGGGCCTCGGTCTGAGCGGCTTCGGCCTTCTCGATACCGCCCTCGATCTGCTCGCGGCGCTCGTCCAGAACCTTGTTGATGTTCGGGAGGAGCTTCTTCGCGAGGAAGCCGAAGACGATGACGAAGGCGATCAGACCGATGACGAGCTCGGGGATCGGCGGGATGAGAGGGTTTTCCATCTCAGCCGCGAGAACCATGAGGTTCACATCAGTGCCTTTCGTCTAGTGGGCTGTTCGTCGAGACCGAGGATCAGGAGCTCGGGTAGACGAACGGCATGACCAGACCGATCAGGGCGAGCGCCTCACAGAAGGCGAAGCCGAGGATCTGGTTGGCGCGGATCAGGCCGGCAGCCTCGGGCTGGCGGGCGAGGGCCTGGGTGCCGTTACCGAAGATGATGCCGACGCCGACGCCGGGGCCGATGGCCGCGAGACCGTAACCAACGGAGCTGAGGGAGCCGGTGACGGCGGCAAGGGTCTGGGACATGCCAGTTCTTCCTTCTCTTTCACGGACCGGTGGGGGTTGGCCACCGGACGAATACGGGGGGCTGAGCGGGGGCGGGCCTGGCTCAGTGGTGCTCGGCGAGCGCGCCCTGGATGAAGCTGCACGCCAGGAGGACGAAGACGTACGCCTGGACGGCCTGGATGAAGAGCTCGAAGGCGGTCATCACGATCACCATCACGAACGACACACCGGCGTAGGCGATGCCGATGCCGTTCAGCAGGTACCAGCTGGCGATCGTGAAGAGCAGCAGCAGGGTGTGACCGGCGAACATGTTCGCGAAGAGTCGGACCGCGTGGGTGAACGGGCGCACCAGGACGTTCGAGAAGAACTCGATGACCATGATGAGCGGCAGGACGCCGCCCAGGCTCTTGTCGTAGCCGGTGAGGTTCTTCAGGCCGCCGACGAAGCCGTGGCGCTTGAAGGTGACCGACATCCAGATCACGTAGACGATCAGCGCGAGGACGGCCGGGTACGCGATGATCGAGGTCACGGGGAACTGTGCCACCGGGACGATCGACCAGACGTTCAGGATCCAGACGAAGAAGAACAGGGAGACCATGAAGGGGACGTACTTCTCGCCCTCCTTCTTGCCCAGCGTCTCGTAGACGATGCCGCGGCGCACGAAGTCGTAGCCGGCCTCGCCGACCATCTGGAGCTTGCCGGGGATGATCTTCGCCTTGCCGAAGGCGGCCCAGAAGAAGGCCACGATGATGACGGAGCCCAGGAGGGCCAGCAGCATCGGCTTGTTGAAGTAGGCATTGCTGCCGGCTTCGCCCCACAGCGGCTCGAAGAGGAACGAGTGCAGGCCCGGGCCGGGGAATCCACATCCGTCGAAGATGTGACAGTCGGTCTCGAAGGCGAGGACCTGCGTCGGGTCAGCACTCACCGCGGGCTCCTTCAGCGTGGCGCATAGGTACGGCAACCTCGTTGTGTCGGCGCGGCGCGCAGCCGCGGTTCGGCACTGGACTGGTGTAACGGATGTGGGGGCGGCAGTCAGGCATCGAGCCTCGCGATGGAACAGGCGTCAGCTCAGATGCCCGCGCCCGCAGTGCCGCAGTTGGAACCGGACGATAGCAGCATCTCGAACGCACACTTATCCCGGCCCTACCCCTCACGACTTCGACCCCGGGTTCTCGGGCTTTTCACCCTTCGTCGAGTCCGGCTCGACGTACAGGATCTTCGCCTTCATATGAGCACGCGTCTGTGCGCCGATCCACACCAGGGTGGCGGCGACGAGCGTGATGGCGAACGCACGGGGGTGGAACAGCGTCGTGTTCTTGAACACGGCGAGAAAGACGAAGAGCAGCAGGATCTGTGCGGCGTAGAGCATGAGGCCCATGGCCTGGAACAGGTGCGGCAGGGATTTCGCCGTGCGCTGCAGGACGACGAATCCGAGTCCCATGAAGACGATCACGACCGCGGTCGCGACGACGGACCCGACGGCACCCTTGCCCCCGACGACCAGACCGCTGATCACGGCCGCGATGGCGCCGGCGAGAGCGGTGGGTACAGCGGTTTGCAGGAGGGATCGGACGTCATCTGACCGCATGGCGGTTTGCTCCGCGTGGTGGTGGGGGCACGGACTCGTACGGGAACTCGTACGGGGACGAGCGTAAGCCCGGTCCGAGCGAGAGCCTCGGGCCAATGGACCGTCGCACTACGGTCCTTCGGCTCTGTCACCGGGTTTAGTGAACGGTATCACAAACTATTTGATGAGAGCTTTACCTGCCCGGTGTGCTGACTGTCACACATGAGAGCTAATGCGCCCGTGTGTGCAGGACAAGGCGCCTCATTGTCTGCTAAAGGGCACCCATGTCGGACATGCGACCGCGCCGTCAGCGAGCCGATCCGGCCTTACGCCGGTCGGGGAGGCGCGAACGGGGGCCTACCGCGGTCGCGCCGTTGACGCCCGAGACCCCCGCCACGACGGGCCGTGCGGGCACCGGCTCCTGGCCCTCGTCGTCCCGTACGGCCGCCTCCGCGGCCCGCTCGCCGTGCCGGTAGCGCGGCGGTACCAGGCCCTCGGCCCAGCGCGGCGCGCGCGGGGTGAAGCGCGGCATCAGGAGCAGTACGAGGCCCAGCGCGCTCAGCGCGGCGAGGGAGAGGACGATCCACATCGAGGCCGAATGCACCGAATAGGCCACCGTGCCGAATGCGATCAGGCCCGACCAGAAATACATGATGAGTACGGCGCGGCTGTGGGAATGCCCCAGTTCCAGCAGCCGGTGGTGCAGGTGGCCGCGGTCCGCGGCGAAGGGGGACTGGCCGTTCCAGGTGCGCCGGACGATGGCCAGGACCAGGTCGGCCATCGGAATGGCGATGATCGTCAGCGGCAGCAGCAGCGGAATGAAGACCGGCAGCATCGCGTGCGTCGCGTTGCGCTCACCGCCGACGAAGAGGGCCATCGTGTCGGGGTCCACCTGCCCCGTGATCGAGATGGCCGAGGCGGCCAGCACCAGGCCGATCAGCATCGAGCCGGAATCCCCCATGAAGATCCGGGCCGGATGCATGTTGTGCGGCAGGAAGCCCAGGCACATGCCCATCAGGATCGCCGCGAACAGGGTCGCGGGAGCGGCGGATTCGATGCCGTAGCCGAACCAGATCCGATAGGCGTAGAGGAAGAACGCGCACGTGGCGATGCAGACCATGCCCGCCGCCAGACCGTCGAGGCCGTCGACGAAGTTCACCGCGTTGATCGTGATCACCACCAGCGCCACGGTGAGCAGGGTGCCCTGCCACTGGGTGAGCGCCACGGTGCCGATGCCCGGAACCGGAATCCACAGGATGGTCAGGCCCTGCATGACCATCACGCCCGCGGCGATCATCTGGGCGCCCAGCTTGATCAGCGCGTCGAGCTCGAACTTGTCGTCCAGGACGCCGATCAGCCAGATCAGCGCCGCACCCGAGAGCAGGGCCCTCGGCTCGTTGGACCGCTCGAAGACCCCGTTGAGGTTCTGCAGGTGGTCGGCGATCAGCAGCCCCGCGCACATGCCGCCGAACATGGCGATCCCGCCGAGCCGCGGGGTCGGCTCCCGGTGCACGTCGCGCGCGCGGATCTCCGGCATCGCGCCGGCCGCGATCGCGAACTTCCGCACGGGCCCGGTCAGCAGGTAGGTCACCGCGACCGTGACGCAAAGCGTCAGCAGATATTCACGCACTGGCTGCCCCAGATGTATCGCCGGCCATCTCAGCCCCACACATTAGCCGCGATGTCACCAGGGACGAGGACGCACCTGGGCCCCGTTCCGGTTGCACTACGCCATACTCGTCCCGGTTACGCCCCGTACGGGGGAAATCCACTGGTCAGGTCGGCCACCTTCGCCCGCGTTCCCGCCGCTTCCCCGCGCAGCGCGGCCGCGAACAGCTCCGCGATCACGGCCATCTCCGGCTCCCCCATCCCCTGCGTGGTGACCGCCGCGGTACCCAGGCGAATGCCGCGCTGGTCCCCGTACGGCAGCGCGCAGGTGTCCAGGACGATCCCCGCCGCGGCCAGGCGGCCGCGCGCCGTCGGCCCGTCGACGCCGAGCCCGGCCGGATCGGCGCTGACGAGGTGGGTGTCCGTGCCGCCGGTCGTCACGGCGAACCCGCGCCGCTCCAGGGCGGCGGCCAGGGCCCGGGCGTTGGCGACGACCCGGTGGGCGTACCGGCCGAAGGCCGGGGTCGCCGCCTCGCCGAAGGCCACCGCCTTGGCGGCGATGGTGTGCATCTGGGCGCCGCCCTGCGTGAAGGGGAACACCGCCCGGTCGACGCGCTCCGCGAACTCCGCGCCGCACAGGACCATCCCGCCGCGCGGACCGCGCAGCACCTTGTGGGTGGTCGCGCAGACCAGGTCCGCGTACGGGACCGGGCTGGGCGCCGCGCCGCCGGCGACGAGCCCGATGGGATGGGCGACGTCGGCGATCAGGTGGGCCCCGACCTCGTCGGCGATCTCGCGGAACGCCGAGTACTCGAGGTGGCGGGGGTAGCAGATCGACCCGCACACGATGGCCTTGGGGCGGTGCGTACGGGCCAGCCGCTGCACCTGCCCGTAGTCGACGAGCCCGGTCTCCGCGTCGACCCCGTACCCGACGAAGTCGAACCAGCGGCCGGAGAAATTGGCGGGCGACCCGTGCGTGAGGTGCCCGCCGTGCGCCAGCCCCATAGCCAGTACGGTGTCCCCGGGCCGCAGCAGCGCCGCGTAGGCGGCCAGCACGGCCGCGGAGCCGGAGTGGGGCTGGACGTTGGCGTGCTCGGCCCCGAAGAGCGCCCTGGCCCGCTCCACGGCGGTCCGCTCGGCGAGGTCCGCGTACTCACAGCCCCCGTGGTAGCGGGCGCCGGGATACCCCTCGGCGTACTTGTTGGCGAGCGCGGAGCCCAGCGCCGCGAGCACGGCGGGCGAGGTGAAGTTCTCGGCGGCGCTCATCTGCAAGGTGGCCGCCTGCCGCTGCCGCTCCCCTTCGAGGATGTCGGCCATCTGCGGATCCTGCTGCCGCAGGAGGTCCGCCGCCTGCTGGGTGGTGACAGTCATGGACGACTCCCGCGCGTGGGTGTACCCGGTACCAGCCACTGTAGGCCGGACCCGCCCGGCGCGCCCGCCGCCCGGCGCGGCGGGGCTCAGCGGGGGGAGGTGACGCCCGTCAGGGCCGTGACGACCGGGTCCAGCGCCTGGTTGATCTCGTCGCCGATCGAGCGGAAGAAGGTGATCGGCGAGCCGTACGGGTCGTACACCTCGTCGGCGTCGGCGGACGGCGCCAGCAGCCAGCCGCGCAGCGCCGCGGCGGCCCGCACCAGCGCCCGCGCCCGCTCCGCCATGCCGTCGTCCAGCGGCGGCAGCGTGGCCGGGTCTATCGCCCGTACGAGCCGGGTGAACTCCTTCAGCGTGAAGGTGCGCAGCCCCGCCGAGTGGCCCATGGAGATGACCTGCGCCCGGTGGTCCCGGGTGGCGGTGAGCACCAGGTCGGCGCGTATGACGTGCTCGTCCAGCAGCTCCCGCCCGGTGAACCCGGACGCGTCGGCGCCGAAGTCGGCGAGGACGGCGGCCGCGTTGGCCTCCATCGGGGCGCCCTCGTGGCCCCAGGTGCCGGCGCTCTCCACGATGAGGTCCCCGGCCGGCAGGCCGAGGGCACCGAGCCGGTGGGCCAGCGCGTGCCGCGTCAGCCGCTCGGTGATGGGCGAGCGGCACACATTGCCGGTGCTGACGTGGAGTATGCGGAAGGACCGACTCGCTATGCCACGCCCCTCAGGGCTCACGGAGCCACCTCGAGGTCGGGTACGACCTCCCGCAGCTGTTCCGCGGTCAGCGCGCCCTCGCGCAGCAGTACGGGAACCTTCCCGGTGACGTCGACGATCGACGACGGCTCGGTGCTCGGCGTCGGACCGCCGTCCAGGTACACGGAGACGGAGTCGCCGAGCATCTCGCGGGCCGCGTCGCAGTCCGCCGGCGCGGGGTGCCCGGAGAGGTTCGCCGAGGACACCGCCATCGGGCCGACCTCGGTCAGCAGCTCGATCGCGACGGGGTGCAGGGGCATCCGCACGGCCACGGTCCCGCGGGTCTCCCCCAGGTCCCACGCCAGCGACGGCTGGTGCCTGGCGACCAGGGTGAGCCCGCCCGGCCAGAAGGCGTCGACGAGCTCCCACGCCTGCTCGGAGAAGTCCGTGACGAGGCCGTGCAGGGTGTTCGGGGAGCCGATGAGGACGGGCGTGGGCATGTTGCGGCCGCGTCCCTTGGCGGCGAGCAGGTCGCCGACGGCCTCCGGGCTGAAGGCGTCCGCGCCGATCCCGTACAGGGTGTCGGTGGGCAGCACGACGAGCTCTCCGCGGCGCACTGCGGAGGCCGCTTCACGCAGACCCGTCTTGCGGTCCGTCGCGTCGTTGCAGTCGTATCGCCGGGCCATCAGCGGATCTCCTCGTGCGGCGGGGTGGTGGCGGGGGAAGCGGTCGCGCGGGTCACGGCATGGCCTTGCGGGCGGTCGCGAAGCGCGGACGGTTGTTCAGGTCGGGGTGGTCGGCGGCGTCGGCCCAGCCCCGTTCGTCGGCGAAGATCCACGGCACCTGGCCGCCCTGGGTGTCGGCGTGCTCGATCACGACGATGCCGCCGGGCCGCAGCAGCCGGTGGGCGGTGCGCTCGATGCCGCGGATGGTGTCGAGGCCGTCCTCGCCGGAGAAGAGCGCCATCTCGGGGTCGTGGTCGCGGGCCTCGGGCGCCACGTACTCCCACTCGGTGAGCGGGATGTACGGCGGGTTGGAGATGACCAGGTCGACCTGCCCGTCCAGCTCGGGCAGCGCGGTGAGCGCGTCGCCCTGGTGGACGGTGACCCGGGAGCCCTCGGCGTTCTTGCGGGTCCAGCGCAGGGCGTCCTCGGACAGCTCCACGGCGTGCACGCGCGAGCGCGGCACCTCCTGGGCCATGGCGAGCGCGATGGCCCCGGAGCCGGTGCACAGGTCCACGATCAGCGGCTCGACCACGTCCATGGCGCGGACGGCGTGTATGGCCCAGTCCACGACCGACTCCGTCTCGGGCCGGGGCACGAACACCCCGGGGCCGACCTGGAGCTCCAGGTACCGGAAGAAGGCCCGGCCGGTGATGTGCTGGAGCGGCTCGCGGGCCTCGCGGCGGGCGACGGCCTCCCAGTAGCGGGCGTCGAAGTCCGCGTCCTTGACGTGGTGCAGTTCCCCCCGCTTGACGCCGTGCACGAAGGCCGCGAGCTCCTCCGCGTCGAAACGCGGTGAGGGCACGCCGGCGGCGGCCAGCCGCTGGGTGGCCTGGGCCACCTCGGCAAGCAGCAAGTTCACGCTGGTCCTCCGGGCTGCTGTCGTACGGGGGGTGGGGCGAAGGTCAGTGCGCGGCCGCGAGCTTCGCCGCGGAGTCGGTGTCGACGCAGGCCTGGATGACCGAGTCGAGGTCACCGTCGAGCACCTGGTCCAAGTTGTACGCCTTGAAGCCGGTGCGGTGGTCCGAGATCCGGTTTTCCGGGAAGTTGTACGTACGGATCTTCTCGGAGCGGTCCACGCTGCGCACCTGGCTGCGGCGCTGGTCGGAGGCCTCCTGCTCGGCGGCTTCCTGGGCGGCGGCCAGCAGGCGCGAACGCAGGATGCGCATGGCCTGCTCCTTGTTCTGGAGCTGGCTCTTCTCGTTCTGGCAGGAGGCGACCACACCGGTCGGGATGTGCGTGATGCGCACGGCCGAGTCGGTGGTGTTGACGGACTGGCCGCCGGGGCCCGAGGAGCGGTACACGTCGATGCGGAGGTCGTTCATGTTGATCTCGACCTCGACCTCCTCGGCCTCCGGGGTGACGAGCACGCCCGCGGCGGAGGTGTGGATGCGGCCCTGGGACTCGGTGGCCGGCACGCGCTGGACGCGGTGCACGCCGCCCTCGTACTTCATCCGGGCCCACACGCCCTGGCCGGGCTCGGTGGCCCCGTTGCCGCCCTTGGTGCGGACGGAGACCTGGACGTCCTTGTAGCCGCCGAGCTCGGACTCGGTGGAGTCGATGATCTCGGTCTTCCAGCCCACGCGCTCGGCGTAGCGCAGGTACATGCGCAGCAGGTCACCGGCGAACAGGGCGGACTCGTCGCCGCCGGCGCCCGCCTTGATCTCCAGGAGCACGTCCTTGTCGTCGCTGGGGTCGCGCGGGACGAGCAGCAGGCGGAGCTTCTCGGTGAGCTCTTCGCGCTGGGCGCTCATCTCCTTGACCTCGGCGATGAAGTCGGGGTCGTCGGCCGCCAGCTCCTTGGCCGTCTCGATGTCCTCGCCCGCCTGCTTCCACGCACGGAAGGTGGCGACGATCGGGGTCAGCTCCGCGTACCGCTTGTTCAGCTTGCGCGCGTTCGCCTGATCGGAGTGGACCGAAGGGTCGGCGAGCCTCTTCTCGAGGTCGGCGTGCTCGCCGACCAGTTCCTCGACCGCTTCGAACATCGGATGCTCCTGTGGTGAAAAGTCAAAAATGGGCTGGGCTGGCTGAACGACGACAAAGGCGCCGGTCCGGCCGCCCCCGCGTGGTCAGGGGGCGGCCGATGACCGGCGCCTGGGTCGCGCTACTTCTTGGCCGCACCCTTGCCGAAGCGGGCCTCGAAGCGGGCCACGCGGCCACCGGTGTCGAGGATCTTCTGCTTGCCCGTGTAGAACGGGTGGCACTCGGAGCAGACCTCGGCACGGATGGTGCCCTCGGTCAGGGTGCTGCGGGTGGTGAACGACGCGCCACAGGTGCAGCTGACCTGGGTCTCGACGTACTCGGGGTGAACATCGCGCTTCAAGGTGTCTCCTAGATTCGGGAGGGCGCCGGGTCGCAGGAGCCGAATTGCGCACTGCGTGAACCGGGGCCGACAGACCAGTCTGCCAGGACCGGGCCGCCTGTCAAAATTCCGGGAACGCTCCCCTCAACGGGGAGGGGACGCCGCCTATTCCCCGGGGGTCCTGCCGGATCCCGGCAGCCCCTCCTACTGGACGATCGAGCCCGCGGTGCTCTTGTCCCCGGCCGACTTCTCGGTGGCCTGGGGCGGGATCGGCTGATCGGCGAGCAGGGAGTCCCAGACCATCTTTGACTCCTTGGTGAGGGGGACCACCCGGTCGCGGTCGGCGGGGTCCGGCCCCACCGGCAGGGTGATCATGTGCATGTTCTCGGCGCCGATCCCCTGGAGGCCCTGGGCGAAGCCCATGAGGGACTTCACGTCACCGAGGGCCTTGTCGGTGGTGATCGCCTTGGTGGCGGAGTCGGCGAGGCCGAACAGCTTCTTGGGGTTGTCGAACACCCCGAGCCCCTTGACCTGCTTGATCAGCGCCTTCATGAAGGCCTGCTGGAGCTGTATTCGGCCCAGGTCGCTGCCGTCGCCGACGCTCTTGCGGGTGCGTACGAGGCCCAGGGACTGCTCCCCGTTGAGCTTGTGCGGGCCGGGCGGCAGGTCGAGGTGGCTGGCGTCGTCCTTGATCGGCTTCGTGGTCGTGAGCTCGACCCCGCCGAGGTTGTCGATGATCTTCTTGAAGCCGGTGAAGTCGACCTCGATGTAGTGGTCCATGCGGATCCCCGACAGCTGCTCCACGGTCTTGACCGCGCAGGCCGGCCCGCCGACCGTGAAGGCCTCGTTGAACTGCGCCTTCTTCCGGCCGGGGTCGGTCTTGCCCTTGCCGGTGGCGCAGGCGGGGCGCGGGACCATCGCGTCGCGCGGGATCGAGACGACGCTGGCCTTGTGGTGGCCCTCGTAGAGGTGGACGATCATCGCGGTGTCCGAACGGGCGGAGCCGCCGTCGTCCTGGCCGTACTCGCCGTTGGCGCCGCTGCGGGAGTCGGAGCCGAGGACGAGGATGTCCATGGAGCCGTTGTCGACGTCGGCCGGGCGGTCCTTGCCGAGGGCCTGGTCGATGTCGACGCTGTGCAAGTTGCCGTTGAGCTTGAAGTAGAACCAGCCCAGCCCGCCCCCGCCCAGCAGGACCACTCCGGCGGCGGTCCAGGCGGTGACGGTGAGGCCCTTGCGGCGCCGCGGCTGCCCCCTGCGCCGGCCTCCGCGTGCGGCTCGGCGGCCGCGGCCTCTGCTGTCCTCGCTCATGCTCTCCTCAGTCCTGGCTCCGTTGCCCGTCGTCACTCACTCAGACGGGTGAGCGCGGTCCAGGGTTCCACGGCTCCCGGTGCCGTTCGCACGCCGGGGGCGCACCACCCGGGGTGCCCCGGGGGCCGTGTGGCGCCGGTCTGCCTGGGGTTTCGGTACGGCCGCGGGAGTGCGCCGGCGGGCGGGGGTGTGGTGAAGATCGCAAAAACGGAACCGCCCCCGCCACAGAAGTGGCGGGGGCGGTTCCGTACTACGGGCGACCCGGTCAGTCGTCGTTCTTGCCGGCCGGGGTCGTCTTGGCGATCTGCATCAGGAACTCGGCGTTCGACTTCGTCTGCTTCATCTTGTCGAGCAGCAGCTCGATCGCCTGCTGCGAGTCGAGCGCGTGGAGCACCCGGCGCAGCTTCCAGACGATGGCGAGCTCCTCGCTGTTGAGGAGGATCTCCTCCTTGCGGGTGCCCGACGGGTCGACGTCGACGGCCGGGAAGATGCGCTTGTCGGCGAGCTTGCGGTCGAGCTTGAGCTCCATGTTGCCGGTGCCCTTGAACTCCTCGAAGATCACCTCGTCCATGCGCGAGCCGGTGTCGACGAGCGCGGTGGCCAGGATGGTCAGCGAGCCGCCGTCCTCGATGTTGCGCGCGGCACCGAAGAAGCGCTTCGGCGGGTACAGCGCGGTCGAGTCGACACCACCGGACAGGATGCGGCCGGAGGCGGGCGCCGCGAGGTTGTACGCGCGGCCCAGACGGGTGATGGAGTCCAGCAGGACGACCACGTCGTGACCCAGCTCGACGAGGCGCTTGGCGCGCTCGATGGCCAGCTCGGCGACGGTGGTGTGGTCCTCGGCCGGGCGGTCGAAGGTCGAGGAGATGACCTCGCCCTTGACCGACCGCTGCATGTCGGTGACCTCTTCCGGCCGCTCGTCGACCAGGACGACCATCAGGTGGCACTCGGGGTTGTTGGTGGTGATCGCGTTGGCGATCGCCTGCATGATCATGGTCTTGCCGGTCTTCGGCGGGGCCACGATCAGACCGCGCTGGCCCTTGCCGATCGGCGACACGAGGTCGATGATGCGGGTGGTCAGCACGCCCGGGTCGGTCTCCAGGCGGAGCCGGTCCTGCGGGTAGAGCGGGGTCAGCTTCTGGAACTCCGGCCGGCCGCGGCCGGATTCGGGCGCCATGCCGTTGACGGAGTCCAGGCGCACGAGCGCGTTGAACTTCTCGCGGCGCTCGCCGTCCTTGGGCTGGCGGACCGCACCGGTGGTGTGGTCGCCCTTGCGCAGGCCGGCCTTGCGGACCTGGGCGAGGGAGACGTACACGTCGTTCGGACCGGGCAGGTAGCCGGAGGTCCGGATGAACGCGTAGTTGTCGAGGATGTCGAGGATGCCCGCGACGGGGATCAGCACGTCGTCATCGGCGACCTGCGGCTCGTTCGGCGCGAACTCGTCACGGCCGCGACGGCCCCGGCGGTCGCGGTAGCGGCCGCGGCGGCCGCGGCGGCCGTCCTCACCGTCGAAGTCGTCCTGCGGGCCGTTGTCCTGACGGTCCTGCCGGCCCTGGCCTCGGCCGCCCTGCTGCTGGCGGTCCGCGCGGTCCGTACGGTCCTGGCGGCCGCCGCCCTGCTGCTGGCCCTGGCCGCCCTGCGGCTGACCCTGCTCGTCGGCCTTGGCGCCGCGCTCACGGCGGCCCTGCTGACGGTCACCGCGCTCGCCACGGTCACCGCGCTCACCGCGGTCACGGCGGTCGCGGCGGGTGCGGCCCTCGCCGGCCTCCTGCGCCTGGCCCTGGGGCTGGGCGGACACCGCGACGGCGGCCTCGGCCTTGGCCTCGGGCTGCGCCGCCGGGGCGGTCTCGGTCTTCTGCTCGACCTGCACGGCGGCGGGGGCCGAGGACTCGGGGCTGCCGGAGGGGGCGGTGGCCCGGCGGCGGCGGCGCTCGCCGATGGGCGCGTCCTCGCTGGCCGGCTGGCCCGGGATCTCGATCTGCGGCTGGACGGCGGCCTTCTCCGCGGGAGCCGCGGCGGCGGCCTCGCCCGTGCGGGCCTTGCTGGTGGCGCGGCGCTTCGGCTTGGCCTCGGCGGCGTCGGCGGCGGGGGCCGCGGCGGCCTTGGCGGCGCTGCCGCCCTGCGCCTCCTTGATGACCTCGATCAGCTGGCTCTTGCGCATCCGCGCGGTGCCCCTGATACCGAGGCCCGACGCGACCTGCTGCAGCTCGGCCAGGACCATGCCCTCGAGGCCGGTACCGGAGCGGCGGCGCTTGGGGGCGGCGCCCGCGGCGGGAGCACTGGTGTCGACGTTGGTGTCGGCAGCGCCCATCAGATCGGTGGTGTCGCTCACGAAGGGTCCTTCCCTGGAGCGGACGTCGGCCTGTCTGGCTCGGCGACCGGTTGTGCTGTCCGACAACAGTCCTAGGTGTGGACCGTGCCGGGGCGGTGGTCCGCCGGTAGAGATACGGCGGAGAGAAACGTGCGTGGTGGTTCCGGCGAGAAGCCCCCGAGCTGGAAGCGTGGGAATGTCACGCCGATTCCGGAGCGTGCCCGAAGCTGCTGGCAGTGATCAAAGCAGTCGGGGAGGCTCCCGGAAGAAATGTGGTCCCGGATGGGGACACTGAGCACCGAGCCATGGCGGCTTCGGATGCGCACTTGAGGTTAACACTACCGGATCCAACAGACATTCCCCCTCTCAATCACCGGCAATCGCCCTGCCGGGGGCGGACGGCCTGCCCGGCCGCCCGCCCCCGGGGCCGTGTCGCTACGACACCGGCTGACCGCCCTGGGCGCCCAGCGGAAGGACGCTCGCACCCGCGGCGTCGAGGGCGAGCCGGTTGGCCGCCCATCCCTCGCCCGCGAGCCGCGCGACCTTGTCGGCCGCGCCGTTGTCGACCAGCGCGAGGACCGTGGGGCCCGCACCGGAGATGACCGCGGGGAAGCCGTCCGCCCGCAGCCGGTTGACGAGTGCCACGCTCTCCGGCATCGCCGGGGCCCGGTACTCCTGGTGCAGCCGGTCCTCGGTGGCGGGCAGCAGGAACTCGGGACGCCTGGTCATGGCCTCCACGAGCAGGCCCGCACGGCCCGCGTTCACCGCCGCGTCCACGTGCGGGACGGAGCGCGGCAGCAGCCCGCGCGCGGTCTCGGTCAGGACCGGCTTCGACGGGACGAAGACCACCGGAACGATGGAATCCGAGGGGTCCATCCGGATCGCCTTGGCGCTGCCGCCGTCCATCCAGGCGAGGGTGAAGCCGCCGAGCAGGCAGGCGGCGACGTTGTCGGGGTGGCCCTCGATCTCGGTGGCGAGTTCCAGCAGCGCCGCGTCGTCGAGCTTGGCCTCGCCGCCTATGGTCACGGCGCGGGCGGCGACGATGCCGGCGCAGATCGCGGCGGAGGAGGAGCCGAGGCCCCGGCCGTGCGGGATGCGGTTGGCGCAGACGACCTCCAGGCCGCGCGGCTGCCCGCCCAGCAGGTCGAAGGCGGTGCGCATGGAGCGTACGAGGAGGTGGCTCTCGTCCCGCGGGAGGGTGTCGGCACCCTCACCTGCGATGTCGATGTCCAGGCCGGAGTCGGCCACCCGGACGACGACGTCGTCGTAGAGCCCCAGGGCCAGGCCGAGGGCGTCGAAGCCGGGGCCGAGGTTGGCGCTGCTGGCGGGGACGCGCACCCGTACGGCGGCGGCGCGGAACGCTGGACCTGCCATCGGTCGATGACACTCCTTGTGACTGTGCGGGATCCGGCTGCTGTGCGGGATCTTCGCTGCGAATGTACTGGAGAACGTACGACACCCGAAGGCCCGTGGGGCAGCACCGTGGTCATGTGCGCGGTGGCGGATGTAAGTACAGCGTATCGAAGGAAGGTTCTCCCGCGACATAGGGCGCACAGGAGGCGCACGATGCGTGTCGCTGTCTTCCGGCGGATACCGCTGCGACCGGCTGCTTCCGGCTCGCTTCCGGCGGCGTACGGCCGGGCCGCCGGACTCCGGAGACTTCCGGAATCCGGCAACCGGGGCGTGGGGCCCGGGGGGCCGGGGCGGGAAGCCCTCGGCCCCCGGGGGCCCGGGGTCAGACCAGGCCGAGACGGACGGCGGCGGCCTCGGCGTCCACCGGGACGGTCACCGGCTGCGGGGCGCCGGCGATGGCCCAGTCGGGGTCCTTGAGGCCGTTGCCGGTCACGGTGCACACGATCGTCTGGCCGGGGTCGACCAGGCCGGCCTCGGCGGCCTTCAGCAGACCGGCGACCGACGCGGCCGAGGCGGGCTCGACGAAGACGCCCTCCTGCGCGGCCAACAGGCGGTAGGCCGCCAGGATCTGGCGGTCCGTCACCTCGTCGATGAAACCGCCCGACTCCTCGCGCGCGGCGAGCGCGTAGTCCCAGGAGGCCGGGTTGCCGATGCGGATCGCGGTGGCGATGGTGTGCGGCTCCTTGACGATCTCCCCGCGCACGATCGGCGCGGAGCCGGAGGCCTGGAAACCCCAGAGGCGGGGCGTGCGGGAGGCCAGGCCGTCGGCCTTGTACTCCTTGAAGCCCTTCCAGTACGCCGTGATGTTGCCGGCGTTGCCGACGGGCAGCACGTGGATGTCGGGGGCGTCGCCGAGCGCGTCGACGATCTCGAACGCGGCCGTCTTCTGGCCCTCGATCCGCACCGGGTTGACGGAATTGACCAGCGCCACCGGGTAGTTGTCGGACAGCGCGCGGGCCAGGTTCAGGCAGTCGTCGAAGTTGCCGTCAACCTGCAGGATCTTCGCGCCGTGCACGAGGGCCTGGCCCATCTTGCCGAGCGCGATCTTGCCGCGGGGCACGAGGACGGCGGACACCATCCCGGCACGAACCGCGTAGGCGGCGGCGGAGGCCGAGGTGTTGCCCGTGGAGGCGCAGATGACGGCCTTGGCGCCGTCCTCCTTGGCCTTGGTGATGGCCATGGTCATGCCACGGTCCTTGAAGGACCCGGTGGGGTTCGCGCCCTCGACCTTGAGGTGGACCTCACAGCCGGTGCGCTCGGAGAGCACCTGGGCGGGGACGAGGGGAGTACCACCCTCGCGGAGCGTGACCACGGGAGTGGTGTCCGTGACCGGCAGGCGGTCCCGGTACTCCTCGATGATGCCGCGCCACTGGTGGGTGCGATTGCTGCTCATGGGTCCTTACTCCCCTTCAACACGCATGATGCTGGCGACACCGCGCACGGTGTCCAGCTTCCGCAGCGCCTCGACGGTCCCGGAGAGGGCGGCGTCGGGTGCGCGGTGGGTGACGACGACGAGGGAGGCCTCGCCGTCCTTGCCCTGCTGCCTGACCGTGTCGATCGACACGCCGTGCTCCGCGAAGGTGGTCGCCACCTGGGCGAGCACGCCCGGCTTGTCCGCCACATCGAGGCTGATGTGGTAGCGGGTGACGACGTCCCCCATGGGGCTGACCGGCAGCTGGGTGTACGCCGACTCGCCGGGCCCCGTTGCCTCGGCGAGCTTGTTGCGGCAGACGGCGACGAGGTCGCCGAGGACCGCGGAGGCGGTCGGAGAGCCGCCCGCGCCGGGCCCGTAGAACATGAGCCGCCCGGCGGCCTCGGCCTCGACGAAGACCGCGTTGTACGCCTCGCGGACGGAGGCGAGCGGGTGGGTGAGCGGGATCATCGCCGGGTGGACGCGGGCGGTGACGGACTCGCCGTCGGCGGCGCGCTCCAGGATGGCGAGGAGCTTGATGGTGCAGCCCATGCGCTTGGCGGAGGCGAAGTCCGCGGCGCTGACCTCGGTCATGCCCTCGCGGTAGACGTCGTCGAGGCGGACGCGGGTGTGGAAGGCGATGCCGGCCAGGATCGCGGCCTTGGCGGCGGCGTCGTAGCCCTCGACGTCGGCGGTGGGGTCGGCCTCGGCGTACCCGAGGGCGGTGGCCTCGTCGAGGGCCTCCTGGTAGCCGGCGCCGGTCGAGTCCATCTTGTCGAGGATGAAGTTCGTCGTGCCGTTCACGATGCCCATCACCCGGTTGATCTTGTCGCCGGCGAGGGACTCGCGCATCGGGCGGACCAGCGGGATGGCGCCGGCGACGGCGGCCTCGTAATAGAGGTCCAGCCCGGCCTGCTCGGCGGCCGCGTGCAGGGCCGCACCGTCCTGGGCGAGCAGCGCCTTGTTCGCGGAGACGACGGAGATGCCGTGCTCGAAGGCGGTGGTGATCAGGGTGCGGGCCGGCTCGATGCCGCCGATGACCTCGATGGCCACGTCGATGTCGCCCCGTTTCAGGAGGGCGGTCGCATCGGTGGTGATCAGCGACGGGTCGATGCCCTCGCGCACCTTGGAGGGACGGCGCACGGCCACACCGGCGAGTTCGACGGGCGCGCCGATCCTGGCTGTCAGGTCATCGGCGTGCGTCGTCATGATGCGCGCCACCTCTGAGCCGACCACGCCACAGCCCAGCAGCGCCACCTTCAGCGGACGCGTACGCATCATTGACCTACGCCTTTCATCTTTCTTCGCTCCCGGCGCGCGGTTTGCACGTCAGGTATGACCCAGTCTCACTCAATGGACAGAAGTTTCCATCTTCGGTCCATTGAGTGAGACGTGCACTGAGACGTCTATTTTGGGGGCCCGGGGGCCTCCCCCGAAAACATGCGGTTCATCCGAGGTCGAGGGACAGGAGATCTTCTTCCGTCTCGCGGCGGACGATCACCCGGGCCGCGCCGTCGCGCACTGCGACGACGGGCGGGCGGAGCGCGTGGTTGTAGTTGCTGGCCATGGAGCGGCAGTACGCCCCGGTGGCGGGCACGGCGAGGAGGTCGCCGGGCGCCAGGTCGGCCGGCAGGAAGGCGTCCTTCACGACGATGTCACCGCTCTCGCAGTGCTTGCCGACGACGCGGACGAGCATCGGCTCGGCGTCGGAGACCCGGGAGACCAGGGTGACCGCGTACTCGGCGTCGTAGAGGGCCGTACGGATGTTGTCGGACATGCCGCCGTCGACGGACACGTACGTCCGCAGCCCCTCGAGCGGCTTGATGGTGCCGACCTCGTACAGGGTGAAGGCCGTCGGGCCGACGATGGCGCGGCCGGGCTCGACGGAGATCCGGGGCGCCTT
Source organism: Streptomyces sp. NPDC034043 (assembly GCF_055575675.1). NCBI lineage: Bacteria > Bacillati > Actinomycetota > Actinomycetes > Kitasatosporales > Streptomycetaceae > Streptomyces > Streptomyces sp. NPDC034043. The sequence continues at coordinate 210,776 of NZ_JBVISF010000011.1, forward strand.
CAGCCCGGCGCCCTCGCACTCCCGCGCCACGATCTCGGTGAGCGCCTTGGCGATCTCGTGGGGCTCGCGCGGATCGTCGGCCGACGTGTACGCGATGCCGAGCCCGCCGCCGAGGTCGATCTCGGGCAGCTCGACGCCGTGCTCGTCGCGGACGGCGGCCAGCAGCCGGACCACCCGCTTGGCGGACACCTCGAAGCCGGCCATGTCGAAGATCTGCGAGCCGATGTGGGAGTGGACTCCGAGCAGCTCCAGGCTGTCGTGCCCGAGCGCCCGCCGCACGGCCTCCGCCGCGGACCCGTCGGCGACGGCGATGCCGAACTTCTGGTCCTCGTGGGCCGTCGCGATGAACTCGTGCGTGTGCGCCTCGACGCCGACGGTGACGCGGATCTGCACGGGCTGGCGTACGCCCAGCTCGCGGGCGATGTGGGCGACGCGGGCGATCTCCTGGAAGGAGTCGAGCACGATCCGCCCGACGCCGGCGCCGATGGCCCGGCGGATCTCGCTCTCCGACTTGTTGTTCCCGTGGAAGGCGATCCGCTCGGGGGGCATCCCCGCGGCGAGGGCCGTGGCCAGCTCGCCGCCGGAGCAGACGTCGAGGTTGAGCCCCTCTTCCTTGAGCCACTTCACGACGGCCTTCGAAAGGAAGGCCTTGCCGGCGTAGAACACGTCGGCGTCCTTGCCGAAGGCGTGCGCCCAGGCGCGGCAGCGGGCGCGGAAGTCCTCTTCGTCGAGGAAGTAGGCGGGGGTCCCGAACTCCTCGGCGAGCCGCGTCACTTGGATGCCGCCGACGCACACGACCCCGTCGTCGTCGCGGGTGACCGTACGGGACCACACCTTCTCGTCGAGCGCGTTCAGGTCGGCGGGCGGCGGGGCGTAGTGGCCCTCGGGCAGGACGTCGGCGTGGCGGGGCCCGGCGGGGTGCGCGGAACGGCTCATCGGAATCTCTCTTCGCGGATCACAGGAAGTCGGGGGCGTCTATGCCGAGGAGGGCGAGGCCGCCTGCCAGCACCGTCCCGGCGGCTTCGGCGAGTGCCAGCCGGGCGCGGTGGGCGGCCGAGGGTTTCTCGTCCCCCTTGGGCAGGACCCGGTGCTGGAAGTCGAGGAGCGCATCGGCGACGGCGACGAGGTGCCGGGTGAGCCGCTCGGGCGCCTGGTGGTGCGCGGCGGCCTCCAGGACGAGCGGGTACTCGGCGAGCAGGCGCAGCAGGGCGGGGGTGCTGGGCGTGCCGGGGGCGTCGGGCTCACCTGGCTCCGCGTCGAACCCGAGCCGGCCGGCGTTGATCCGCAGGGAACGGGCGCGGGAGTGGGCGTACCGGACCCGGAAGAACTCGCTGGACTCGTCCTGGACGAGCAGGCCGGGCGTGAAGGAGGGGGTCTCGCGGGCCGGTACGCAGAGCATGGCCCAGGCCGCGGCGTCCGCCCCGTACGCGGCGACGACGTCCCCGTCGCGCCTGGCGACGGGCGCGACGCGCAGCTCCTCGGGGCCGGGCGCGCCCTGACTGGCCCGGATCCGCCGGACGGCCTCCCCCAGGACCCGCGCACGCACCTCCCCGTCGGGCGCGTACCCGTACCGGCGTCCCCTGGCCCGGATCTCGCGCACGAGCTCGGCGGCGGGGACCGGCGCGAGGGTGAAGTTCAGGAACCCGGGCCCGGTGATCTCCACACCCCGGATGCCGGGCTCGTCGGCCAGCAGCCGGGCCGCGAGCACCCGGGCGACCTCACGGGGCTCCCGCCGGGCGCTCTTCGCGACCTGGAGGGCGACGGGGGTGGCGTACTCCCCCACTCCCCCGGGCCGGGTCCGTTCGACCACGACCCGCCCGGGGACGCTCCCGGCCAGTACCCCGTCCTCAACGGCGCGACGTACGGCTTGTACGACGGCACGCGAGAGGTCGGCGGGGATCACGGAACCCAGCCTAGGGGAGAAGCCCCCGGGCCATGCATCGGGTTTCGCCATGTGAACAGGGCGGAGCCGTCAGGCCCCCCGACCGGCCCTCCCGGCCCGCCCGGCCGGGGCGCCCTTGCGCTCGACGAGGCGGCGTACGACGCGGACCAGCTCGGCCGGCTCGAACGGCTTGGCGACGAACGCGTCCACCCCGGCGGCGATCGCCGCCTCGGCCTCGAGCTGCGTACAGGCACTGACGATGGCGACGGGCAGGTGCCGGGTCCGCGGATCGGCCCGCAGCTGCGCGGCGGCCCCGAACCCGTCCAGCCGGGGCATGACCACATCAAGGGTGATCGCGTCGGGACACACGCGGTGCACGACGTCCAGGCACTCGGCACCATCGCTCGCGGTCACGACCTCGAAGCCCTCCAGCTCGAGATTGACCTTGATCAGCTGCCGGATGACCTTGTTGTCGTCGACAACAAGCACCCGGCCCGAGGCGCCTGGCACAACTCGAGAGTAGGTCGCCCTAAGCCCCCGCGTCCGGGTTTTTGCCACTTCCACCCCCTCCGGGCGGCCGACCTCCCCCTCCCGCCCAAATCGGTTCCTGATCACCCCGCGGAAGCTGGTAGTGTTCAACCCGTCGCCGCAACGCGGACGACACGCCCCCGTAGCTCAGGGGATAGAGCAACGGCCTCCGGAGCCGTGTGCGCAGGTTCGAATCCTGCCGGGGGCACTTCGCAGGAAGTGCCCAAAGACCCCGCCATCAGCGGCAGCGCTGAGACGGGGTCTTCGCGTATGTGCGGCCAAGTACCGTACCGGGCAGCCGCATGGTCCCGGGTGTTCGGAGCGGCATGCCGGCCACTCCTATGCTCCTGCCCATGAGTACGGGTTCCCTTCAGGCCAAGCCCACGCCACTGCACTCCGTGTCCGCAGCCGGCGCGGTGCGGCGCGAGGCCGGCCGACTGCTCGCGATCCGCCTCCCGGACGCCCTGGACGGCGCGGGCGCTCACGTCCGCAGTCACGGCACGTCGTGACGCGCGGTGAAGCGGTAGGGCTCGTTCGACGGCTCATGGACGGATCCATCGCCGACGAGACCGAAGTCGACACGGTCCTGGCCACCCTCCAAGCCGAACTGCGATGCCCCCACATCAGCGACTACATCTACTGGGACTTCGACCCCGAACTGAGCGCCGAGAAAGTCGTAGACCGAGCCAAGGCGTACGAGCCCTTCGCGCTTTGAGTCAGCCGGCGCGGCAAGGGTGAACCCGTAATCTGCGGGGATGCCCCTCCACCAGTACGTGTACTTCGCTCTGTCCAGCCGCCGCATTACTGCGCAGGAGATAACTGAGGCGCTGGGTATCGATCCCGATGAGACGAAGGTGGTCAACCCGCGCCGGCTCCCTGTTGACCCGGCGAATCCGTTCTGTGAGGTCTGGAAGGTCGTGTGCAGAGAACCGGGCCTGCGCGTAGACGAACAGATCGCGCACGTCCTGGGCCGCCTCAAGCCACGGACCGACCGCATGGCCGAGCTCATGAGGCGGTTCAACGATGCAGAAGACGAAGAAGAGCCGGGCCTCGAGGCCCGGCTGGAGATCGTGCGCTATTTCAACGACGACGAGCAGCGGAACGAGGCCGGGCAGCCGGAGGAGAGGGACGAGCACAACCTCTTCGGCTGGGCACTGGACCTTGACGTCGATGAGTACGACATGCCCCCTCCCTCACCCTCGAACTGAAGTCTTCGCTTATGTGCGGTCGGTCCCGGGAGCGTTGGGGTGTCGTCGGGCTTCATGGGGCGGGGATGCTTCTTGTGGGGGCGGCGTGAGGGCAAGGGCCAGGGTGCGGGCGCTGGTCGGGGTGTTGGGGCGTGCGGGGCCGTATGGGGGGTGGGCTTCGTCCAGGGTGGGCATCGGGGTTGGGGCGCGTTCGGCGGGGGCGCGGTCGAGCAGGGTGGTGCCGGTTTCGGTCTCCTGGGTGGGGGCGTAGCCGGCGGCTCGGAGGGCCGTCAGCGTCTCCTCCGGCGGGGCCGTGGAGATCAGCACCGTGGGAGCGATGCGGCGGAGGCCGAGCTTGGCCAGGCCGCGGGCCTGGGACACCTCCTCGATCAGGCCGGTGTCGTCCGAGCGGATGCAGCACGCGGAGCGGACGACCTTGAGCAGGCCGTGGGTGCGGGCGGTGTCCTTGATCGTGTAGCACAGAGGCTGGGGCAGCGGGGTGCCGCCTTCGCTCGCGGCGCTGAGGCGGTCGAGGAGTTCGTCGGCGCTCCGGCCGGCGTCCAGGGCCCGGCGTACGGAGGCCGCGGTGATGCGCCAGACCACGGCGTGCCCCTCGGACTCGATGTCGCCGACGGCGGAGAGCAGGTCGGCGAGGGCGGGAGCCGGCGCGCCGGTCACCGTGGCCGTCAGGTCGCTCTGGAAGCGGGCCGTGGTGCTCGGTTCGGGCAGGGCTGCGTACAGGGCCTCGCGCAGGGCGGTCACCGCCTGCGCGAGGGCCGGGCGCAGGGACAGGTCTTCGCCCAGGCCGTCGGAGCCGCGCCCGGCGGGGTCGGCGCCCGCGCCGGGGACGGCCGGGTAGTGGTGGGCCGCGCCCGCGTCCAGCAGCCCGCACAGGGCACGCCCGACGGGGGTGAGCGCGCCGTGGGCGACCACCCCGAGCAGGGCGGCTTCCTCGAGGGTGGCGGCCAGGCGGTCGAGGAGCTCGTGCGGGACGGGTGCGCCGGCGTCGTCGGTTCCCAGGTGCCGGCGCAGGAGCGGCTGGAACCAGGCGGCCGTGGCGAGGAGTTCGGCGTAGGCGAGGGCGTTCCGCGGCAGCAGCAGTCCGTGTCCGGCGGGGAGCGTGGCGAGGGCGCGCAGTACGCCGGTCCGCAGGGCCACCGCTTCCTCGTCCTGCGGGCTGATGAGCGCGACCGCGGGTTGGTCGGGGTCCGGCCAGTGGCTGAGGATCTCGGGGACCACCGCCCAGGCCGCCAGCAGCGGCAGCAGTTTGCCCGCGGCCGGGGCGCAGGCCCAGGCGTCGTAGCGGTCGGTGGGCAGGAGCCGTGCCGACGGCTTGGGGGTACGGGGGGCGGGGGCCGGCTCCTGCTGCCGGGGGGCCGCGAGGCCGGCGTTCACGGCGAGGTCGAGCCACAGCCGGGTGTGCGCCTCGTCCGCTCCGGCCGCGCGGGCCAGCCGCCGGGTGTCGCGTACGGCGATCCCGCCCGCCTTGCGGACCGTCACCGGCTGGGCCGCCAGGGCCCGCAGGACCAGTTCGGCCCGCCAGACGGCGGCCCCGGCGGCCGCGGCGCCCTCGCCCTCCCAGCCCGGGGCCAGGGGGGTGGTGGCGGTGAACGGCTCGGGGTCCAGCCGGGGTTGGGGTGCCGCGTTCTCCTCGCGCAGCGCGCGGGCCACCTCGTACGGGAGCTCCGCCAGATCGGGTCCCGCCGGGATCAGCATCCCCCGCGCCGCCAGCCAGTCGGTGCCCTCGTCGCCGCTGCCGCCGTCCCGGAACACGTACGCGGAGTCCGTGCCCGCGTACCGGTCGCCGTTGCGGCTGACGAAGCAGTGGGTGCGCAGCAGCGGCGGGCCGGGCACCAGGTGCTCCAGCAGTTCCCGGGCGCGGTCCGGGGCCTCCGCGGCCAGTGACCTCACCCGGGCGGGGTCGGCGTAGAGGGCGGTGATCAGTTCCTGGGCCTGGTCGCGGGTCCGGGCGGCGCCCTCGCCGAAGAGGCGGGTGGCGATCCGCTTGACCTCGGGGGCGTTGTAGGCGCTGGTCAGCAGCTGGGCCACGGTGCGGCCGTATCCGTCGAACCCGGCGGCCCGGACGTGCAGCAGCGGCGGGAGCGCCAGCCGCCCGCGGGGGGCGGGCAGGAGCAGGGCGCGTTCGCGCAGTCCGGCGAGCGTACGGGCGGCTCGGCGCCGCGGCTCCCCCGGCTCGAACCAGCCCAGTACGTCCTCCTCGGCCACCAGCCGCCGGGAGGGCTCCACGGGCGCCGCCGGCTGTTGCTGCTGCCAGGGGTAACGCGGGCGGCCGTCGGGCTCGGCGCCCTCGGCGGGTCCGTGCCGCTCCAGGGCGTGGGCCGCGATGGAAGCCAGCAGGTGCAGTTCCCCGAGGGTGCCGGCCATCAGGGCGCGGCCCACCGACTCGTCGGTGAGCAGGTGGTCGGCGAGCTCCCGGAGGGAGGTGACCGGCCGGCGTCCCGCGGCGAGCGGCAGGCCGCGCTCTTCCAGCAGGGCGGTGAGCCGGTCCGAACCGAGGGTGCCGAGCCATTGCGTGAGGGCGGTGCGCGCTTTCACCCGGCCAGCCTAGCGGCGCCGTTCACCACGAAGGGGTGAACGGCGGGCCCGTTCAGGACTCCTCGCGCCGGAGGTCCTGCGCGGCGGTGCCGGAGCGCGCGGTCCGTGCGGGGCCGCCGTCCGGGGCGGCGGAGTCGTCCGGGGCGGCGGGCTTCCGGCCGGGGGCGGGCTTCCGGCGGGCGGCGGGCTTCCGGCCGGGGGCGGACGTCACGGCCAGGGCCGTGGCCGTGGCCGCCAGCGAGACCAGGCCTCCCGTGGAGAGGGCCCAGCGGGGGCCCCAGTGGTCGGCCAGCCAGCCCGTCAGGAGGGCGCCCAGCGGGGTGGTGCCCTGGAAGATCAGCATGTAGAGGGCCATGACGCGGCCCCGGTAGGCGGGGTCCGAGCCGAGCTGGATGCGGTGGTTGGCGGCCTGTGCGAAGTACATCATCGCGAAGCCGGTCAGGGCCAGCAGCAGGCACGCCGTCGGGAGGGTCGGGGCCAGGCCGGTGAGGGCTTCGGCGGCGCCGAAGGCCAGGGCCGAGCCCGTGACGACGGCGGCCGTCGGCCGGGCGCGGCGGGACGAGGCGGCGAAGGCGGCCAGCAGGGAGCCCGCCGCCAGGGAGCTGCTCAGCAGCCCGAAGGCGGCCGAGCCGGTGCGGAACCCGGTCTTGGCCAGCAGGGGCAGCGTCAGCTGGAAGTTGAAGCCGGCCAGGCCCAGTACGCCGATCAGGGCCAGCGGGAGGACCAGGTCCGGGCGCCGGGCCACGTAGCGGAGCCCGTCCGCCACCCGGGGGTCGGCGGGGCGGGCCGGCGGGCCGTGGAGTTCGGAGGGGCGCATCAGCGCGAGGCCCGCGACCGCCCCCAGGTAGCTGCACGCGTTGATCAGGATCACCGGCCCGACGTCGAGGCGGGCGATGAGCAGGCCGGCCGCGGCGGGGCCGGCGACCCGGGCGGCGTTGAAGTACGCACCGCTCAGCGCCGACGCGTTGGGCAGCAGCTCGTTGCCCACCATCTCCCCGACGAAGGCGATGCGGGCGGGCGCCTCCACCGAGTTGACCGTGCCGAGGGCGAGCGCGAAGAGCCAGATGTGCCAGAGCCCGATCTCGCCCAGGAGCACCCACAGGCCCAGTACGAGGGCGAAGGCCCCGGACGCCAGGTTGGCGAGGACCAGGATGCGGCGTTTGCTGTGGCGGTCGGCGAGCCGGCCCCCGTACAGCGACAGCAGCAGGACGGGCGTGAACTGCAGGGCCGTCACCACCCCCAGGGCCGTGCCCGAGTTCCCCGAGAGCTCCAGCACCAGCCAGTCCTGCGCGATCACCATCATCCAGGTGCAGGTCACCGAGAGGAGCTGGCCGAGGAAGAAGAGCCGGAAGTTGCGTACGGAGAGGGAGTCGAAGGCGTGTCTGAGGGTGTGCACGGTGGTCGTTTCCCTTCACGTTCCCTCGATTCTCCGTGGTGCCGGTGGTGCAGCCACTCGTGGGGGTCTTCCGGTGGTCCGTACGAGGGCGACGGGCCGGGGTCTGTGGGTTCGGGGGGTGGGTGGCGGACCGGGGCGTGCGTAGGGTGGTTTCCGAGGCCGCTTCGTGCCCGTTGACCAGGCGCTTTGCGGCGAGGGAGCGCACAGATGATGGGGCGACGAGGATGCGTGAGCTTGCGGAGACGGCACGGCGGTGGACGGCCGAGGGGCGGGTGGCCTTCCTGGCCCGGCCGGTGACCGAGCAGGGGTTCGGGCCCCGGGATCCCGCCGGGGCCGTGCTCGTGGACGCCCGGGGGGAGTGCGTCGGGGCCCTGTACCGCGGGGTGTTCGACGCCGAACTCGTCGCGGAGGCCGGGGCCCTGGGCGCCGGGCGGACCGCGCGGGTGTGTGAGGTGTCGGTCGGGGCCGGCGAGGCGGTGGACGCGAAGCTGACCTGCGGCGGGCAGGCCGAGGTGCTGCTCCAGCCCCTCTCGACGGTCCCCGCCGAATGGTGGGAGCTGCTCGGCAGCGGCGCCGGGGTGGCGCTGGTGACCCGGCTCACCGAGGGCGCGGACGGCGCCGTCAGCGAGGTCGTACGGGTAGGCGACGAGCCCGCCGACGACGCCGGGCGGCGGGCCGGGGAGCTGCTGGGGACCCGGCGCCCCGGGCGGGACGCCCTGTACGGGGGCTCCGGGCTGGTGCTGGTGGAGGCGTACCCGTCGGCCCCGTACCTGGTGATCGGCGGGACCGGTGAGCTGGCCGAGGTGATCGGCGCGCAGTCGGCGCTGCTCGGCTGGGAGGCGGTCGTGGTGGAGACGGCGGCGGAGGCGGAGAAGGCGCTGGCGGCGCACCGGGACGCCGCCTGCCTGGTACTGCTCAGCCACGAGCCGGACTTCGACGTGCCCGCGCTGCGCACCGCCCTGGCCCTGGGGATCCCGTACGTCGGCGCGCTCGGCTCGCGGCGGACCACCGCGCGGCGCCGGGAGGGGCTGGTGGCCGCAGGGGTGGACGAGGCCGCGCTGGCCCGGGTGCACGGGCCGATCGGGCTGGACCTGGGCGCCAGGACCCCGGCGGAGACGGCGCTGGCCATCTGCGCCGAGATCCTGGGGGTGCTCGGGGGCCGGGACGCCCGGGGGCTGCGGGATTCGGAGGGGCCGCTGCGCTGAGCGGCCGCCCGGCGATCGGGGTTTCGGCCCGCGCGGTACGGCGTACCGGCCGGGGCGGGGAGCCGGCCCCGGCGGGGAGGCGGCCGCGTCATCCGTCCGGAGCACGGGGCGCGGGCGGAATCGCTCCGGGCCGGTACGGGTGGGCCGGCGGCGGGAGCGGGCCCCGGGCCGGGTGTCCTCGCCCCTGTTCCCGGGGGTGCCGGGCGGGTCCGGGGGGAGCTCCGGCCGCGGCTGCGAACGGCAGGAGGCGCGCGGGCCGGGGATTCTTTGCACCGCTCCCGCGTGCAAAACCAGCAAAAACGGGAAAATGGGATCTATGGACACGATCCTCAGCGTGGACGAGATCCTGACCGACATCGCGTGGTTCTTCGTCATCGGAATCATCATCACCGGCATGCTGCTCGGCGGCTTCAAGCTGGGCCAGCGGGTCCGCGCGAAGGAACCGCCGCCGCCCACCCCCGAGAGCCAGCCGCACCTGCCCGACGGCGGGGCCGTCCACGAGGTCCGCGAGGAGCGGGACCCGGTGGAGATCCCCAAGGGCGGTCTGCGACCGCACGAGATGCAGGGCTACGGGAACTTCGGCTCCACCACCTCCAGCCATGCCGAGGAGGTCCGGGCCGAGCGGGAGTCCGGCTACGAGAAGCCGGAGGGGCCGGGGCCGCACCCGCAGCCCGGCGCTCCCCCCGACGCCGGCCGCGGGGCGCACTCGTAAGCGGCCCCGGACACGGCCGCGAAGGCGCCCGGACGCCCGGCAGGCCACAGCCCGGACCGCCCCGCCGCCCGGCACCGGCCCCTGAGCCGCGCCTCCCGCGCGGGTCGGGGGCCGTCCACGTCCCTACAGGTCCGTCCGCAGCCGCAGCACCTCCGGCGGCGGGTGCCGTGCGGAGGTGTGCCGGACCTCGGCGGCCAGCGGCGGGTCCAGCGGGCTGAACGGCACCTCCCCGAGCCCGATCGCGGTGACCGTGGCCCCGCCCGGGGCGCTGCGCCCTCGCTCGGCGAGCACGGCCGCGAGCTCCGTACGCAGCACCGCCGGCAGCGGGCTCGACACCAGCGGCGCCTCGTCCTCCTCCCCCGGCAGGACCAGCACCAGCGCCGTCGGGCGGCGCGCGGTGCCGGTGTAGCCGATCACCGCCGCGTCCCGCACGTCCGTGTGCCGGAGCTTGCGCCAGGCGCGCCGCCCGGCCGGGTAGGGCTGGTCCAGCCGCTTCACCACCAGGCCCTCGATGCCGCTGGCGGGCAGGGTCTCGTACCAGGTCTGGGCCAGCTCCGGGTCGGTCGTCATCGGCACCGGCTGGATCGGCGGCCCGAGCGGCAGCAGCAGGTCGACGAGCAGCGCCCGGCGCCGCTCGTAGGAGCGGCCCCGGACGTCGACCCCGGCCAGCTCCAGCACGTCGAAGGCCGCGTACGAGGCCGGCAGGCTCTGCGCCAGCACGGCGGCGCGGGCCGCCGTGGCAGCCGCGCGCCGCTGGACCAGGGCGAAGTCCGTGCGGCCGGCGTGCCAGACGACCACCTCCCCGTCCAGCACCGTGCCGGCGGGCAACTGCCGGGCGGCCGCCGCCAGATCGGGGAACGCGCTGGTGACGGTCCGCCCGGAGCGGGCCTGGAGCACCACGTCCTCCTCGGTGCGCAGCACGACCATGCGGTGGCCGTCGAACTTCGGCTCGTACGCCAGGCCCGCCCCGCGCGGCAGGGTGCGTACGGCGGCGGCGAGCGCGACCCGCACGTGCGGGGTCACGGCAGGCTCCCGGCCTGCCCGGGGTCGTTCAGCGGGGCGAGGAGGTCGCCGTCGCGGGCCAGCCTGGGCAGGATGTCGTCGGCGAGGAACACCAGGTCGGAGGGGTCTCGGCAGGCTTCGACCTCGGCCCAGGAGACGGGTGCGGAGACGGTCGGCAGGGGCCGCGCGCGCAGCGTGTAGGGCGCGGCGGTGGTCTTGGCGGCGGCGTTCTGGCTGTGGTCGACGAACACCTTGCCGGGGCGCAGCGCCTTGGCCATCCGGTGCACGACGAGCCCGCGCAGCTCCGCCTCGGCCTCCTGGGCGAGGGCCTTCGCGTACGCGGACGCGCGCGCGGAGGAGACCGGTTCGAGCGCCACGGCCAGGTGCAGGCCCTTGGAGCCGGAGGTCTTGGCGTACGCGGTCAGTCCGTCGGCGGCGAGGCGCTCGCGCAGCCAGAGGGCGGCGGTGCAGCACTCGACGACGGTGGCGGGCGGGCCGGGGTCGAGGTCGAGGACGAGCCGGTCGGCGACGGCGGGGGCGCCGGCCCGCCACTGCGGGGTGTGGAACTCCACGACCAGGTTGGCGGCCCACATGAGGGACGCCAGGCCGGATACGACCACTTGTTCGGCCCGTTCGTCCTCGGAGCGGGGCACGGGGGTGGTCTTCACCCAGTCGGGTGTGCCGGGCGGCGGGTTCTTGGTGAAGAAGAGCTGGCCGTCCGGGCCGTCCGGATAGCGCAGGAAGGAGAGGGGGCGGTCCTGGATGTGCGCGAGGAGGGAGTCCGCGACGGTGGCGTAGTAGTGCAGCACCTCGCCCTTGGTGAAGCCGGTCCTCGGGTAGAGGACCTTGTCCAGGTTGCTGAGCGCGATGCGACGCCCCTCCACCATCGTGATCGGCGTCATACGATGAGATTGCCACGAATCAGGAGGAACCGTGCGATCCATTTGGAATGGGGCGATCTCCTTCGGCCTGGTCAGCATCCCGATCAAGCTCGTGAACGCCACCGAGAGCCACTCGATCTCCTTCCGCCAGATCCATGTGTCCGACGGCGGCCGGGTCCGCTACCGCAAGGTGTGCGAGCTGGACGGGGAGGAGGTGCCCTCCTCCGAGATCGGCAAGGGGTACGAGGAGGCGGACGGGTCGATCATCCCGATCACGGAGGAGGACCTGGCGCGGCTGCCGATCCCGACGGCGAAGACGATCGAGATCGTGTCGTTCGTACCCACCGAGGAGATCGACCCCCTCCAGATGGACGCCGCGTACTACCTCGCGGCGAACGGCGCCACGGCGGCCAAGCCGTACACGCTGCTACGGGAGGCGCTCAAGCGCAGCCGCCGGGTCGCGATCGCCAAGTACGCGCTGCGGGGGCGGGAGCGGCTGGGCATGCTGCGGGTCGTCGACGACGTGATCGCGATGCACGGGCTGCTGTGGCCGGACGAGATCAGGGCGCCGGAGGGGGTGGCCCCCGAGGCCTCGGTGACCGTGCGGGAAGCGGAGCTGGACCTGGCCGACGCGCTGATGGCCACCCTCGGCGAGGTGGACATGTCCTCCCTGCACGACGACTACCGCGAGGCCGTGGAGGCGATGATCGCGGCGAAGGCGGACGGGGCGTTCGAGCCGTCGGAGGCCGTGGTGGAGTCGGCCGGGGCGCAGGTGATCGACCTGATGGCGGCGCTGGAGAACAGCGTCCGGGCCGCCAAGGCCTCGCGGGGCGGCGGTCAGCGGGGCGCGGAGGCGGAAGGAGCCGAGCGCGAGGAGGCGGAGGAGGGCACGGAGGCGCAGGTGACCCCCATCCGGCGCGGAGCGGCGCCCGCCGCGCCGAAGGCGGTGGGCGGGAAGAAGTCGACGGCGTCGGGCGCCCGCAAGACGGCGGCGTCCGGGAAGAAGACGACCGCGAAGTCCACTTCGACGGCAGCTTCGGGCAAGTCGCGGGCGGCCAAGTCCACTTCGACCGCCACGAAGTCCACCTCCGCCGCCGCGAAGTCCGCCTCGGGGGCGCGGAAGTCCACCGCGAAGTCCGCCACCAAGTCCACGTCCGCCGCCTCCGCGAAGAAGACGGCGGCTGCGGGCGCGGCCAAGAAGGCGGCGCCGCGCAAGCGGAGTTCGGCCTGAGGGAGGCCGGGGCGGCGGGTTGGCGGGGTGGGGGTGGCGGGGTGGCGGGGTGGCGCTCAGGCCCACGCCGGGCGGGCGCGGGCCCGCGCGAAGAGGGCTTCGACCTGCAGGGGCTTGAGGGTCGCGGGCGCGGCCCGCAGCGGGGCCGCCAGAGTCGGGGGCTCGAGGACGAGGACGTCCCGCTGCGTCGGGGCCACCACCACCCGGGAGGCGTCGGCCAGTGCCAGGGCCGGGGTCACCGGAGCCGCCAGCACCCGGGCGGCGCATGCGGCCGCCCGGCGGATCCAGCGGGGGTCGGGCCGGGGCTCGGCGCGGCCCACCGTCAGCAGCAGGTCCCCGACCTGGGCGCGCTGGCGGCGGCCCGGGACGGTGCGCAGGGCCAGGACGCCCGGCGGGCCGATGAGCAGGTGATCCAGCAGCCCCAGACCGGGCAACGGGACGTCGTGCAGCGCCCGCCAGCCCGCCGCCTCCAGCAGGTCGAGCTCCGCGCCCGTGCGCTGCCGGGCCTGGAGTTCCTGCCGCATGCGGAGCCGGGCGCGGCCGCCCGGTGAGCCGTACGCCAGCTCGCCCAGCAGGGTCTCGCCGGGCCGGTTCGGGGCCAGGTCCCGGTCGGGCGGCAGGCTCAGGGAGCGCAGCTCCGCGGCGGTCGGCACGGGGGGCGGGCCGATGGTCCAGCCGCGGGTCAAGTAGGGGCGCAGGGCGGCCAGTACCGCTTCGCACTGATCCTCCGTCAGAACGCTGATCCGGTTGGCCTGCCGGTCGTACCAGGCCACCGCCTGACCGTCCGGCCGGTTGACGTAGAGCCGGCCGCGGCCGGGCCTGCCGCTCGGAAGGACCTTGAGTCCGCGCATCGGCCTCACCCCTGCCGTCCATGGGAGCAGGCGGCGCCGCTCCGGGCAATCCCTCGGTTGTGTAACAGCTCCGTCGGGTCCCTGCTGCCTTCCTGTTACAAGGCCATCGCCCTACCGCAACGGCCGGGGCCTACTTTTGTGCCGTCCGGAAGCACCAGACGCTGACCAACCGAGGGAACCCCGTGGACACCGTCCGTCGCCGCGCCATCGTTCGCGCCACCGCCGTGACCGCCTGCGCCGGTGCGCTGCTGGCCCTGCCGGCCGCCGCCGCGCTCGCCGACGCGGCGCCGGCCGCCTCGGGCACGCAGCGGACCCTGGTCAGCAGCGTCTCCCTCGCGGACGGCCGGTCGACGGCGAAGGTGTACCGCGTCGCGAAGGACGCGTACCAGGCCGAGATCCTGCGCGCCGGGGCCACGGTCGTCACGCTGACCAGCCGCGACGGGGCCACCGGGGTCGGCGCCGCCGGGGAACTGCATGCCGCGCTGGGGCCGGACGGGCGGCTTTCCTCCTGGGTCGGCGAGACCGTCCGGGGAGACGGCTCCCACACGGTCGGCGGCTACGGGCACAAGACCGGGACCCGGACCCCGCCCGGCGGTGGCGGTGGCGGCCAGGTCGTGCCCGCCTCGGTCGACGCCGCGGGGCGGGACCGCTCCGGCACCCCCGGTACGGCCGAGGCCCTGCGCCTCCACACCCTGGCCGACGGCCCCGGGGACGGCGTACTGCTGCTCGCCGCGGGCGGCGGCATCGCGGCGGTCGGCGCCGCCGGGCTGGGCTACGCGATGCTGAGGCGCGGCCGTACGGACGGCTGATCCCGGCCCGGGGGGCGAGGCGGGGCGGGGGCTGCGGGTGGGGTGGGTGTCGGCGGGGCCGTCTCGGAGACGGTCTGGGGGTTTCCCGTCAGTCCCATCGTCCTTCCGGTTCGTGCCGGCCCGTCAAGGGCGCTCCTTCGTCGCGTCACTGCGTGATGGCCTTCGGCCACCCTTGACCGACCGACCCGCCCCGGAAAGCCGAAAGACTGCCGGGAAGCCCCCAAAAGAACGGTCACGGGGCAGGAGTCGGAGGGACGGGTCTCTCAGCGATGAGGCGAGGGGCCGGGCGTCGGTCCGCCGGGCATCCGGGCCCCAAAGACCCTCGGCGGTCCACCCCCGCGCGTCAGATCGCTACGCGCTCCTCCCGGCTTGGCGTCTGGCAACCGTCCGGGGCTGATACCCGCACGAAATGACGATCAGGGCAGCATTCGGGACGGGTGGGCGCGTCGGATCGCTACGCGCTTCCGCCCGGGAGGCGTCTGCGGCCCGCCTGTGGTGATGTGATCCGCCAGCGAGGTGGATTATCCCTTTTACCCGCCTTTGGTGGGCGTGGGCGAGGCGTGAAGGGTCCCTGTCGGAGTCTGCCGTTGAAAAAGGCATCCCCAGACTCCGACAGACGGTCGAGAGGCCGGCGAAAGGCCCGAGAGATGCACCGGGCTGCCCGTTTCGACCCCTCGAAGCACCCCTCGACTGCTGTCCGACGCTTCTCAGCCCCAGACGGCCTTCAGCCGCCGAGAAATGAGGAGCGCGTAGCCATCTCACGCGCCCACCGGCCCCGAATGCCGCCCTGATCGACATGTAGTGCGGGTATCGGCCCCCAGACGGTCGTCGGACGCCAAGCCGGGAGGAGCGCGTAGCGATCTGATGCGCGGGGGTGGACCGCCGAGGGTCTTTGGGGCCCGGATGCCCGGCGGACCGGCGCCCGGCCCCTCGTCTCGTCACTGAGACACCCGTCCCTCCCATTCCTGCCCCGTGACCGTTCTTTTGGGGGCTTCCCGGCAGTCTTTCGGCTTTCCGGGGCGGGACGGGCTGTCAAGGGTGGAGCGAAGCGACATCGCGAAGCGACGCGACGAAGGAGCGCCCTTGACAGGCCGGCACGAACCGGAAGGACGATGGGACTGACGGGAAACCCCCAAACCAGCCCTGACACCGCCCCCCGCAGCCCCCACCCCCTACTTCCCGCCCCGCCCCCGCCCGCTCCACGGCCAGCGCAGCTTCGGCTTCTGGCCCGTCGGGGAGAAGATGTACTTCCACCCCTTCTGGAGTCCCAGCCGCTTCGTGTACCCCGACGGGACCCGCTCGTAGAGCAGTACCGTCGGCGGCCCGCCGTCCGGGGCCGGGACCGGGATCTCGTACCACTTGGGGGGGTGGCCCGTCGGGCCGACGAGGATCGGGAGGACCCGGCCGTCCATCGGCCCGCCCTCGAAGGGGGTCGGTTCGCTTCTCACCCCACCAGTGTCACAGCAGGTGGGCCGCCTCGGAGACCAGCGGGATGACGCGTCGGGCGAGGACGCCCACCGGACCCTCCGGCGGTTCCAGCGCGAGCGCGGCCCGGGCGGCGGACGCCGTCTCGGGGTCGGTGGCCGCCGTGGCCGTGAGCAGGGCGATGAACTGGTCCACCAGCCAGTCGCGGAGGGTGGTGACCTCGGGCTGTTTCCCCTCGTCGATCCAGATCAGGGAGGCCGCCTCGACCGCCGTGATCCAGGTGCGCACCATCATCCGCAGCCGCGGTCCGGGACCCGGGGCGGGGACGTCCAGGTGGAGGAGGATCTGGTCGGCGGCCGCGCGGCGGATGCCGTCCACCGTGGCCGTGGTGCGGGAGGTCTCCACGACGCTGCCGCCCTGCAGGAGGGCGGCGAAGCCTGCGTCGTGCTCGTCGACGAAGGCGAGGTAGCGGTCCAGGACCCGGGAGAGGCGCTGGGTCAGCGGGCCGGCCTGCGGTTCGGCGAAGCACAGTTCGAGGACGTCGGCCGCCGAGCGCAGGGCGGCTTCGTACAACTGCTGTTTCCCGCCCGGGAAGTAGCGGTAGACCAGCGGGCGCGAGACGCCCGCGGCCTCCGCGACGTCATCGAGGGAGATCTCCTCGGGGGCACGGTGCGCGAACAACGACAGCGCGGCGTCGAGGAGCTGGGCTCGCCGCTCCTCGACACTCAGTCTGCGGTAGGCCCGTACGGTCATGCCCGCAGAGTAGACGACCCTGCTACGCGAGGAGGCCCGAGCTGCGCCAGAGCCTGCGGCCGACGCCGCGCAGCACGCCGATGTCGTCGAGGAAGTCGGTGAGCCGCTTCGCGCCGGTCTGCATCACCTCGCGGCGGTGGCCGCTGGCCTTGACCTGGGCGACGGCTTCGCGCCGGTCGAGGCCGACGTTCTCGTAGACGGCCGGGTTGACGAAGGCCACGGAGAAGACGCGGGCGGCCTCGCCGCAGCTGATCCGGGTGAGTTCCTGCTCCCAGCGCGGGGCGGTCAGCATCTGGCGGCGCAGTTCCTCGCGGGCGTACCGGACGTGCCGGGCCTCCTCGATGACGTGGATCCGGGTCACTCCGCGGACCAGGGGCTGGATGCGCTCGTCCGGGAAGGTAAGGCGCTGCATCCAGTCGAGGATCTCCTCGCCGAGGAGGGTGCAGGCGAAGGAACCGGGGGTGGTGGAGACCGTCTTGAGGATGCGGGCGAGGTTGTGGTTTAGCCGGGTGACCGGATAGTCCGGGGCTCCGGCCTTCTGGATCATGCGGGCGAACATCATCGAGTGGCGGCACTCGTCGGCGATCTCGGTGAGTGCGTACCGGACGTGGTTGCTGGTCAGTGGCTTGTCGTAGATGTGCCGGACCAGGAGCTGCATGAGGATGATCTCGAACCAGATGCCGAGGGAGGCGAGGGACGCCGCTTCGTGGCGGGAGAGGTCGATGCGCTGCTCCTCGCCCATCTTCTTCCACATCGGGGTGTCGTAGAGGGAGAGCAGCTCGGGCGGCCAGTAGTACTTGCCGTCGACCGGCGGGGCGTCCCAGTCGAGTTCCCGGTCGGGGTCGAAGGAGTGCTTGGCGGAGGACTCGAGGAGTCGTTCGGCGATCTGCTCGCGGTCCTTGAGGAGGCCGAGGGCGTCCCTCAGCGCGGCTCGTTCCGTCACGGTCGTCATGGCTCCGGGTCCCTCGCGGTCGGGTTACCTGCGGTCACCTCTTATGAGACTGCCTGTCAGCAAGGTCGTCAATCCCCCGCGCACGACTTGTTGACCCCGCGTCTACCAACGTGTGACGCTGCCAACTGTCCACTCCCGCACGGCAGTACGCGAGGCGCGCGAGCGCGAGTACGCGAGTACGCGAGACGAGGAGGCATCCGTGTCGACGCACGAGTTCTACACCCAGGCCCCGCAGGAGAGCGTCTGGCCGGTCCCCGCCTCCGGTGCGGCCCGCTTCAGCTGGGAGTACGACGGGGGCCGCGACCGCCTCCTCGCCCTGTACCAGAAGGGCAAGGACAAGCAGTGGGACGGCGCCAAGCGCATCGCCTGGGACATCGAGGTGGACCCGTACGACCCCCTCGGCACCCCCGACGAGATGCTGACGCTGCACGGCACCCGCCACTGGGCCGGGATGACCGAGCGGGACAAGGGCGAGCTGCGGCGGCACTACAGCGCCTGGAACTTCAGCCAGTTCCTGCACGGCGAGCAGGGCGCGATGGTGTGCGCGGCGCGCATCGTGGAGTCAGTGCCGGACCTGGACGCGAAGTTCTACTCCGCGACCCAGACCATGGACGAGGCCCGGCACGCGGAGATCTTCGGGCGCTTCCTGCACGAGAAGGTCGGGATGCTCTACCCGATCAACGACAGCCTCCAGGGGCTGCTCGGCGACACCCTGCGCGACTCCCGCTGGGACATGCCCTACCTGGGCATGCAGGTGCTCATCGAGGGGCTGGCGCTCGCCGCCTTCGGGATGATCCGCGACACCACCGACAAGCCGCTGCCCAAGCAGATCCTCGCGTACGTGATGCAGGACGAGGCCCGCCACGTGGCCTTCGGGCGGATGGCCCTGCGCGACTACTACAAGCAGCTGACGGACGCCGAACTGCGCGAGCGCGAGGAGTTCGTGATCGAGGGCTGCTACCTGATGCGCGACCGGCTGCGCGGGGTGGAGGTGCTGGAGAACTTCGGCGTCCCCAGGCGGGAGGCGGTGGAGTACACCGAGCAGTCCGAGTTCCTGCACCTGTTCCGGAAGCTGCTGTTCAGCCGGATCGTGCCCTGCGTCAAGGACATCGGGCTCTGGGGGGAGCGGCTGCAGAAGGCGTACCTGGAGATGGGCGTCTTCGAGATGGGCGACTCCAACCTCGACCTGCTGATGACCCAGGACGAGGAGATCGCCGAGACCCTGGACCGCGAGCGCTTCGCGGCGGAGGAGCGGGAGCGGGTGGCGGAGGTGGAGGCCGCCATCCAGGAGGGCGCCGCCCAGGCCTGAGGGGCCCAGACCTGAGGCGCTCGGGCCCGAGGACGCCCCGGGCCTGAGGACGCCCCGGGCCTGAGGACGCCCCGCCCCGAAGGCCCCCAGCCCCCGGGGCGCCGCCCCTCGCGCGTCAGCGTCCCGCCAGCGCCGCCTCCATCACCGCCCGGGCGATCGGGGCCGCCGCGCCGTTGCCGCTGATGTCCCCGCGCACCGCCGAGGCGTCCTCGACCACCACCGCGACCGCCACCGCCGGCTGCGGTTCGCCCTCCGCGCGGGCCCAGGCGATGAACCAGGCATACGGGGTGCCGGCGTTGCCGACGCCGTGCTGGGCGGTGCCGGTCTTGCCGCCGACCCGGGCGCCGGGGATCGCCGCGTTGCGCCCGGTGCCGTCCTCCACCACCTTCACCATCAGCTCCTGCATGCGCAGCGCCGTGGACGGGCTCATGGCCCGGCCCAGGGTGCGCTGGTCGGCGCGGCGCAGCAGGGAGCCGTCGTCCCGGGTCGTGCGGTCCACCAGGTACGGGCTCCGCAGCTCGCCGCCGTTGGCGACGGCCGCCGCGACCATCGCCATCTGGAGCGGGGTGGCCCTGGTGTTGAACTGCCCGATCGAGGAGAGCGCCAGCTGGTCCCGGCTCATGTCGGTGTCGAAGTTGGACCGGGACACCCAGGAGGGCACCCGCAGCCCTTCGTCGTTGAAGCCGAAGCGGGCGGCCGCCTCCGCCATCGCGCGCAGCCCCACCCGCACCCCGATGTCGGCCATCACCGTGTTGCAGGACCACTGCACGGCCTCCGCCATCGAGGCCTCCGCGCAGCCGGTGGCCGCGTTCGGCAGCACGGTGCTGGTGCCGGGCAGCCGGTACGGGTCGGGGGTGCGGGTGGGGGCGTCCACATCGGTGACCACGCCCGCGTCGAGGGCGGCGGCCGCCGTCACGATCTTGAAGGTGGATCCCGGCGGATAGGTCTCGCGCAGCGCCCGGTTGAGCATCGGCCTGGCGGGGTCCGCGTTCAGCCGCGCCCAGGCCGCCTTGACCCGCGTACCGGTGCCGGAGAGCAGGCCCGGGTCGTACGAGGGGCTGCTGACCAGGGCCAGGATCCTGCCGGTGGCCGGCTCGATGGCGGCCACCGCGCCGCGCTTGCCGCCGAGACCCCGGTACGCGGCCTCCTGGACGGCGGCGCGCAGGGTGGTCTCGGCGTTGCCGCCTCCGGGGCGGCCGCGCGAGAGCTCGTACCAGAGCGGGAAGGCGGACAGTCCCGGGTCGGTGCCCGAGAGGACGGCGTCCTCGGAACGTTCGACGAAGCTCGTCCCGTACGTCTGGGAGGAGAAACCGGTGACGGGCGCGTAGAGCGGGCCGTCGGTGTAGGTGCGCTCGTAGCGCAGCAGCTGGCCGCTGTCGCGCGAGCCGGTGACGGGCCTGCCGTCGACCAGGATGTCCCCGCGCGGTTCGGCGTAGCGGGCGATGGCGGGCCGCTTGTTGGCCGGGTTCGCCCCGTAGGCGGCGGACTCCCACACCTGGACGCGGGCGACGTTGGCCAGCAGGGCGGCGAGCAGCAGGGCGCAGAAGTACGCGCACCAGCGGATGTAGCGGATCACGCGTGGGCCTCCCCCGGTTCCGGGCCGGGTCCTGCTCCCGGTCCTGCTCCCGGTCCGGGTCTGGGTCTGCGGGCGCTGTCGCTGAGCCGGACCAGCAGGGCGACGATGATCCAGTTGGTGACCACGGAGGAGCCGCCCTGTGCCAGGAAGGGCATGGCCATGCCGGTCAGCGGGATGAGGCCGGTGACGCCGCCCGCGATGACGAACACCTGGAGGGCGACGATCGAGGCGAGTCCGGTGGCGAGCAGCCGCCCGAAGGGGTCGCGCAGGGCGAGCCCGGCCCGGAACCCCCGGGACACGAGGAGCCCGTAGAGGAGCAGGATGGCGGTGAGGCCGACGAGGCCGAGTTCCTCTCCGGCGGTGGCGAGGACGAAGTCCGACTTGGCGGCGAAGCCGATGAGGAAGGACTGGCCGTGCCCGAGCCCGGCGCCGAGCAGGCCGCCGGCGGCGAAGGCGAAGAGGGACTGGGCGAGCTGGCCGGGGCCGTCGCCGCGCTCGATGGAGGCGAAAGGATTCAGCCAGTCGTCCACGCGGCTGTGCACGTGCGGCTCGAAGGTCCCGACGGCGTACGCGCCGAGGGCGGCGAGCAGCAGCCCGATGGCGATCCAGCCGATCCGCCCGGTGGCGGTGAACAGCATGATCACGAAGAGACCGAAGAAGAGCAGGGAGGTCCCCAGGTCCCGCTCCAGGACGAGCACCCCGACGCTGAGCAGCCAGATCGCGAGGATCGGCCCGAGCACCCGGCCGGGCAGGAGGCGCAGCTTCCAGAAGAGCCGGCGGCCGGTGAGGGCCAGGGCGGTGCGGTTCGCGGCGAGATAGGCGGCGAAGAAGAGGGCCAGCAGGATCTTGGCGAACTCCCCGGGCTGGAAGGACAGCCCCGCGAAGCGGATCCAGATGTGGGCGCCGTTGACGGCCGGGAAGAAGACGGGGACGAGCATCAGCACGAGAGCGGCGGTCACGGACAGGTAGGCGTACCGCTGGAGCACCCTGTGGTCGCGCAGCAGGGCGAGCACGAGGACGAAGAGCACCACCCCGAGCGCCGACCACCGCAGCTGGTCCTCCGCGCCGGGGTCCCCGGGGGTGGCGAGGTCGAGGCGCTGGATGAGGACCAGGCCGAGCCCGTTGAGCAGGACCGCGATCGGGAGGAGCAGCGGATCGGCGTACGGGGCCCTGAGCCGGACGGCGAGGTGGGCGAGTAGCGCCGCTCCCCCGAGCCCGGCGGCGTAGGGGGCGGCGGGGTAGGGGGCGTCGGGGTAGGAGGCCCCCGCCCGGCCGGCCGCGCCGTCGGCCGCGAGGCCGACGTAGAGGTGGCCGAGTACGGAGATCAGGACCGCGCCCGCGAGGAGCGTCAGCTCGATGCCGCGGCGCTTGGCGGCACGGCCGTCGGGGGGCGGGGACGGAGCGGGCTCCGTCACCTTCGCCGTCAGAGCGGTCATACGGGGAAACGTAGCAAGGTCGCGGCTGGTATGTCCGCTTATGTCATAGGGTGCCGAAGAGTCGTCAGAAACGGTCAGCAGCGACAGGAGTGAGGAGCCCCGGCGCATGGGACCTGTGGAATTCATCGTCCTCGCCTTCCCCGAGGAACAACTGCGGGTCCCGGCGGTCGAGGCCGTGATGGGCCTGCGGAAGACCGGGGTGGTCCGCCTGATCGACGGGCTCGTCACGACGAAGACGGCGTCGGGGGAGGTCTTGGCGGCGGAGTTCGACGAGTTCGTGGAGCTGCGGGGCATCCTGGCCGGCCGTGACGTGGCCCGGCTGATCGGCCCGGAGGACGTGCAGGAGGCGGCGGAGCTCCTGGACCGGGGCAGCTGCGCGCTGCTGCTGGTGGTCGAGCACGTCTGGGCCCAGGACGCGGCGATCGCCGTACGGGCCGCGGGCGGGCGGATCGTGGGCTCGGTCCGCGTCCCGGCGGAGCGGGTGGGGGTGGCGTGATGTTCATCCGGCCGGTGGGCGTGACGGTGAAGGCGGCGGTCCGCCCGGCGGGCCGCCCGCTCCTGCGCGGACTGCTGCGGCGGGCGGCGGGCGCGGCGGAGTGGGCCCAGGCGGAGGACACCGGTGAGGCGGTGGTGGAGGGGTTCGGGGACGAGTACGGGGATGAGTTCGGGGAGGAGGGCGAGTTCGGGGAGGGGGACGGGTTCGGGGAGGGCGGGTACGGGGAGGAGGCGCCGGGTCCGGGACCGGTCGCCGAGGCGGAGGAGCAGCCGGGCCCGGCGGAAGCGCCCGAGGCGGGCGGGGTGGGAGCGGGGGGCGGTCCACCGCCGGCCGGCGGCCTGGTGGCGGAGCTGACGCAGCTGGCAGACCTGACCCGCGAGGGCCTCCTGACGCGGGACGAGTTCACCAGGGCGAAGGCCCTCCTGCTGGGAAGCGGGAGCACGGGGACGGAGCCTTAGCGGGGCGGCGCCGGGGAGGGTTCGGGGGGTTCCCGTCAGTCCCATCGTCCTTCCGGTTCGTGCCGGTCCCTCAAGGGCGCTCACTTCGTTCGCGTCGCTTCGCGATGGCCTTCGGCCACCCTTGACCGACCGTCCCGCCCCGGAAAGACAAGGACTGCCGGGAACCCCCCAAAAGAACGGTCACGGGGCAGGAAGGGGAGGGGCGGGTCCCTCAGTGACGAGACGAGGGGCCGGGCCCTGGCCATGTCCCGCGTTCGGGCCCGCCAGACATGGAAATCCGGGCCGGAGCCCACCACCCGCACGACATGCCGACCAGATCAGCGATGGAAGCGCCCAAGCGCGCCAGATCGCTACGCGCTCCTCCCGGCTTAGCGTCTGGCGACCGCCCTGGGCCGATACCCGCACCACATGACGATCAGGACACCATCCGGGAGCGGTGGGCGCGACAAATCGCTACGCGCTCCTCTCGGCATAGCCTCCGCCGGCCAGTCTGGGCCTGATACCTGCACGGAATGACGATCAGGGCCCCATCCGGGACCGTGGGCGCGTCAGATCGCTACGCGCTCCTCGGGTCTCGGCGACCGGCGGCCGTCTTGGACTGTCATAAGCGGGCTGGACGTTGGTCACGGCGGTGGTGAATTCGCGTCCCGAGGCGCCACGGATGTAGGCGAGCTCCATCCAGCGCTCGATACCGGTGTTCGAGACGTTCTCGTTGATCACTGCCATCAGGATGCCCTCGGTACCCGAAGCGATGTCGCGCACGCGCTGGCGGAGGAGCCGGTGGGGGACGTATTCGTAGCACTCACTCATCGCGCGCCCCCGCGAAGGTGCCGAGGAAGCGCTCCCAGCCGGCCAACGCCCGGTCGAGGAGATCCGTACTGGGTTCCGCCATGACCTCCACCCTCACCACAAGGGTGTCCGAGGCTTCGTCGCGGGCACAGCTGCACAGGTTCACGGGCCACTCCTACCGTCGTCAGGGTGTTGAACTACGACGTTAAGGAGGGGTGCCGGAGAGAAGGGGCCCGGTTCCGGCCCCTCCCTCCTACGCGGCCAGCAGACCGATGTCCACCGCCAGGCGACTGGCTCGCTGCCGTCGTTCGGGCAGCCGCGAGGCTGTCTCCTCCAGCACGATGGCCCGTGCGTAGCCGTTGTACCGGGTCGTGTCCGGAGCCACTGCGTGGGCCTGTTCCAGCGTCGCGAGGGCCACGTCCGGCTGTCCGTCCAGTTGGTAGGCGCGTGCCTGCTCGATGCGATGGCGGGCCCGGCGTGGCAATGACGGGATTACCGCCGTCTCCGCACCGGCGGCCTGCCGTACGGCCTCACCGCCGGTGCGGAGTTCCACCGCCACGGTGACGCCGTGCGCGCCCATCACCGGGCGGCCGAAGCTCGTCACCCGGTGGAAGTAGCCCTGGGGAAGCCCCTTGGCCACGCGGTCCGCTCGCTCCCACCACCCCCAGGCGGCCCCGGTCTCGCGGCGCTTCGCTGCGGTCAGGCCGGCCTCCGCCCTCAGCGCGCCGACCATCGCCCGGACCTCCACGGCCGCATCCGCCAGACCGGGCTCCAGCAGTCGCAGTGCCTGCTGGACCACGTCGTCCGCCTCGTCGTACTGGCCGGAATCGCGGTGCGCCTGCACGGACAGCCAGGCAGCGACACCGACGGCGTGCGGGTCCTCGGATTCCTGCGCGGCACTCATACCGCGATCGGCGACCCGCCAGAGCAACGAGGGGTCCGGCTGGTACGCGACGAAGAACTGGGCGAGGAAATACGTCTCCGCCTTGAGGCGCAGCGCACCCCGGCGCTCGGCAGCGGTCTCCGCCTGCCGCACCGCGAGCTGCGTGTCCCGGATCAGCCCTGGCAGCAGGGCACCGATGACCGCCCGGTGGTTCGACGCCTTGTGCCGTGCGGCCCAGGCAGCGTCCAGAGCCGCCCGCAGGAACGCCTGGGAGGGGGCCCGTCGGTCCCCACTGGCCGGGAAGTCGGTGAGCGCCGCACGGACAGCAGGCAACTGGTCATGCCCGGGCCCGAGGAACAGATCGGTGTTCTGCGCCGTACCGATGTCGCCCACCAGGTCATTGAGCCGGCGGACACGCAGGGCTTGGCCGATGGCTAGGATTTCCGGCAGTCTCGGCATTCTCATGGCACCCGTCTCGACTTTCTTGACCCACGACGGATGATGGCCGAGGAGCCCGGCCAGCTGTTCACGGGTCATACCCCGGCGAGTGCGGTAGATCTGAACACGTTGCCCGAATGCGACGGGGTTGTCGTACGGGTCGGGGGGTGCATCGGAAGACACGGCCTTGCCCCTTCTCTGTGCAGCTCGACACCGAACAGCCTATGGGCCAGGCGCATTTGTGGTGCTCAAAACCATCAGCCCCGAACGGCCGTGGGACGCCATGCCAGGAGGAGCGCGTAGCGATCTGATGCGCCCACCGCTCCCGGATGGGGCTGTGGTCGTCATTTCGTGCGGGTACCAGCCCACGACGGCCGTCGGACGCTGAACCGGGAGGAGCGCGTAGCGGTCTGATGCGCGGGGGTGGACGGCCGGGGGTCTTCGGGGCCCGGATTTGGGAGCGGGCCGGCGCCCGGCCGCCCGCCTCGTCACTGAGGGACCCGCCCCTCCCGTTCGTGCCCCGTGACCGTTCCTTTGGGGGCTTCCCGGCAGTCTTTCGGCTTTCCGGGGCGGGACGGTCGGTCAAGGGTGGCCGAAGGCCATCGCGAAGCGACGCGAACGAAGTGAGCGCCCTTGAGGGACCGGCACGACACGGAAGGACGATGGGACTGACGGGAGACCCCCATACCGGCCCTGACGCCGCCCCGCCGAAACCCCGTCCCCCGCAGCCCCCACCCCGCCACCCCCAACCGGGTGACCGCCCTCGACCCGCCAGCCGTGCTCGGCGGAGGGGGCGGGTTCGCGTGGCAGCATCGGGCGGCGGAGGTGATTACATGACAAAACGACTACTGCGGATCGTCTGTCTCGCCGCCGTCTTCGTCACCGCTGGCCCCCCGCCCGCCGTCCACGCCGAGCCCGCCCCGCGCCCCGAACCTGCCGTCGCCGAAGGCGCCCTCCCCGAAGCCCGCACCGCACCCGCCGCCGCGCCCGCTCGCGGGGTCGGGGAGCTGCTCGTCCGGTTGCAGGGCCTCTACCAGAAGGCCGAGGAGGCCAGCGAGGCCTACAACGCCGCCGAAGCGGCGCTCAAGGCCCGCCGGGCGGAGGAGGAACGCCTCGCCACCGAACTCGGCAGGGCCCGCTCCGCCCTCGACTCCGAGCGGGCCACCGCCGGGCGCCTCGCCCGGGAGCAGTACCAGGGGGCCCACGGCGGCGCCCTCTCCCCGTACTTGCGGTTGCTGCTCTCCGGGGATCCCCAGCAGGCCGTCGACCAGCGACGGCTCGCCGCCCGCGAGGGTGCCCGGCGGGCGGCGGTCGTGGCGCGGCTGGAACGGGACCGCAAGCAGGCGGGAACGCTCGCCGGGGCGGCCCGCAAGGCCCTCGACGACCAGCGGGCCCTCGCCGCGCAGCAGAAGCGGGCCCAGCAGGAGGTCACCGGCCGGCTCAAGGAGGTGGAGCGGCTGCTGGCGGCGCTCACCCCCGAGGAGCTGGCCCGGCTCGGGGCGCGCGAGGCGGCCGTGACGGCCGGGGCGCAGCGCACGCTGGTGGACTCGGGCCGGCTGCCCGCCCGTACGGGGACGCCGACCGCCGCCGGCGGGGCCGCCCTGCGGTACGCGGCGGCGCAGATCGGCAAGCCGTACGTGTGGGGCGCCGAGGGTCCGGCCTCCTTCGACTGCTCCGGGCTGACCTCGCGGGCCTGGGAGCACGCCGGGCGGTCCATCCCCCGGACCAGCCAGGAGCAGTGGGCGCGGCTGACCCGGGTGCCGCTGGACCGGCTGCGCCCGGGCGATCTGGTGGTCTACTTCCCGAAGGCCACCCATGTGGCCCTGTACATCGGGGACGGCAAGGTGATCCAGGCACCGCGCCCGGGGGCCACCGTGAAGGTGTCTCCGATCGCCGCGAACCCGCTGCTCGGGGCGGTCCGCCCGGACCCCGAGGGGACGCCGCTGAAGGAGTTCACCCCGCCGCCGCTCCCGGAGGCGGCGACGGCGGGGGACGACACGGGCTACTCGTCGGAGGAAGGGCCGGCGGCGGAAGAACCGGCGGCGGAGGCGGAGACCTCCGCCAGGTAGTCGGCCGTGTCCTCGGGGTCGTAGAAGTACGCGTCGAAGTCGGCCGGGTTGTCGAAGCCGTTGGCGAACCGGTCCGCCACCGGCTGGAGCTGCCCGGCCGCGCCGATCAGGTTCAGCACGTGCTCCGGGGGGACGCCCAGCATGGCGTTGGTCCACTGGGTCACCGGCTTGCCGGTGGTGAACCAGTACTTGTCGAAGGTCGCCTTCATCCACGCCTCGTCGAACGGCTTGTCGCCGTGCATGAGGATCGAGGAGAGGTATGAGGCCGCGCACTTGGCGGCCGAGTTCGAGCCCTGGCCGGTGATCGGGTCGTTCGCCACGACCACGTCCGCGACGCCCAGGACCAGGCCGCCGCCGGGGAGGCGGCCGATGGGGTTGCGAACGACGGGCGCGTACCGGCCGGCGAGCGTGCCGCCCGCGTCCGTCAGCTCGACCTTCGTCGCCCGCGCGTACTCCCACGGCGTGTACTTCTCCATGAGCTCCAGCGTGAGCGACAGGTGCTCGGCGGGATCGTTGACCCCCTTGAAGACGTCCAGGGGTCCGCCCGGCAGGCCCTCCCAGAACAGGATGTCGGCGCGCCCCGAGGTGGTCAGGGTCGGCATGACGAACAGTTCGCCGACGCCCGGGACCAGGTTGCAGCGCACGGCCTCCGTCTCGGGGTGCTCGCGGCGCGGCCCGAGGCCGTGGACGTACGCGACGGCCAGCGCGCGCTGCGGGGCGTCGTAGGGGGAGCGCGCGGCGTCCCGGCCGAACATCGACACGAGCTCGCCCTTGCCGGCGGCGATGAGGACGAGGTCGTACGTACGGGAGAAGAAGTCCAGGTCGGCGACGGACGCGCCGTGGATGACCAGCTGTCCGCCGCGCTGGGTGAAGGTGTCGAGCCAGCCGGCCATCTTCACCCGCTGGTCCACGGACTGCGCGTGTCCCTTGAGGCGGCCGAGCCAGTCGATGGCGCGGGAGCCGTCGGGGGCGGCGACGGAGACGCCCAGGCCCTGGATCTTCGGGGCCTGCCTCTCCCAGAAGTTCAGCTGGAGGTCCCGCTCGTGCTGGAGCGCCGTGTCGAACATGCACTGCGTGGACATGACCCGCCCGGTGCGGATCTCGTCGGCGGTGCGGTTGGACATGAGGGTGATCTCGTACCCCTTCGCCTGGAGGCCGAGGGCGAGCTGGAGACCGGACTGGCCGGCCCCGACGACGAGTATCTTGCGCATCTCACGTTCTCGATTCGGGGGAAGGGTTTCTTCGGCACGTGCCGGGCCCGCGCGCGGCGTCCGCGCACCGCGCCCGCCTATGCGGGAGTGGCGTCCAGCGCGTGGCCCACCAGGGTCAGCAGGGACTCCACGACCGTGTCCCGGCGCCGCGCGTCCATGATCACGACGGGTACGTGCGGCGGGATGGTGAGCGCCTCACGCACGTCCTCCACGTCGTAGGAGCGCGAGCCCTCGAAATGGTTGACGGCGACCGCGTACGGCAGGCCGCAGGTCTCGAAGTAGTCCAGCGCGGGGAAGCAGTCGCGCAGCCGGCGGGTGTCGGCCAGCACCAGGCCGCCGATGGCGCCGCGCACGAGGTCGTCCCACATGAACCAGAACCGCTCCTGGCCGGGGGTTCCGTACACGTAGAGCACGAGGTCGTCGTCAAGGGTGATGCGCCCGAAGTCCATCGCGACGGTGGTGGTGTTCTTGTCCGGGGTCCCGGTCAGGTCGTCGGTGGGGACACTGGCCTGGGTCATCACCGCTTCGGTGCGCAGCGGGGTGATCTCGGAGACGGAGGACACGAAGGTGGTCTTGCCGACGCCGAAGCCGCCGGCGACCAGCACCTTGACGGCGACGGGCGCGCGCGAGCGGTCGTACTGCCAGGGCTGGACGGGCTCGTCGTCCAGGAGGCCGGGCGTCCCGGGGGCGTCGGCGACGGCGGAGGCGAAGTCAGAGACGGCGGAGGCCACTGAGCACCCTTTCCAGCAGCGCGCGGTCGGGCCGGCCGGTGCCGTGGCCCGTGCCGTAGACGCGGATCCGGCCCTGGTCGGCGAGGTCGCCGACGAGGACCCGGACCACGCCGAGCGGCAGCTTCAGCAGTGCGGATATCTCGGCGATGGTGCGCATCCGGCGGCACACCTCGACTATGGCGCGCATCTCGGGCATGCGGTCGGGCGTCTTGGCCGGGCCGCCGTCGAGCGTGGCGACGAAGGTCTCCACCAGCAGCACCTGCGTGAAGCGGGTGCGGCCGCCCGTGAGGGAGTACGGGCGGACGCGGGCGGGGCGGCGGTCGGCGCCGCGTATCGGCAGCCGGTCGGAGGCCGTACTCCTCACGGGTTTTTCTCCATCGACTGGCGCAGCTCACTGCGGACTTCGGGGGTCAGGACGTGGCCGGCGCGGCCGACGAAGAGGGCCATGTGGTAGGCGACGACGCTCATGTCGCAGTCGGGAGTGGCGTGCACGCCGAGCAGGGAGCCGTCGCTGATGGACATGACGAAGACGGAGCCGTTCTCCATGGCGACCATCGTCTGCTTGACCGTGCCGAACTCCATGAGGGCGGCGGCGCCGGTGGTGAGGCTGCCGAGCCCGGACACGATGGTGGCGAGGTCGGCGGAGGCGCCGCGGGGGCCCTTGGGCCGGCCGCCGGGGGCGGGTTCCGCCGTCGGCTCGGAGGAGAGCAGCAGCAGCCCGTCCGAGGACACGACGGCCACGGAGTTGACGCCGGGCACCTCCTCGACCAGGTCGGTCAGCAGCCACTGCAGGTTGCGGGCCTGGGTGCTCAGTCCGTACGTACTGGGCGCGGTCATGTGCGTGCCTCCTGTGCGCTGTCCCCCTGGTCGGTGTGCCCCTGCCCCCGGTCCTGCGGGTCCTGGCGGTCCTGGGCGAGTTCCGCCGCGACGACCCGGCGCCCGTCCTGGGCGCCCTGGTAGAACCCGCCGAGCCGGCGGCGCAGTTCCTCGGCGTCGACCCGGCGCGGCGCGGGGCGGGCCGCGGCGGGCCGTGCGGTGCCGGGGGCCGCCACGGAGCGGGGGGTCCGCTTGGGGAGGCCCTTGGCGGTGACGGTTTCGGTGGCGGGCTCGGCCATGGGCTCGGGGTGGCTGCCCTGGCGGGGGACGAAGCCGTCCTCCGCGTCGGCGGCCCGCCGGTGGCTGGACCGTTCGGCGTCGGACGCCGACTCGGTGTGTCCTTCGTCCTGTACGGGTGCACCGGGCGCGGTGTCCGCTCCCCCGACGGCGTCCCCGTGCCCGGGGTCGGCCACCGCGAAGGCCTCGGCATCTGCTTCGGCCACGACCCGCGCGAGCAGTTCCTGCTCGGGACCCGCTCCGCCCGGCGCCTCGGCCGCGGGGGCCTCCTCGTCGAAGGCCTCGGCCAGGGTGACCACCTTGGCGGGCTCGGCGCCGGCGGCCTGTCCGGCGTCGGGGGCGGCGGCGGTGAAGACCTGGTCGGCCGGGGGGAGCCCGGCGTCCGGGTACGGCTGCGCCGCCGCGGGCCGGGCTTCGGCGAAGGCCCCGGCCCCGAAGGCCTCGGCCACCAGCGAACCGGCGTCGAAGGTGTCGGACTCGTAGGACTCGTGAGAGTCGTCAGACTCGTGCGTCTCGTGGGAGTCGTGGGTCTCGTGGGTCTCGGAGGCTCCGGCCTCGGAGGCCTCGGTCCCGGACGGCTCCTGCCCTGCCGGGTCCTGGCCGGCTCCGGCCGCTTCGCCCGCTTCCGCCTCGAAGGCCTCGGCGAGCGTGACCACCTTGGCGGGCTCCGCGTCCACGGACACCGGCCCGGCCTGGGCCGCGGGCTCGCCGTCCGGGCCGGCCTCGCCGGCCGTGCCCTGCTCGGCCGCGGCCGTGCGCAGCCGCGGCGGCAGGGTGTTCTCGTTGGCCTCGGCGATGACGCCGGGCAGCTGGAACGCGGGGGCGCCCGGCGTGCCCAGGGTGTGCACCGGGGAGGCCGGCGGGGTGTCCGGCAGCAGGGCCGCCGGGACCACGACCAGGGCCTCCAGCCCGCCGTGCCGGCCGGTGCGCAGCTCGGCGGTGACGCCGTGGCGCGCCGCGAGCCGTCCGGCGACGTACAGGCCGAGTCCGAGGCCGTGTTCGGCCTCGGGTTCCTCGTCGTAGGCGTCGGGGGTGGCCAGGCGGGTGTTCAGGGAGGCGAGGCGGTCCTCGGTGACGCCGATGCCCTCGTCCACGACGGACAGGACCACGTCGCCGGCGTCGTTCAGCCGGCCGGACACCTTCACCTTGGCGTCGGGCGGGGAGAAGGTCGTGGCGTTTTCGAGGAGTTCCGCGAGGACGTGCGAGATGTCGTCGGCGGCGTGCCCGGCGATCTGGGTGTAGGAGGGCATGGCGGCGAGGTCGACGCGCTCGTAGCGCTCGATCTCGCTGACGGCGGCCCGCATGACGTCGACCAGGGGCACGGGCAGGCTCTGGCTGTGGCCGTGTTCCTGTCCGGCGAGGACCAGCAGGTTCTCGTTGTGGCGGCGCATGACCGTCGCCAGGTGGTCCAGCTTGAAGAGGGTGGCGAGCCGGTCCGGGTCGCCTTCCTTGGACTCCAGTTCCTCGATGACGGCGAGCTGGCGCTCGACGAGGCCGAGGGTGCGCAGGGAGAGCGAGACGGAGGTGGTCGACATGATGCGGCGGTGCTCTTCCAGCCCCGCGCGCAGCTGCTTGAGTTCCTGTTCCAGGGCGTCGCGGCCGCCGGCGAGGGCCTCGTTGCGGCCGATGAGGCGGCGGCGGTCGGCGTCGAGCCCGGCGACCCTGGTGTGCAGGGCGACCGTCTGTTCGCGGACCGCGTTGAGGTGGCGCACGACCTCGGCGAACTCGTCGTTGCGGCCGGTGAAGCGGACCGGCTCCTGCGAGCCCTCGGGGGTCGCGAGCCGTTCGGCGCCGCGGCGCAGCACGGAGAGCGGGCGGGTGAGGGAGCGGGCGACGGCGGTGGAGAAGCCGACGACGAAGAGGAAGAGGACGCCGAGTCCGGCGACCATCAGCTCCAGCCGGGTCACGTCGTCGTCGCGCAGGGTGGTGAAGGCCGTGGCCCGGTCGCCGGCGAGGGTGGACTCCACCGAGCGCATCCGGTCGATGCGGGCGGTGAGGGCGGCGGAGACGGCGCCCGTGTCGGTGGCCCTGCGGTCGGCCGGGGTCAGGGTGGGCCGGTCGGTGAGCCGCTTGAGGTGGTCCTCGGCGGCCTTGACCTCGGGGCCGGTGACGGTGGCGGCGAGGGTCTGGCGTACGCCGGGCCGGGCGGCGCGCGCGAAGTCGTCGAGGGCGGCCTGTTCGCGGACCCGGGAGCGCTGGGCGGCGCCGGTGAGCTCGTCGGCGACGGCGGAGTTCGGGGCCTGCTCGGCGCGGGGGACGGACAGGGCGGCGAGCAGCAGTCCGCGGGTGGCGGAGGCCTGGTCGACGGCCTGGCCGAGGGGGGCCATGGGCCGGGTGACGGCCAGGGCGGCCTCGGCGCGGGGCGGGGTGAGTTCGGCGAGGCGGTCGCCGGGCGCGAGGAGTTCGGTGAGGAGTCCGGCGTAGGCCTGGTGCGCGGCGAGGGCGGTGCCCTTGCCGTCGACGGCTTCGGCGCGGACGGCCTTGACCTTGCCGAGGGCGCGGGCGAGTTCCGCGTCGGCCTCCGGCTTGAGTTCGGCGATCTGCCGGTCGGTGCGCGCGGTGCGTTCGTCGACGGCGCCCTTGGCGTTGCCGGGCCGGCCCTTGGCCGCGTACTCGACGACGGCGTCGCGCTCGTCGCCGAGGAGGTGGGCGAGGGTGAGGGCGTGCCGGGTCTGTTCCGCCAGGGTGACCAGGCGCTGGGAGTCGTTCAGTTCCCTCGTGGCGGAAACGACGGCGGGGGTGCCTGCCGCGAGGACGGTGAGTCCGGCGACTGCTACCCCGACCACCAGCCTGCTGCGGACGCGTACGCGCCGTCCTGCCTTGGCGGGTCCGTCGGCGCTGGCGGTGCCGTTCTTCCGAGACCGCTTCTTCTGCACCGGTGCTCGCAATCCTGTACGTGTGCTCGTGCTCGTCTACTCGTGTGGCCGAGGTTACGGCCGGTCAACAAGTAAACGCCCCCTGCCCCCTCGTACCGCCTCAGACCTTCGCAGTGTGTTGGGAGGAGAGCCGCACATCGCCCACCCGGCCACTCGAAGGAGTGAACATCACGGAGGAGGGGCCGACCAACTCGGGCACCGGGTGTCAGGGGCCCGCCGTGGACGGGTGGTTGAAAGAACGCGGCGGGCTTTGGCAGTATGCGCGCCCACATGTCGCGGGGAGCGGGCGGGCGGGGGCGTCGGACGGTCCGGCACCCCACTCCCGGCATTGGTACGGACCTGCCCCCTTCCGCCGGCCAACGCCGGGCAGAATGCCCGCATGCGCATCGACCTGGCCTCCGAACCCGGCAATCCGGAACACCCCAATCAGGACTGGGTGTCGGCGTCGGCGCCCGCTTCGGGAGGGGGCGTCGTGATCGTCCTGGACGGGGTCACCCCGCCCCGCGGGGACGACGGATGCGTGCACGGAGTGCCCTGGTTCTCCACCCGGCTCGGCGGCCGATTGACCGAACTGTCCGGATCGCGGCGGGACATGCCCCTGGAGGCGGTCCTGGCCCGGGCCATCGACGACACCGCCGACGCACACCGCGACACCTGTGACCTTTCTCACGTCCGGACCCCGCAGGCGACGGTGGTGATGGTCCGCTGGGACGAGGCGCACGTGGAGCACCTCGTGCTCTCGGACTCCGTGCTCCTCCTCCGCGGACCCGGCGGTGCGGTCACGCCGGTGCTCGACGACCGGCTGGACCGGGTGCCGGGCGAGGTGCGCGGCTCGGTGGCGGCGACCGACGCGCTGCGCAACGCCGAGGGGGGCTTCTTCACGGCGGCCGCGGACCCGGCGGTGGCGGCCCGGGCCGTCACCGGGCGCACCCCGCGCGCGGAGGTGCGGGCGGTGGCGGCGCTGACGGACGGGGCGAGCCGCTGGACGGACACGTTCGGGGAGGGCGACTGGGCGGCCTGCCTGGACGTGCTGCGCAAGGAGGGCGCGCAGGGGCTGATCGGGCGGGTCCGGGCCGTGGAGTCGGATCCGCTGCGCCCGCCGGCCCGGTACAAGCGGCACGACGACGCCTCGGCGGTGTACGCGGAGCTGTGAGCCGCCCGGCCGGGCTACTCCTCGCCGGAGTTCAGCTGGTTGAGCAGTCTCGCCAGCTCCGCGACCTCGCCCCGGTCCCAGTCCGCCAGCTTGCGCATGTACCGCTCGCGCCGGGCCCCCCGTACCCGCAGGAACCGCTCCCGGCCCTCCGCGGTGAGGCCGACGAGGAAGGCGCGGCCGTCCGCGGGGTCCGGCTCGCGGGCCACCAGCCCCAGCACCTCCAGGGCGCGCAGCTGGCGGCTCATGGTGGCCTTGCCGACGCCGAAGTAGGCGGCCAGCTCGGTGGCCCGCTGGCGGCCGGCCGCCTCCAGCCGGACCAGCAGACCGTACGCGGCCGGTTCCAGCTCGGGGTGCAGGGCGCGGGCCATCTCGCCGGAGGAGGCCCGGGCACGCCTCAGGAAGACGGACAGCTCCCGCTCCAGGGCGAGGAACTCCTGGTCTTCGCTGCCGTGCACGTGCCGCTCCCATCGATGGCGGGGCGCACCGTGGCACCCCTGTTCGGGACCAGTATTTCGCAGCGTGCGCGCCGGCGGCCCGGGGCCCCGCCGTGGGGGTCCCCCGGGCTGCCGGAGAAGGGGCCGGGGCCGGTCAGGCGGCCTTGCCGAAGGACACCACGGCCGGGGCGAGGGCCAGCTCCAGCACCTGGCGTACGTCCGTCACCGGGTGCACCTCCAGCCCCTCCAGCACCTCGCTCGGGACGTCGTCCAGATCGGCCTCGTTCCGCTTGGGGATGATCACGGTGGTCAGCCCGGCCCGGTGCGCGGCGAGCAGCTTCTGCTTGACCCCGCCGATCGGGAGCACCCGTCCGGTCAGCGACACCTCGCCGGTCATGGCCACGTCCGTGCGCACCTGGCGGCCGGACAGCAGCGAGGCCAGCGCGGTGGTCATGGTGATGCCCGCGCTCGGGCCGTCCTTGGGGACGGCGCCCGCCGGGAAGTGGATGTGCACGCCCCGGTCCTTCAGGTCGGCGACCGGCAGCTCCAGCTCCGCGCCGTGCGAGCGCAGGAAGCTGAGGGCGATCTGCGCCGACTCCTTCATGACGTCGCCCAGCTGGCCCGTGAGGGTCAGCCCGGCGGCGCCGGTCTCCGGGTCGGCGAGCGAGGCCTCGACGAACAGGACGTCGCCCCCGGCCCCGGTCACGGCGAGGCCGGTGGCCACGCCGGGCACCGCGGTACGCCGCTCCGCGGGGTCCTGGGCGGACTCCGGGACGTGGTGCGGCCGGCCGATCAGGCCGCGCAGCTCGCCCGCCCCGATGGCGAAGGGGAACTCGCGCTCGCCGAGCTCGTGCTGGGCGGCGACCTTGCGCAGGAGGCGGGCGATGGACCGCTCCAGGGTGCGCACGCCGGCCTCGCGGGTGTACTCGCCCGCCAGCTTGCGCAGCGCGTCTTCCTGGAGGTCCACTTCCTCGGCGGTGAGGCCGGCGCGCTCCAGCTGGCGGGGCAGCAGGTGGTCGCGGGCGATGACGATCTTCTCGTCCTCGGTGTACCCGTCGAGGCGGACCAGTTCCATGCGGTCGGCGAGGGCCTCGGGAATGGATTCCAGGACGTTGGCGGTCGCGAGGAAGACCACGTCGCTGAGGTCCAGCTCGACCTCCAGGTAGTGGTCCCGGAAGGTGTGGTTCTGCGCGGGGTCCAGGACCTCCAGCAGGGCGGCCGCCGGGTCGCCCCGGAA
This sequence comes from Streptomyces sp. NPDC034043, assembly GCF_055575675.1. Taxonomy (NCBI): domain Bacteria; kingdom Bacillati; phylum Actinomycetota; class Actinomycetes; order Kitasatosporales; family Streptomycetaceae; genus Streptomyces; species Streptomyces sp. NPDC034043. The sequence goes on from NZ_JBVISF010000011.1 coordinate 246,355, forward strand.
GTCGGAGCCGACCTTGTCGATCTCGTCGAGGAGCACGACCGGGTTCATGGACCCGGCCTCCTTGATGGCCCGCACGACACGGCCGGGCAGGGCGCCGACGTAGGTCCGCCGGTGGCCGCGGATCTCGGCCTCGTCCCGCACGCCGCCGAGGGCCACGCGCACGAACTTGCGGCCCATGGCGTGGGCCACGCTCTCGCCGAGCGAGGTCTTCCCGACGCCGGGCGGGCCCACGAGCGCGAGCACGGCGCCCCCGCGGCGGCCCCCGATGACACCCATCCCCCGCTCGCCGCGCCGCTTGCGCACGGCGAGGTATTCGGTGATGCGGTCCTTCACGTCGTCCAGCCCCGCGTGCTCGGCGTCGAGGACCGCCCGGGCGCCCTGGATGTCGTACTCGTCCTCGGTGCGCTCGTTCCACGGCAGTTCCAGCACCGTGTCCAGCCAGGTGCGGATCCAGGAGCCCTCCGGGCTCTGGTCGCTGGCCCGCTCCAGCTTGTCGACCTCCTTGAGCGCGGCCTCCCGCACCTTCTCGGGCAGGTCGGCGGCCTCGACGCGGGCCCGGTAGTCGTCGGACTCCTCGCCCTCCTTGTCGCCGCCCAGCTCGCGCAGTTCCTTGCGAACCGCCTCCAGCTGGCGGCGCAGCAGGAACTCCCGCTGCTGCTTGTCGACGCCGTCCTGGACGTCCTTGGCGATGGACTCGGCGACGTCCTGCTCGGCGAGGTGGTCGGTGAGCGCCTTGACGGCGAGCCGGAGCCGGGCGACCGGGTCGATGGTCTCCAGCAGCTCCACCTTCTGCGCCACGGTCAGGAACGGCGAGTACCCGCTGTTGTCGGCGAGGGCGGAAACCCCCTCGATCTGCTGCACCCGGTCCACGACCTGCCAGGCGCCGCGCTTCTTGAGCCAGCTGGTGGCGAGGGCCTTGTACTCCTTGACGAGCTCGGCGACGGCCCCGGGCAGCGGGTCGGGCACCTTCTCCTCGACGGTCTCCCCCTCGACCCAGAGCGCCGCTCCCGGCCCGGTGGTCCCGGCGCCGATCCGGACGCGGCCGCGCCCGCGGATCAGCGCCCCGGGATCCCCGTCGGAGAGCCGCCCGACCTGTTCGACGGTCCCCAGCACTCCGATCCCCGCGTACGTGCCGTCGACCCGCGGCACGAGCAGCACCCGGGGCTTCCCGGTCCCGGCCGCCGCCTGCGCCGCCTCGACGGCTGCGCGCACCTCGGCGTCGGACAGGTCCAGGGGAACGACCATCCCGGGCAGTACGACCTCGTCGTCGAGCGGCAGTACGGGCAGGGTGAGCGTTACGGACGTCGAAGCCATGATCTTCCCTCCGGCAGTGAAGTTGAGCTATGCCGACTCAATGCTTCTGCGTCGCCCATTGTTCCCCAACACCCGTTCGCCGGGGGCGAACAACACCGGAGCGCGACGCGCCGTCAGCTCGCTGCGGAAAGCCGGATGTCGCCGGAGCCGGTGCGCACCGTGATGCGGGAGGGGGCGTCGGGGGCGTCGGCGAGGGACACGTCCCGTTCGCCCGAGCCGGTGGTGGCCGACACCCGGTACGGGGCCTGCGGCGTCCGCAGGGTCACGTCGCCCGAGCCGGTGGTGAAGGACACCGAGGCCGGCGCCTCCTCGAAGCCGACGGTGGCGTCCCCGGAGCCCGACCGGAACTCGAACTCGGAGCCGGACAGGCCTTCGGCCCTGAGGTCCCCGGAGGAGGTACGGATCCTCAGCGGGCCCGTGATCCGCTCGGCCCGGACGTCGCCGGAGGAGGATTCCAGCTCGGCGGAGGCCACGCCCGTCACCCTGATGTCACCGCTGCTGCTGCCGGCCGTGAGCTTCACCGAGGCCGGCACCTCCAGCCGGTAGTCGACCCAGCAGGTGTCCCCGTCGCCCGGGCAGCCGTCGGTGAAGCGCAGCACCCCGGCCGAGACCCGCTGACCGGGCACGGGCGCGGTGTCGCCCCGGTAGTGCACGACCCGGCGGACGGCCACCCCGGGGCCGCTGCCCGGCACGACCTCGACGGAACCCCGCCGAAGGCCCGTCAGTTCCACCGCGGTGACCGCCTCGGCGACGGTGGTGTCCGCGTCGGCGGTCTTCAGCCTGGCCTCCTCCACGAACGAGCAGCCCGACAGGAGGAGGGCCGCGGCGGTGGCGGCGAGGACGGTACGGGTCAAAGTGCGCATGCGGCCGAGTCTGCCGAGCCGGGGGCCCGCCCGCGCTGGTGCAGGTATCCGGAGCCGCGGTGGGGTTAACCCCACCCCCGGTCAGGGCCCGGTCACCACCGGCCGCAGCTCCGAGGGCAGGCCCCACTCGCTCCACGAGCCGTCGTACACCGCCAGCCCTTCGTACCCGGCGAGGGTGGCGCCCAGCGCGAGCACGCAGGCCGTGACGCCCGAACCGCAGCTGAAGTACAGCCGCTCCCGCTCCCCCGCCAACGCCCCGAAGACCTCACGCAGTTCCCCGGCGGGGCGCATCAGCCCGCCGGGCCCCTGCAGCTCGCCGAACGGCAGGTTCAGCGCGCCCGGCATGTGCCCGCCGCGCAGCCCCGGCCGGGGCTCCGGCGCGGTGCCGGCGAAGCGCTCCCGGGTACGGGCGTCGAGCACGGCGACGGCCGGGTCGGCGAGGGCGGCCGAGACGGCTGCGGCGTCCACCAGCAGCCCGGCGCGGGGCCGGGCGGTGAAGGAGCCGCGCGGGCCGTCGTACGCCGCCGCCGCGGCCTCGACGGGCAGCCCGGCCGCGGCCCACGCGGGCAGGCCCCCGTCCAGCACGGCCACCCGGTCGAAGCCCATCGCGCGCAGCATCCACCAGGCCCGGGCGCTGGAGTAGATCCCGGCACCGTCGTAGACCACCACCGTGTCGGAGTCGTCCACCCCGAGCCCCCGCAGCGCCTCGGCGAACGCCGCCGGGGAGGGCATCGTGTGCGGGGCCGCCGCGGAGTGGTCGGAGAGGGCGCCGTCGAGGTCGAAGGGCCGCGCGGCGGGGATCCTCGCGGGGGCGGCGCGGTGGGCCCCGACGGAGGCGTCGAGCACCACGACCTCTGCGAGGCGCGCGGCGAGCCAGTCCGTCCCGACGAGGGGGCCGGGTATCTCGGTCACGGTCATGCGGGGCCTCCTGGGTCGGTACGGGCCGGCCCCCCTTTCTAACGCAGCGTCGCCGTGGCCGCCGCCACCGCTGCGCGGGGCCGTTCCCCTGCCCGCCCTTCCCCCGTTCCCCGGAGCTCCGCCCCGGCCCCGCGCCTCAAACGCCGGCGGGGCTGGATGTGCCTGCGCAGCCCGCCCGTCTGCGGACCGTCTCCTGGGGGCCAGCCCCCAGACCCCCACGCCTCAAACGCCGGCGAGGCTGGGTTTGCCGACAAAGCTGGAGTTGCCGGCAGCACGCCTGCGAGGCCAAAGCGGCGGGACGGCCAAACGGCTACGCGAGGGGGCGGGGACGGGGTGGGGTGTCGTCCGGGGCTAAAACGAGATGAATTCGGCGCCCGGTACCGCTCCGCAGGACATACCCGGAACAGGCGCC